>UQQL01000127.1 GCA_900543275.1 uncultured Collinsella sp. | reverse complement strand
AGATAGTAGTCGAACATCTCGTCCTTGAGACCGTGGGGCAGCAGATCGCGCTCGGCAATCTCGTGCTCGAGCGGCGCACGAAGACGAGCCATAAAATCATCGAGCGGAATGTTTTCGATGAGCTGGCGATTGAGCAGCAGGTTGTTGCACAGTGCCTCGTTAACGGTTTTAAAGAAGGTCGCCGCCGCGCCCAGGGCGCGCTCGTTGGTGTCGCCGTCCATGGAGGCAAGCGTTTTCTCGACCGAGTCGACGATCATTTCGACTACATCGACGGCAATGGCATCCAGCAAGCCGTCGACCGTGCCAAAGTGCACGTAGAATGTCTTACGGTCGACATTGGCCTCGCGCGCAATGGCGCTCACCGTAATATCTGCCAGAGGCTTTTCCATCAGCAGTCGCTCGAAAGCGGAAAGGATGGCATTGCGGCTGCGAACGATGCGGCGATCAATACGCGGTTTGCTGGTGGCCATGGGCGTGTCCCTTCGATATGCGGGCATTCATCAACAGATGAGAGATAATCTACGTAAGAGGATTATCCCCCATACAGCACAAATATGCCCCGCATCATGAAGAACGCACGACTGCCCTACTGCGACTTAGGGTGCTTCTTCTTATTGAGTGCCGACGGAGATACGCGGATACCGTCGCCTGTCTGGCGCACATAGGCTTTATGAGCCGGCTTAGCGGTCCCAGAAGCCTTCTGAGCGTGCTTCTTGGGATCGACGGTAACAGCATTCGTGGGGTGCGGCTTATTGGACGCAGAGGGCGTCTGAAGCGTTCGTCCGAGCTTGCGCATCACGCGATCCCAGCGCGCATGGATACTCTCGTTGTGGGCGCTCTTAAGGCCCAGCAGGGGCGCAGCCAAAATGGTCGGCGCGATAAACGTAATGAGACGCCACAGCAGATAGCCGGCGGTCGAAGCCGACCCAAAGAAATGACCCAAGAACAAAGCAAAGCCGCCCTCAGCGCCACCAGTTCCACCGGGCAAGGGAACCGCAGAGCTCAGCAGCTGGACAAAGGCGCTCGCGGCCATGACCGAGAAAAAGTCGACCTCGTGGTGGCCAAAGGCGAGCATCAGAAAATACGGCACCAGATAGAAAAACGCGAGCTGCAGCATGGTGATAAACACGGTGAGCAGCATGGAAGAAAAATGTCCGGCCGAAAGCTTGAACTTCTCGGAGAAGGAGTAGATCTCGCCATCGACAAACGAGCGCCATCCATCGATCTTAGTGGCCGAGACACCTATGCGCTCGAGCCAATTGATGATGCAATGGGCGACGCGCGTGACGGTCTTAGGCATGAGCGCGACGGCGAAGATGCCGAGCAGGATGCAGCAGTGACCGCCAAAACTAAAGACGCACAGCAGCGTCATGTCGCCATAGCGCTCGGCAAAAAACGGCATGCGAGCAAGCAATAGGATAGCGCCCCAGGCAACTAGGCCAAACTGATACACAATAAATCGGGTGAACTGCGTGGCACCCGCTTCGCCCACGTTTTGGCCCGCTTTGGTCAGGCGGTAGATCTGGGCAGGCGTAGAGCCCATCATCATGGGCGTCAGGTTGCCAAAGAAGATGCCACTCGCCTCGACCGAGATCAGGTCGCGAATGCCGACGGGTGAATTGGGGTCGAGCCAGACGGCGATCGCATAGGCCACAATGCCAAAGAACAGATACATGAACATGCAAAGACACGCGACAACGAGCCAGGGCGCCTGGACGCTCGACATAGCAGCCCAGAACTGCCCCATCTGCCCGGTTACCACCAGATAGACGATATAACCCACCAGCACAACGCCGATAAAGATTGCGCCGCGGCGTGCGCTCTTATTGTCATCGCCGCCCGAGGCCTCAACCTCGACCTGGGGCTTGGACGTATGCTGAGAGGACTCCGTCATGAGACTCCTTCTAACAGTCAAAATATCTTGGTTATTGTACCCGTAAGGGCCATAAGCAGAACGCAAAGCTCTTGTTCAAACGGGAATGACAGACAGTTGTTTGATAATAAAAAACCCGGTCTTCCGTGGAAAGACCGGGTATCAGATGCGTGGTAGCCCGTACCAGATTCGAACTGGTGATCTCCGCCTTGAGAGGGCGGCGTC
>UQQL01000126.1 GCA_900543275.1 uncultured Collinsella sp. | reverse complement strand
GCCGCGCGGCAAGGAGATATATTGCCAGACCGGAGGGGCGCCGGGGGCGGGAATCTGGGCGTACACATTTCCTACACAATTCGGAATTCTCAGCTGTATTTACCGGTAATAAAGAGGGGACCTCGTTTCCGAGATCCCCTCCTCCGTCTATCTATAGAAATAGGCTTTCAAAGCCTTAGGCCAACAGCTTGCGACCGGATTCCTCGATCGCGTCAAGTGCTGCATCAGCCTCGGCGGCATCCGCGCCCTTGGCGAAGATGTACAGTTTAATCTTGGGCTCGGTGCCGGAAGGACGAACAATACCCTTGTTGCCGCCCTCAAGATCGAACTCAATGACGTTAGCCTTCGGCAGGCCGTTCACGCAGGTGTTGTAGTCCACGACGGCCTCAATCTTGGACCCAGCAAGCTCCGCAGGCGGGTTCTCGCGCAGACCGGACATGATGCCGGCCATCTTTGCCGCACCCTCAGCACCCGGATAGCTCAGCGAAATCGTCTTGTTGTGGTAGTAGCCATACTTCTCGTACAGCTCGTGCATCGCATCGGCGAGGTTCTTACCCTGGAGCTTGTAATACTGCGCCATCTGGCAAATCAGCAGCGAAGTGCTCACGGCGTCCTTGTCGCGCACGTGGTCGCCGGCCAGATAGCCGTAGCTCTCCTCGAAACCAAAGATAAAGCGATCGACCTCGCCAGCATCGGAAAGAGAAGTAATGATGTCGCCGATGTACTTGAAGCCCGTCAGGCAGCGGCGGAGCTCAAAACCGTACTCGTCGGCCAGAGCGTCAACCATGGCGGAAGAAACGATAGTAGTAACGACAACCTTCTTAGTGAGGTCCTCACCGCAGGCAGCACGGGTCTTGCAGATATAGTCGAGCAGCAGAACGCCCATCTCATTGCCGGTCAGTAGCAGATAGTCATCGCCATTTTTAACGGCAACGCCAACACGATCGGCGTCGGGATCGGTTGCAAGCAGCAAATCAGGGTGAACCTGCTCGCAGAGATCGATGCCCTTCTGCATGGCCTGACGGATCTCGGGGTTAGGATACGGGCAGGTCGGGAAATCGCCGTTAGGCTCCTTCTGCTCGGGAACAACCGTGACATCGGTGATGCCAGCGCGCTCGAGCACCGTGGTAACGGGAATGAGGCCGGTACCATTCAGCGGCGTATAGACAAGCTTGAGCGGCGCGCCGGCAATTTCCTCGGCAGAAAGGTTGGTCACGCCGCGCGCGAGAACGGCGTCGTAATAACGCTCGAGGCATGAGCCTTCGATCCATTTAACCAGACCCTGCTCAAGAGCCTCATCAAAGTCCATGGACTTCACGCCGGTGAATGTATCGGTCTCGGCGATAGCCTTAGAAATTGCATCGGCGGCCTCGCTGGTGATCTGGCAGCCATCGGGGCCATAGGCCTTATAGCCGTTATACGGCGCCGGGTTATGGCTAGCGGTCATGCAAATGCCACCGGAGCACTTAAGATCACGGACGGCCCAGGAGAGCGTCGGCACAGGAGAAATCTTGGGATACACGAGGGCAGTCACGCCATTTGCTGCAAGAATGGCAGCCGTCGTCTTAACGAACAGCTCACCTTTATTGCGGCTATCGCGAGCGATGGCAACCGTCGGATGCTCAAAGGTCGCATTGAGATAGTCAGCGAATCCCTGGGTCGCACGACCGACCGTATAGATATTCATACGGTTAGTGCCCGCACCGATAGTGCCGCGAAGACCAGCGGTACCGAAGGCGAGATCCTGGAAGAAAGCGTCAGTGATGGCGTCCTCATCACCCTGCTCCTTCATCGTGTTGAGCTCAGCGAGGAGCTCCTCGTCCTTGACATTGGCAATCCAAGTATCAAGCAGCTCATGAACATCTGCCATGTGAGTCCTTCCGTCACAATCAATAAAACGACCCGTGTAAAAACAGGACAAGCGCAGCAGTGCGCTAAAGCAAATATTAGTCCATTGAGAACAGAGAACCGACCAAAGAACGGTGAACGTCTATATTCAGCGGTGGATGATTAAATTGATTTAATTGCATAAGAAATGTTGCCCGTAAACGCAAAAAAGGGGGAGGCCGCGAGGCCTCCCCCTTCTTCAAGTCATCCGACG
>UQQL01000125.1 GCA_900543275.1 uncultured Collinsella sp. | reverse complement strand
ACGAGATTACTACGCGTCTCGTGGGCTCGGAGATGTGTATAAGAGACAGCCGCGGCCTTGGCGCGGGCGTAGTGGGCCGCCCGCTTCTCGCGCTCGTCCTCCTCGTCTCCGAGCCCGAAGAACGCGCCCGCCGGGGTGCGGTTGGCGTAGTCGAGCGGGAACTCGAAGACGCCCTCGCGCCCGGGCTTGGAGTTCTCCCCGCCCTTGACGGCGATGAGGCCATCGCGGATGGGGATGCGCTGCTGCCACTCCCACTCGTTTATCAGGGGCACGGCCGTCTCGCTGTAGCTCGTGCCGGACGACGACCGTCCCGAGCCCTGCTGGCTGGACGTACCCATGGAGCGAACCGTCCTCTTCCCCGCGAGCGCCGTGAAGAACCTGAAATCCTCGGGCTCGGAGAGGGACAGGGCGACCTTGGTGCCGATGGAGCCTATCAGCTTGTCGCGTCCGGCACCGCCGTCGCCCGGCTCGTTGTACGCGTTGAGTTGTTTGAGGTTCTGGACGAACAGGTACTCATGGATCCTCATGCTTCGTCCGAGCGTCGCGATGGCCGGAAGGCACGCGACCTTGACGTTCAAATTGCCGATCTCGTCGAGCACGAGCGCAGTCTCGTGGGGCATCCGGCCGCCGTTCTCCTTGCAGACCTGTTGCGCCACCTGCCACCACTGGTTGAGGAAGCAGGTGTAGACGACCCCGTACGGGTCGCCCTCGTCGAGCATCTCGATGTACAGAACCGTCTTTTTATCGATGAGATCTCGGATGGAGACGGCGCTCTCGGATGTAACCGCGCGAAGAGCGCCGTCCGAGAAGATGCCCAGGGCCTCCTTGAGCGTGGAGACGACGTTCTTGCCGGCCGTCGTCGCGCCGCCGTCTCCGAGGAGGTCGGATGCCGGCGAGAATGCCGGGTGCGTCGGTCCGAGGCCGCGGATGTAGTCCTTGAGAGGGGCCGACGGGTCCTTCGGGTCGTCGCCGGCGGTCCCGCGATCGACGAGCGCGGCGACGCTCGCGAGGTTCTTCTGATTGCGGGGAATATCGGCCGTGCAGACGACGAGGATGCAGGCGGCGAGCATGTTGCGGGCGGCCTTGGGGAAGTAGGTGTTCTTCTCGCCACCGAGCGGTATTAGGTCGACGGCCACCTGGCGGGCCGTCCTCACGGCCGCATCGGTATCGCCCGCCTCGACGGCGTCGGCGACGAGCCCGATGGGGTTGTACCGGCTGGCGCCGGGGTATCCCGTCAGGTCGAGGACGACGGTCTCGTAACCGAGCTCTCTCGCTTTGTAGGCGGTGAGCTCAAGGACTTCGGGCTTACCCGTGGAGACGACGTTCCAACCGGCCGCCATCGCCAGATGCATGGTCTCCAGGACCTGCAGCTGGGTTTTACCAGACCCCGTCTTTCCGCAGGTCAAAGCATGCGGTACGGATGAATCGAACCAGTAGCCCCTTGCGTCCGCGCCGAGCACAAGGCCGGCCCTCTCCGGCATACCGGTTCCGTCCCAGAAGTCGTTCCGGCGGTTGAGCTCCGCCGCGCCCCGGATGACGCGAGCGTCGCCGTAGATGCCTCGGTCGACCTCGCGCGTGCGCTCCCCCTCCTTGGCCACCGAGTAGCCGAACAGGACCAGGAACGTCAAAGCGAACCCGGCGAGCATGAACGGAACGTGACCGAACCATTCGCCTGAGGTCCAGAATGCCGCCCAGAGGTCGAACCCCATCGCATCGAGCCAGCCCATCCAGTCGAAAGCGGCCCCCGCGACCATGCAAGAGGTCGCAGGGGCCACTATCGGGTAGCAGACTATATCGATGACGGCGGCGAACGCCGCCGCGAGGATCGCGGTGCCGCGGTATCGGCCCACGTCACTCACCGCCCCGAGCGTCGGAAATGGACCATAGACAGGCCTTCAGGTCCTCGCGCGAGCGCGCCGTCTCCGGCCACTCGTCGGCGAGGTCGACGACGTCCATGAGGGACCGGTATGTGTAGGTGAAGCCGCCAAGAACGGACCAGTTGCGCAGAGCTATATCGAAGAACGCCCTGACCTCGATGCCTCTGTTCCCGTTCTTGAGGGCGCGGGCGAGGTCGCGCGCGACCCCCTCGTCGATTGCGGCCGACAGGGCCTCGCGGCTACCGGGGTCGGACTCGCAGACGTGGTGCAGCCGGCTGCACACGGACGCCCAGCAGGTTGCAAGGTGGTAGACCTGTCTCTTATACACATCTCCGAGCCCACGAGACGCGTAGTA
>UQQL01000124.1 GCA_900543275.1 uncultured Collinsella sp. | reverse complement strand
GGCCCTCGCGGCCTAGTCGCTATTTAGGGCGTCCAAGATTTGGGACGCAGTTCACACGCGCTGCAGGGTCTTTTTGCATGTCATGTTTAGTTGTTACCAACACCTTAGAGAGCGGCGACAACCTCGATCTCGACCAGACCGCCAGCCGGAAGGGCGGCAACCTGGAAAGCGCTGCGCGCGGGGAACGGAGCCTCGAACTTGGAGGCGTAAATCTCGTTCACGGCGGCAAAGTCGGCGATGTCGGCCAGGTAGACCGTGGTCTTGACGACATCGGCAAACGTGGCGCCGGCAGCGGTCAGCAGGGCCTCGACGTTAGCAAGGGACTGCTTGGCCTGGGCCTCGACGCCCTCGGGCATCTTACCGGTTGCGGGGTCGATGCCCAGCTGGCCGGACAGGAACACCATGTTGCCAGTCTGGATACCGGGGGAATACGGGCCGATGGCTGCGGGTGCGTTATCGGAAGACACGACGGTCTTGCTCATGTTTTTCTCCTTACAAGTAAAAGGGAACGGGAGCGCGGCGTTCACACCGGGAGGCACAGTTCGGTCTGAACACCGCGCTTGATTGGGATAGTACTCAAGGTTTCCGCGCGATGCAAGATTATTATCACGTTGCGAGAATATTTTATCGTCCAACGGTTTCCCCGGACCGCTGAACGGTTCTCATGTGAAGCAGCCAGTCCAAGCTGCTGAAGACTTTATCCCGCTTAGAGCACGGGCATCGCCTGCCGCGACGGCACCACTATACTTTTGAGTATCTGAGCATTTTGAAAGGCAGGATATGACCGCAACCGCCAGTCGAACCACCAACCGCAGACCCGAGCTTTTGGCGCCCGCCGGAGGCCCGGAGCCCTTTGCCGCCGCGCTCGCCGCCGGGGCAGACGCCATCTACTGCGGCATGGGCAGCTTCAACGCCCGCCGCAAGGCCACCAACTTTACCGACGAGGCCTTTGAGCAGGCCTGCCGCGCCGCGCATCTGGCCGGCTCGCGCGTCTACGTCACGGTCAACATCGTCATCAAGGAATCCGAGATGAGCGATGCGCTGCAGCTCATCCATCGCTGCTCCACGCTGGGCGCCGACGCCTTCATCATCCAGGACTGGGGCCTGTTCTTTGAGGTCAAGCGCACGATGCCCAGCATCGAGACGCATATCTCGACCCAGGCAAACATCCACGACGACCGCGGAACCCTTTGGTGCCGCGAGCAGGGCGCCGACCGCGTGACCCTCTCGCGCGAGCTTTCCATCGACGAGATTGCCGCCATTCACGATGCCGCGCCCGATGTGGACCTTGAGGTCTTTAGCCATGGCGCCATCTGCTTTTGCTACTCTGGCCTGTGTCTGCTTTCGAGCTTTGCCATGGCGGGCCGCTCGGCCAACCGCGGCATGTGCGCTCAACCCTGTCGCCTGCCTTACGAGCTGATCGACGAGAACGGCCGCTCGCTCTCCCCTGCCGGTCGCGAGCGCGCGCTGTGCCCGCGCGACACCAACACTTCGCAGCTTGTTCGCCGTCTGTATGACGCCGGCGCCGCATCGCTCAAGCTCGAGGGCCGCATGAAGGCTCCCGATTACGTGTATTCCATCGTCGACGTGTATCGTCATCAGATTGACGATATGCTGGCCGATGTTTCGACCTCTAAGGACGAGGAAGCCGCCCGTCAGCGCCAGCTCAAGCGCTGCTTTAACCGTGACTTTACGCACGCCTACCAAGACGGCGCCTCGGGTGACGAGATGATGAGTTACGAGCGCTCCAACAACCGCGGCCAGATCGTGGGCACGGTGCTCGGCAGCCGCCTGGCCAACCGCGATGTGCGCGGACTCAAGCCCGACGACCGCCGTCGCCGCGCCGCCATCGCCCGCATTGAGTTGTTTGAGCCCGTGGGCAAGGGCGACCTGCTGGAGCTTCGCCACGACGATGAGTTCGACCAGTTCCTGACCACCATCGCCGCCGATGATGCCGCTGCCGGCGATGTTATCGAGTGTCGCGTGCCCCGTAGCATGCCCGAGGGCTGCCGCGTGCGCGTGATTCGAAGCCAGCGCGCTATTGACGCTGCCAGCGCCGCGCTCAAGCGCGATGTGCTGCGCCGCCGAGCTGTTGATGTATCCGTCGTGGCGCGCCTGGGCGAGCCGTTTGCCGTCACACTCACCTGCTGCGACGACCCTTCGCTTACGGCCACGGCCACGGGCTTTACTCTGTCTCTTATACACATCTGACGCTGCCGACGACGGAGAGAG
>UQQL01000123.1 GCA_900543275.1 uncultured Collinsella sp. | reverse complement strand
GCAGCGTCAGATGTGTATAAGAGACAGGCGGAGGAGCCTGTCGCGGCCGAGCCCGAGCCCAAGCTCTATCGCAATGCCGCCGGCAACATCCGCTTTGGTTCGGATGCCATCCGTGCGCTCGGGATGCTTCCCGAGTCCTGCACGCTCGATTACGAGGAGGGCGAGGAGCCGACGTTTGAGCCCGAGCCTGCCCCCGTCGTGACTGCACCTGCGCCCGCCGTCACCGTGGATGATGAGTCTGCCGCGGTTACCGCTGCCGTTGCCGAGCCCGAGGCGGTGTCCGCGATCGATCCCGCGGCAGGACTGGACATTTTGGCCCCCGCCGCGCCGGCGCAAGACGTTGCGGACGAGCCTGACGACGATTACGTTGAACAGCCGATGCGCGTGTCTTACGAGAGCGATACTGATTTTTCGGCCGAGATTCCCGCGGCAACGCCCCATGCCGATATTGCATCCGCGTTCTCTTCGATTGGCGCCAGTGCTTCCAACTTCTTTAAGGGTGCGCTTGCAAAGGGCAAGAAATTTGTCGACGATTTCGAGGAGAAGCGCGCTGCCGCACGCGAGGCTGCCGAGCAGGAGGCTATCGCTCAGCAGCAGGCAGCCGAGGCGGCACGTGAGCGCGCGGCGCAAGAGCTCGAGCAGAACGAGGCTATGCAGTCCGTGCCCGTCGACGCTGCCGAAGCTACAACGTCCTTTGAGTCCCAGCAACCGGCGTCCACGGATGTTGTTGAGGCGACGACGTCTTTCGAGGCTCAGCAGCACGTCGATAGCACCATGTCGTTTGATGCCGCGCAGTTCGATTCCACGATAACGTTTGAAAAGCAAGGCACCGCGATTGCCGAGCCCCTTCCTGTTTCCGATGAGCAGGGCGACGCGGCAGACGATGACGAGCCCATTGATGCTGCCGAAATTCAGGATGCTGCCGAGGACGAGTCCGTCGAGGCCAACTCTGACGAAGAGCAATACGCGGCAGCCGATCAAGGTGATTCGACCGAGGTCGAGCAGGAGGAAGTGCCTGCGGTTTCCGAGACTCCCGAGACGGATGAGTCGAGGCCTTACTCCACGCAGATTTTCACCATGCCGACCCCGAGTGGTTCCGGTGCCACGGTTGCCAATGTCGCTCCCACTCAGGACGAAACGGTCGATTCCCTTATGGCCCAGATTTCCTCCCAAGCATCGCCGCGTCCGCAGATGAATGTTCCCGATCCGGCGTCGGCACCGTCGCCTGCACCCTCCTCGTCTCCGCTGGCTTCGGTCCCCGATCCGTCGCTGCCGTCGATGAAGCAGACAAACGTTGCGTCTCGCACGTCGCTGTTCGACCTTCCCGATCCCTCCGCACGGGTCAACGACCCCTTTGCTACCGCTCAGGGTCCCGAACCCACATCGGCACCCGTTGCGCCTCCTATGCCCGTTGCGTCGGGCGCACAGCCGATCGAGACCATTTCGGCTCCCGCCCCTGCGGCACCTAAGTCTCGCAAGCGCGGCCTGGGCGGCCTGTTCGGTCGTAAAAAGAAAAACGAACAGGACAGCATGAGTGACTGGCTGGGCGTCGAAGACGATTACGATGCCAAGAAGTCCGGTCGCGGCATCGGTTCGTGGGATAATTTCGAGGACGATAACGATGGCTGGAAGGGCGGCGCTACGTCTTCCGACGGCGCTTCTTCCGAAGATATGCTCTCGGCTGTCGCCTCTATGGGCGACGATGAGCTGCTCGGTCACGATATCTGGTTTGTGGCAACGGGCGCCTCGGATTGTGATGGCTCCGGTATGAAGGCCTTCTTGGCTTCGCATCGCGATAAGCTCCGCGGCGTCTTCTTCATCAATCTTGAATCCGTCGGCGCCGGTAGGCTTTCGGTGGTGACGGTTGAGGGCGAACAGCAGCTGCTCAAGGGCGATCGCCGCATCATGAACCTGGTCAGCAAGGTGTGCAAGTCGTTCCATGTCGATTGTGGCGCGCTCGAGATGCCCTATGCCAAGACCGATGCCTACGCCGCGCTCGAGGCGAGCCGCCGAGCCCTCACCATCGCCGGCGTGGACGGCACGCGTCTGGCTTGCGCTCGTACCGAGGACGACCTGCCCCACAATGTCAACCCGACGAACATTGCCACGGTATCCGAGGTCGTGACCGAGGTTATCCGCCGTTCGTAGACGGAGCTCTAAGGAGTCAACGTGTTTTCGTATATTAAGCGCCATTGGCCTGTCTACGTGATTTTGACCTTGATTGCCATTGCGTTAGGGCTTGGAGCCTGTCTCTTATACACATCTCCGAGCCCACGAGACGCGTAGTAA
>UQQL01000122.1 GCA_900543275.1 uncultured Collinsella sp. | reverse complement strand
CCTGGCCGAGGTGCTTCGCCGCGTTAAGGCAAAGGGCGCCGAGTTCGTGCTCGATATTTCGAGCCATCAGTTGGCCGACCTCATTGCTATGGAGCCGCTCCTCATTAAGCCTAACGACGACGAGCTGCTCGACATCTTTGGCATTAAGGTGAGCGGTGGCGACGACGAGTCTGTCAAGGGCGCGATGGCCGAACTGCATGCCAAGGGCGCCAAGAACGTGCTGTTGACCCTGGGTGGCGCCGGCGCGTACTTCTCCAACGGCGAGCACATCTGGTTTGCCAACCGTACCTTTGAGGTCAAGCTGCTGTCGACCGTTTGCGCCGGTGACTCTTCGCTGGCCGCCTTCCTGTCCGTGTGGCACGACGCTCCCGAGCGCGTCGAGGACGCCCTGCGCCTCTCGATGGCCACCGGCGCCAACGTGGTCGAGTGCCCGGGTCTGGGCGATTTTGCTAAGGTCGATGAGTATCAGAAGGGCATCGCCATCCGTCAGGTCTGCTAACGCAGCGCACGGACCTTGCATCTTTGCTTTGTAGAGCACCCGTCTCGGATTGCCGAGGCGGGTGCTTTTTCATGTTTGTAGTCGATGCCTTGGGATCCAATCGTGCTTGAAGCGCGTTCGCGTGTGCGCCCGCTCTCATTTCTTGCTAGACTTCATGGAAACCATCAATCGATATGCCCGCAATTGCAGGAGGCCACAGGAATGTGCAATGTTTCGCTCAACGCTACGCAGCCGTCAGCCGCCTCTCTGTGCGTGTTGCGAGCCCTCGAGGATGCCGGTCTTGAGGCCTGGTACGTGGGCGGTTGGGTACGTGACGCCCTGATGGGACGTCCCAGCCACGATGTCGACATGTGCTGTAGCGGCCTGTGGCAGGAGTCCAAGGCGGCACTCGAGGCCGCCGGTATTGCCGTAGTTGAGTCGGGCATTAAATTTGGCGGCATTACGGCTATTTGCGATGGCGAGCGCATTGAGGTCACCACCTATCGCCTGGACGGCTTCTATACCGACGGTCGTCATCCTCAGAGTGTGGAGCGCGCCGCTTCGCTTGAGGACGATCTGGCGCGCCGCGACTTTACCGTCAATGCCATGGCGTGGCATCCCGAGCGCGGCCTTGTCGACCGCTACGATGGCCAGGGCGACCTAGACCGCAAGCTGATTCGCGCCGTCGGTGATCCTAAGCGCCGCTTTAACGAGGATGCCCTGCGCATGTTGCGCGCGGTGCGCTTTGCCTGCCGCCTAGACTTTGTGATTGAGCCCGAGACCAAGTGTGCCCTTGCCGAGTGCGCGCCGCTGCTCGATGCCGTGGCGCGCGAGCGCGTGGGCATTGAGCTCGAGGGTATCCTTTCGACCGGCCATGGGGGAGACGCGATGCTGCGCTACCCCGAGCTTGTTTGCGCCGCCGTGCCCGAGCTCGCGTCCGCTCGCGGGTTTGATCAACGCAGCGTCTATCATGCGTTTAACGTCTACGAGCATATCGCCCGCGTGCTGACGGTGGCAGGGGAGCTGGCGCTGTGCGACGGCGTCGCGCCCTCGTCGAGCCTTATGTGGGCGGCGTTTTTGCACGACGTTTCCAAACCCGAGTGCTTTACGGTCGATCACGACGGCAGCGGCCACTTCTACGGTCATCCCGAGCTCGGCGTCAAGAAGGCGCGTGTCATCATGGATCGCCTGGCGCTCTCGCACGATTTGGTGCGCGATGTGTGCCTGCTGATCAAATACCATGACAAGCCGCTGCGCCCCGGGCGCTCCTGCCTGCTCAATATGATGCGCGCGCTTTCGGGCGAGGGTGTCGATACGCCGCGTCTGATGGACGAGCTCATGGACCTTAAGCGTGCCGACACGCTCGGCAAGGCGCCCTCGTGCTTCTATTACGTCGAGACGATCGAGGAGATGCGTACGCTCGCCCACGATCTGCTGCAGGCGGGGGAGCCCTATACACTCAAGATGCTTGCCATCAATGGTGGCGACCTGATCCGCGCCGGCGTCAAGCCGGGGCCGGAGCTGGGACAGCTTCTCAACGCCGCCCTCGACGCCGTGATCGAGGACAACATCCCCAACAACCGCGAAGCCCTCCTGACTCATCTCCACCTAGGGTAGCTAAAATAGCCCCGTCCCAAATTAGCTACCTTGTTGACCTGCGCGTTCCATAACCTCGCGACAAAATTTCGGCAATTTGGAATTTCTTCTTGCGCTTGCGTTTTTTGTCCCGTAATATATTTCCTCGCAGCACGGCAGTGCAGATGTCATGTGGCCCGTTCGTCTAGCGGTTTAGGACGCCGCCCTCTCAAGGCGGAGATCACCAG
>UQQL01000121.1 GCA_900543275.1 uncultured Collinsella sp. | reverse complement strand
CAGCGTCAGATGTGTATAAGAGACAGCGGGTGCAGCAGGCTGAGGGGCAGCGACGGGAGCGGGGGCTGAAACAGGAGCAGGCTCGTCAATCTCATCCAGAATCGCGGTGGCGGCGGCCCACATACCCTCGTGGCCCGAGTAATCGGCCATGGGGACATCAACCTCGAGCGAGGCGTCCGGAAGGTCGCCGGTGTCGATGCGATCTTGGGCATCAATCGATGCGGTGATGGCTGCAGGCTCATCGAGGTCATCGAGATCGATGCCCGCGGCACCGGAGATGATAGGCATGCTGGCGAGGTTTGCATTGTACGGCGCAGCCTCAGCCGCCTGCTGCTGGGCAGGAGCGCCCCAAAGCGAGCTTTCGGCGGCACGGCGGGCGGCAACAGCCTCCTCGTCCGCGGTCATGGGTTCATCAACGTACGAATTATCGGCAGAAGCGTTCGCGTCCGCCGAGGTAGCGCTGTAGGCGTTATTGACCGCCGCATTGGCAACGAGTGCCACGAAAGCCGCCGTGCTGCCCGCAGGGGCGGCCTGGGAGCCCGACACGGCGCGTGCCGCGGCGGCGATATCATCGCGATTGAAGGAGCCGGTCTGCCCGCCGTTGGTGAGCTCGTCGATGGCGACTTGATAGACGTCGCGCGAGCGTGCAGGGTCGCAGCTCACCGGCGAATCGTCGTCGAGCATGCTGTCGATCATGGACCAAGCCTCGGCCTCGTCCATAGCATCTGCGGCTCGAGCGATGGTAGGGACACCATCATCGGCATGACGGCGCTGGAACGCACCAGTCAGGCCGGAAAGGAATGCCGAGGTAGACTGCTCCGACTGAGCCTGAGAAGCAGAAGCCGCAGCGTACGGAATCGCATCCTGCTGCTGAGCTGGAATCGAGGCGGTCTTGAACTCGCTTTGATGCTGATTGAGATTGGCGGCACCGCCCATGGCATCGGGCTGGAACAGACGCTCTTCACGCTGCGCACGATACTCGGAGATACCCAGCGAGGCGGCATAGATACCCACGCCCGCCACCGCGCCCACGGCGAAGGGAACTGCACCCGCCACGACCGTCTCGTTCACCGACGAAAACGGCAGCGTCGCGGCATACATAACCACGGGAGCGGCAAGGCCGATCCCGCACGAAAGTCCGGCAAGGACTGCTCGTTGTGTTGCATCAGAAGAAGCCATGAGCTCTCCCCATCTTCCAGCACCCAAATCGCATCATTCAGTTGGCTGCGCGAGAGAAGATGAAGCGGGGCTATGCCCCAAAGCAACGGTATATGGTTCGTTTCATCTGCGTTTTCCGTCGCGAAGCTTAAAAGTTATTATGCGAAACCGTCCTGTCGATTGCAAGTGACGATGTCGGATTGAAACGGGAAACCTGCTGCTCGTCGGTCTTACGGTCAAAAATAAGCGCGGAGCGGCGCTATAGAAAAGGGCCGAGGCTCAAAGCCCCGACCCTTTATCGCATTGATGACTATCGCTGCGCGTGGATGACAACCTAGAACGTCTGCTCGTAGTCGCTGTGTTTTTTGGCCGAACGCACCAGGAACTCCTGGTTGGTGTTGGTGCCCTTAAGACCCTTGATAAACGATGCGGCTGCGCGCTCGGTGTTGTTCATGCCGGCAAGAATGCGACGCAGACCAAAGACAAACGGACGCATCTGCTCGTCGACCAACAGGTCCTCGTTACGCGTACCGGAGGCAACGGGGTCGATAGCCGGGAAGATGCGGCGGTCGGCCAGGTCGCGGTCGAGCTTAAGCTCCATGTTGCCGGTGCCCTTGAACTCCTCAAAGATGACTTCGTCCATCTTGGAACCGGTGTCGATGAGGGCAGAGGCCAGGATGGTGAGCGAGCCACCGTTCTCGATATTGCGGGCTGCACCCAGGAAGCGCTTGGGCGGATATAGGGCCGCCGAATCGACGCCGCCCGAAAGGATGCGGCCCGAGGCGGGCGCCGCCAAGTTGTAGGCGCGGGCGAGGCGCGTGATGGAGTCGAGCACCACCACGACGTCGCCACCCAGCTCTACGATGCGCTTGGCGCGCTCGATGACGAGCTCTGCCACGCGGGTGTGGTTGTCGGCAGGCATATCGAAGGTCGACGCCACAACCTCGCCCTTGATGGAACGCTGCATATCGGTGACCTCTTCGGGGCGCTCGTCGACGAGCAGGCAGATGAGGTGCACCTCGGGGTTGTTAATCGAGATAGACTGGCAGATCTTCTTGAGGATCGTGGTCTTGCCGGCCTTGGGCGGGGACACGATCAGGCCGCGCTGGCCCTTGCCGATCGGTGACACGATGTCGATGGCGCGGCCGGTAATAGAGTCCTTGCCGTGCTCCATGCGCAGCGGCTCGTTGGGATAGACCGGGGTGAGGTCGCCGAACTTGGGACGGTTGCGAATCTGCTCGGGGTCCAGACCGTTGACGGTCGTGATTTTGGCGAGGCCGGCGCGCTTGTCGCCGCCGCGCGAAGGACGCAGCGAGCCCTCGATGACGTCGCCCGTGCGCAGGCGCGCGGAGCGGCTGAGGTA
>UQQL01000120.1 GCA_900543275.1 uncultured Collinsella sp. | reverse complement strand
CGCGCATAAAGAAAGCCTCCCATTTCTCATGTCCAAGAAATGGGAGGCAGTTCAGTGCGAGCTGCAGGGTCTTTTGTCAAGCGATGCGACAAAAATGATCCGTTTCCCTTCGTCCCCAAGGGATCACGTTTAGCCCTCCTTGCGGACTTTTTGCAGGTAGCGGTACACGCTGGGCTCCGAGATGCCCAACGCGGTGGCAGCGCAGGCCACGGCGCCCTTGAGCATGAACACCCCGTTGCCGTTGAGGTGGCGAATGACGTCCACGCGGTCGCTCTGACCAAGCGACGCTACATCCAGCCCGCGCGCGCTCAGCAACTCGGCAATGCTGCGGTCGATGAGCTCCTGGGTGGACTCCGAAAGGCTTTCGACCTCGATAGGGGCGGGCTCCGTGCGCGTCGGCGCTGCGTCGAAGCACGCCATGAGCTGCTGCGCCATGGCGTTTATGGAGCGTACGGTCGAGAGGTCGGTGTTGACGCAGAGCATACCGACGATCTCGTCATCCTCGCGGATAAAGAACGTCGCGGACTCCAGCGTCTTGCCTCCGGCGCCGCGGCCCTCGTAGCCCGTAATAAACGGCAGGTCGCGATACTTGGGGTCGTGCATGATCTTGAGCGCCAGATCGGTGGCGGGACCGCCGACCTTACGGCCGCTCACAATGCCGTTGCGAATATCGACGATGGCGTGGTCGGGATCCGAGAAATCGTGCAGCACGATCTCGCTGTTCTTACCGAGTATCTGCTCCAGGAAATCGACCATCGGCAAAAAGCGGCGTACGGTCTCGTTCACGGGCAACTCCTTTGGGTGAAATCGGAAATGTTCATAACAATTTTTTCTCATGGTAACACGGTGTCTATTGACTCGCATATTCGCAGGTACATTGCGTAATACAGACGAGCGGTAGGATTTTGGCGGTAAACGGTTGACCAAAAGAAAAGTTAGATGTTATTTTGACCGGACACTTTCCTGACCTGCGGAAATGCATTGTCTCAGCTTAAGAATAGTCTGATAACAAAAAATTATTATTGAGAATGAGAATCATCTTTAATACGATATGCAACGAAGGCACAACCTCAACCCCGCACTGCGTCACAATAGAGCGTTAGATGCGAAAACAACTACTTCGAGGATTGGTGGTCAAATGACCCAGGAGACGGTTACGAACGGCACTGAAGCCCTGTTCACTCGCGAAGGCATGCCTCCCGTTAAGGAAATGATCCCGTGTGCCCTTCAGCACGTACTGGCATCGTTTGCCGGCATCATTACCCCGGCGGTCATCATGGCCGGCGTCTACGGCTTTAATAGCCAGCAGAGCACCGACATCATCCAGGTCGCGCTCATTCTTTCGGCGATCGATACGGCCCTTCAGGCCTTCGCTCCCTTCCGTCGCATCGGCGGCGGCCTGCCCATCGTCATGGGCGTTTCGTTCGCGTTCCTGCCGGCCCTGCAGGCTATGGGTGCCTCGGGCTTTAGCTTTGGTGCACTGCTGGGCGGCGAGATTGTCGGCGGTGCCGTCGCGGTCCTCTTTGGTCTGGCCTACAGCAAGATTAAGTGGCTGTTCCCGCCCGTCGTGACCGGTACGGTCATCTTCTCCATTGGCGTCTCTCTCTATCCCACGGCCGTCAAGTACATGGCCGGCGGCATGGGCACGCCGCTGTGGGGCACCCCGCAGGCCTGGTGCGTCGCTCTTATCACCTTCGCCGTGGTCTTTGCGCTCGCCAACTTTGGCAAGGGCACGCTCAAGCTGGGATCCGTGTTCTTTGGCATGATCGTTGGCATGATCGTCTCCATCCCCTTTGGCATGATCGACTTCTCAAGCGTCGCCACCGCTCAGGTCTTCGCCCTTCCCAAGCTCATGCCCTATGCGCTCGAGTTTGATCCCGAGGTCTGCATTACCCTCGCCGTCGTGTTCCCCATGGTTGCCATTCAGGTTATCGGCGACGTCTCCGCCGCCTGCCTGGGCTCCATCGACCGTATGCCCACCGAGCGCGAGCTCTCCGGCGCTATCGTGTCCCAGGGCCTCACCTCTATGGTCGGCGGCCTGCTGGGCGGTCTTCCCACCAGCGCCCTTGGCCAGAACGTGGGCATCATCTGCTCCAACAAGGTCGTCAACAAGTGGGTCTTTGTGATCATCGCGGCCGTCTTTGCCATCGCCGGTCTGTTCCCGCAGCTCTCTGCCGTCCTTTCCGCTATCCCGCAGCCCGTCATCGGCGGCGCGACCGTCGGCGTCTTTGGCACCATCACCATGAACGGCGTGCGCATGTTCACCCGCGAGGGCCTCACGCAGCGCACTACCACCATCGTCGGTACCTCCGTCGTCTTTGGCCTGGGTATCTGGATGGCCAGCGGTTGCCTTGCCGGCGAGGGTATGCCCGCCTGGGTATCCACCGTCATCGGCTCCAATGCCGTAACCCCCACCGCCATTATGGCCATTGTCCTTAACCTGATCCTTCCGCAGACGCCGGTCGTGGCTCAGCACATCGATGCTGCCAAGGACGCTGCCGTGGATCTGGTCTTGCCCGAGAGCAAGAAGTAACCAATTCGGTGCTATTCGTCGGCGGGCGCATCGCCTCGTCCGCCGACGTCATGC
>UQQL01000119.1 GCA_900543275.1 uncultured Collinsella sp. | reverse complement strand
TCGCACGGAGAGCACATTAAGTGCTCTCCGGCTCGTGCGGAACTCGCGATCGACCTTATGCCCCGCCCCTCGGGACTAAGGATACATGGTTGGAGTGCCCGTGCTGCAAAATTCATTAGCTAGTGACGCAGCGTAGGTTCATATCGAAACATCTTCACTACCGGATTAATAAAAAAGAAGTACCGCTTGGGGGCGGTACTTCTTTTGAAAGCGTGTGCGCGTTGTGACCTTGGTGGTTCCCAATTACAGCCCGCAGGCTGCTTTGAGTTCTTCGACTCGATCGGTTTTCTCCCAGGTGAAGTCGGCGTCTTCTCGGCCGAAGTGGCCGTAGGCTGCTGTCTTCTCGTAGATCGGTCGACGCAGGTCCAGGTCGCGGATGATTGCGCCCGGGCGCAGGTCGAAGGTCTTCTCTACGGCTTCAACGATCTTGTCCTCGGCAACATGCGCAGTACCGAAGGTGTCGACCATGATTGAGAGGGGCTTGGAAACGCCGATGGCGTAGGCCAGCTCGACTTCGCAGCGGTCGGCCAGACCGGCGGCGACCACGTTCTTGGCGACCCAGCGCGCGGCATACGCGGCGGAGCGGTCAACCTTGGTGCAGTCCTTGCCACTAAAGGCGCCGCCGCCGTGACGGCCGTAGCCGCCGTAGGTGTCGACGATGATCTTGCGGCCGGTGAGGCCCGTGTCGCCCATGGGGCCGCCCACGACAAAGCGACCGGTGGGGTTCACGTAGATGTCCGCGTTGTCCCACGGCATGTTCTCGGCGGCCATGACCGGGGTGATGACGTGTTCGATGAGGTCGGCCTTGATCTTGCCCATGTCCTCAATCTCGGCGGCGTGCTGCGTGGAGATGACGATGGTCGTGACCTCCACGGGCTTACCTTCCTCGTAGCGCACCGTGACCTGGGTCTTGCCGTCGGGGCGCAGGTAGGGCAGGGTTCCGTCATGGCGCACGGCAGCCAGGCGCTCGGCCAGGCGGCTTGCCAGGTAGTGCGGCATGGGCATGAGGGTCTTGGTCTCGTTGGAGGCATAACCGAACATCATGCCCTGGTCGCCGGCGCCGATCAGGTCGATCGGGTCGGTGGTAGCGCCGGTCTGGGTCTCGAAGGACTCGTCAACGCCCTGGGCGATATCGGGCGACTGCTCGTGGATGAGGCTCATAACGCCGCAGGTGTCGCAGTCAAAACCGAACTTGGCGCGGTTGTAGCCAATGCGGCGGATGACGCCGCGGGCGATTTCCTGTACGTCGACGTAGGCCTGGGTGCGAATCTCGCCGGCGACGATGACGGTGCCGGTGGTCACGAGGGTCTCGCAGGCGCAGCGGACGTTCTCCACGTTGGCAGGCACGCCGTTGGGGGCGATGTAGCCCTGCTCCTGGAGCTCTATTTCTTTGGCGAGGATTGCGTCGAGGACGGCGTCACTGATCTGGTCAGCGATCTTATCGGGATGACCTTCGGTCACCGACTCCGACGTAAAAACAAAGGACCCGTGTTGGGGTGGGATGGAACGAAGTTCTTCTGACATGATTGTCCTTTCAAAAACGTGTCCCGGCGACCGTTACCATTCCGCCGGGCTCTCTATGCAAGGGCACATCATAGCGCGTAAATCAAACATTCACACCCTTTCCGCACCCTTGCGGCACTTTACTCATTGGGGACAGACTTAAATGACCAGTCTTAAACCAAGAATGTCCCCAATGACTACAACGATTGGTCATTTAAGTCTGTCCCCAATGAGTAGTCCCCAATGAGTGTGTCGGTGCCCTTTGTGCGGAGGTTGCTTTGATGCTTTATACTGATGCGGTTAGACATCCATCCTGCAATCGAGGAGATTTCCATGGCATCAGACGTTCGCGTCCGCTTTGCACCCTCACCGACGGGCAAGCTGCACATCGGCGGCGCCCGCACCGCTATCTATAACTGGGCTTTCGCCCGTGCAAACGGCGGCACGTTCATCCTGCGCATCGACGACACCGACCCCACCCGCTCTACCGACGAGAACACGCAGATTATCCTGCGCGCCATGCGTTGGCTGGGCCTGGACTGGGACGAGGGTCCCGAGGTGGGCGGCGATTTTGGCCCCTACGCCCAGACCGAGCGCCTGGACCTGTACAAGCAGGCCGCCCAGAAGCTTTGGGACGAGGGCAAGGCCTATCCCTGCTTCTGCACCAAGGAGCAGCTCGACGCCGACCGCAAGGCCGCGCAGGAGCGCAAGGACCCCTTCCAGGGCTATCAGCGTCGTTGCCGCGATCTTGATCCCGAGGAGGCCCGCCGCCGCATCGAGGCCGGCGAGTCCTACGTCCTGCGCATCAAGGTGCCCGAGGACCGCGGCGACGTCGTCATCCACGACGCCGTTCACGGCGAGGTGACCTTCGACGCCAAGGAGCTCGACGACTTTGTCATCTTCCGCTCCGATGGCACGCCCACGTACAACTTCGCGACCGTCGTCGACGACGCCATGATGAAGATCACCCATGTCATCCGCGGCGACGACCACCTGTCCAACACCCCGCGCCAGGTCATGGTCTACGAGGCCCTCGGCGCGCCCGTGCCCACGTTCGCCCACATCTCCATGATCCTGGGCGCCGACGGTAAGAAGCTCTCCAAGCGCCACGGCGCAACTTCGGTGGAGGAGTACCGCGACGCCGGCTACCTTTCCGACGCCTTCGTCAACTACTGTCTCTTATACACATCTGACGCTGCCGACGACGGAG
>UQQL01000118.1 GCA_900543275.1 uncultured Collinsella sp. | reverse complement strand
GGCATAGCCTGATCGAACAGCACCTCATCGGTCTGAGCGTCGACCACGTGCGCGCCATTAAAGGCAACTAGCAGACCATCATGGTTTTGAAGGTCGAGCTCCTGCGCCAAGGCGTGCAGCCCCCATGCAGGACGACCCGAAGCCAAGATGAGCTTAATGCCCGACTCCTGCGCAGCGAGCAGCTTCTCGCACGTACGCGGGCTGATGACCTTTTGGTCGTTGGTGAGCGTACCGTCGATATCCATTGCGATGGCTTTGATTGCCATATATGCCTCCCTGTCATTGAACAACCTTGTCTGAGCCATCATACAGAACACCCACGGCGGCGCTGTTTGCAACGGGAAAAATGTCATATTGTCCCAAACATGAACGGCGCGCCTTCGACGATTGCGATGCCCGTCGAGGCGCCTCCCGATACATTCCATCCTATCCAAATAGCAAGGGGCCCGTATCCCAACGGATACGGGCCCCTTTCAGCCATAAGCCAACTCAGCCGTAAAGACTACTTGCGATGAGCGCGATAGAACTCGATGAGCGCCTGGGTCGAAGCGTCCTGCTCGGCCTTGGCGGCGTCGTCGTGGAAGGCCGGGGTGATCTGCTTGGCAAGCTGCTTGCCCAGCTCGACGCCCCACTGGTCGTAGGAGTCGATGCCCCAGACCGTGCCCTCGACAAACGTGATGTGCTCGTACAGGGCGATGAGCTCGCCGAGTGCGAACGGGGTCAGCGTGTCGCCGAAGATCGAGGTCGTCGGACGGTTGCCCTCAAAGCAGCGGGCCGGGACGATCTGCTCGGGCGTGCCCTCGGCACGAACCTCGTCGGCCGTCTTACCAAAGGCGAGCGCCTTGGTCTGGGCCAGGAAGTTGCCCAGGAACAGCTCGTGGACGTCCTGGCCGCTGTCGGTTGCGGGGTTGGCAGTGTTGGCGAAAGCGATAAAGTCGGCCGGGACCACCACGGTGCCCTGGTGCAGCAGCTGGTAGAAGGCGTGCTGACCGTTGGTACCGGGCTCGCCCCAGAAGATCTCACCGGTATCGGAGGTCACAGCGCTGCCGTCCCAGCGGACGTGCTTGCCGTTGGACTCCATGGTGAGCTGTTGCAGGTAGGCCGGGAAGCGGTGCAGATACTGGCAGTACGGCAGCACGGCGTGGCTCTTGGAACCGAAGAAGTTGACGTACCAGACGTTGAGCAGGCCCATCAGCGCGACGGCGTTGTTCTCGAGCGGGGTGTTGCAGAAGTACTCGTCGATGGCGTGGAAGCCCTCAAGGAACTGCTGGAAGCGCTCGGGGCCGAGCACGACGATCAGCGACAGGCCCACGGCGGAGTCGACAGAGTAGCGGCCGCCGACCCAGTTCCAGAAACCAAAAGCGTTGGCGGGGTCGATGCCGAAGGCCTCGACCTTCTCGAGTGCGGTGGAAACGGCGACAAAGTGCTTGGCCACGGCCTCGGCGTTCTGCTCATCGGAGCCGTCGATGGCACCCTGAGCCTTGAGCTGCTCGAGCATCCAGGTCTTGACCTCACGAGCGTTGGTGAGGGTCTCGAGCGTGGTGAAAGTCTTGGAGACGATAATCACGAGCGTGGTCTCGGGATCGAGGCCCTTGAGCTTCTCTGCCTGATCGTTGGGGTCGATGTTGGAGATGTAGCGGCAGTCAATACCGGCGTCGGCGTAGGGACGCAGGGCCTCGTAGGCCATGACCGGGCCCAGATCGGAGCCGCCGATGCCGATGGACACCAGGTGCTCGATCTTTTTGCCGGTAACACCCTTCCACTCACCGGAGCGCACGCGCTCGGCGAAGGCATACATGCGGTCGAGAACCTCGTGCACGTCGGCGACGACGTCCTGGCCGTCGACGATGAGCTGGCCCTTCTCGCTTGCCGGGCGGCGCAGCGCGGTGTGCAGGACGGCGCGGTCCTCGGTGGTGTTGATGTGCTCGCCGGAGAACATGGCGTCGCGGCGCTCCTCGAGCTTCACCTCGCGGGCAAGATCGCACAGCAGCTTGACGGTCTCATCAGTCACCAAGTTCTTCGACAGATCGAAGTGAAGGTCGCCGGCGTCAAAGCTCAACTTATTCACGCGGTCGGCGTCAGCGGCGAACCAGGCCTTGAGGTCGATGCCCTCGGCCTCGAGCTTCTCCTGATGGGCCTCGAGCGCCTTCCAAGCGGCAGTCGACGTAGCGTCGATGGGTGCGGCAACAGTTGCCATAAAGTCCTCCTCAGCATACGGGCGCACGCCTCCATGCGCCCGGACATTCAGATGCCACTATTCTAGCGCAGGTCAAGACCATAATCAGCGAGCGTTGCCAATCGGCCCCCAAACGGCGACCGGCCAAAAAGGGACAGGTTTGTTTTGGCAGGTCAAACGCTTTACCAATCAAATAGAACCTATCCCTTTATGGTAAATATTAGGCCGCGGCGCACACGCTGCCGAGCAACTCACGCAGAGGAGACCCAATGCCCTCCAGCAGTTCGGGCGCGATAATGGCGAAAACGGGAACCTCGCCGACACCCACAACGGCGGGCACTTTTCCCTCGGAGACGATGCATCCATAAGGCACAAAGCCGTCCTCACCGGCATCGAGCGCCGCCATACGACGGGCGAGCTCGCGCGCAAAGCCGGCCGTATCGGCATCGCCGATCGCCAGGACAAAGTCCACGCCTTCGTCGGTCGCCAGGGCCACGGCTTCGTCGATCAGCTCGTCTCCCCCGTCGCCCTCAACCGAGCCACAGCGAAAAAGCACGCGCTCGAGCAGAGCTCGATCTGTCTCTTATACACATCTGACGCTGCCGACGACGGAGAGAG
>UQQL01000117.1 GCA_900543275.1 uncultured Collinsella sp. | reverse complement strand
TGGTGGGCCGTCAGGGGGTCGAACCCTGGACCTTGGGATTAAGAGTCCCCTGCTCTACCAACTGAGCTAACGACCCGATATCAACACGAAGCAAGAACTGGGGTGGGTAAAGGGACTCGAACCCTCGACCTACGGGACCACAACCCGTCGCTCTAGCCAACTGAGCTACACCCACCGTGTCCTGTGCGCTTCGCGCTCGACTATTATTGCAAGGAACGCCACGCGATGCAAGCCCCAATTTTCAAGAATTTTGAAAAGAGTTTTTCGAGACCATTTCGAGCAATTCCCACCGGTTTCATAGGAGTAAACTTGCCCCACTGCAAATGCTCGAAAGGACAAGCATGAAAGAACTCTCCAACCGTACGGCAACGTTTACCGATTCGGTCATCCGCCGCATGACGCGCATCTCCAATAAGTATGGCGCCGTCAACCTGTCGCAGGGCTTCCCCGACTTCGATCCCCCGGCGCAGCTGCTCAACAGCCTGAGCGCCATCGCCAGCGACCCCAAGCCGCTCTATCACCAGTACTCCATCACCTGGGGCTCCCAGGCCATGCGTGAGGCGCTTGCCGCCAAGCAGGAGCACTTTATGGGCATGCCGATCAACCCCAACGAGAACATCGTGGTCACCTGCGGCTCCACCGAGGCCATGATGGCCGCCATGATGACGGTCACAAACCCCGGCGACAAGGTCGTCATCTTCTCGCCATTCTACGAGAACTACGGCGCCGACACGATCCTCTCGGGTGCCGAGCCCATCTACGTGCCGCTTAACCCACCTGCGTTCGACTTTGACCGCGAGACACTCGAGGCGGCCTTCCGCGACAACGATCCCAAGGCCATCGTCCTGTGCAACCCTTCCAACCCCTGCGGCAAGGTCTTTACGCGCGAGGAGCTCACCTTTATCGCCGACCTCTGCAAAAAGTACGACGCCTACTGCATTACCGACGAGGTATACGAGCACATCGTCTACGCGCCCCACGAGCACGTCTATATGGCCACGCTGCCCGGCATGTTCGATCGAACCATCAGCTGCAGCTCGCTGTCCAAGACCTACTCCATCACCGGCTGGCGCCTAGGCTACACCATCGCTCCCGCCGAAATCACCGAGCGCATCAAAAAGGTCCACGACTTCCTCACCGTAGGCGCCGCCGCTCCCCTGCAAGAGGCCGTCGTCACCGCCCTCAACTTCGACGACAGTTATTACCAGGAGGTCCTCGACCTCTACACCGCCAAGCGCGACCTATTCTGTCAGGGACTCGACAGCATCGGCCTCACGCACAACGTGCCGCAGGGCGCCTACTACGTGATGATGGACATCTCTGAGTTTTGCTATGACAGCGACCTCGACTTCTGTGAGGATTTGGCCTCCAAGGTGGGCGTGGGCGCCGTTCCGGGCTCGAGCTTCTTCCGCGAGCCCGTCAACCATCTGATTCGTTTCCACTTTGCCAAGCGAGACGAGACGCTCAACGCTGCGCTTGAGAACCTCAAGTCGCTACGTGATAAAATCAACCCGCGCTGGTAAGGACAGCCCGGCACTAAATGCATCCCGAGGCCGGCCACATCCTGGTCACTCACGACCCGCGCGACACCATTGGCGAGCACAGCGGCTGTCCCTTCCACGACAACTGCCTCGAGGGCCTCATCGCCGGTCCCGGCGTTAAAAAGCGCTGGGGTGGCAAGAGCGCCGGAGAGATGGCCGATGACCCGGAGGCCATGGACCTGCTCGCCGGCTATCTGGCGCAGGCGCTCATGACCTACATCCTGTGCTACGCACCGCAGAAGAACGTCATCGGTGGCGGCGTGGCCGACCACACCCCCATCGTGCCGCTCGCGCGCAAGAAGTGCGCCGAGATGCTCAACGGCTACATCGTCACGCCCGAGATGGCCGACATCGATAGCTATATCGTCAACAACAGCCTCGAGGGCAAACAGGGCATTATGGGCTGCCTGGCCCTGGGCGCACAGGCGCTTCAGTAGCAGACGCACCCACAGGACGTGGCGCGCCCGGCAAATCCGACCTACGGAACGACGCCACCACGCCTCATATAAGCTCTCAAATAAAAAAGGCCGCCTAGGACCAAACAATACGTCCTAGGCGGCCTTTTTGGCGCACATCAGCGACCGTAAGAGATATCGGAGCACAACGCCCGTTGCCGCTCCACAGCAGTCGATCATCACATCGGTGATCATGCCGGCGCGTCCCGGCACAAAGAGCTGAATCGTCTCGTCGATCGAGGGAATCAGCAGCAGGAACACTGCCGTGGGCAGCAGCACGTCAAAGGTGCGTCGGCCCTCAAAATCAAAGGCGTGCGTTGCCAGGATGCCGAGCACCAAATACTCGGTAAAATGCGCGCACTTACGAACAACAAAGTTGGTCACCCATTCATATGGAAGTCCCACGCCGTGCAGGAAACCGCGGATAGCTTCCATGACCGTTAGGCTCAGTGAGCCCGACCCCGAGCCGGGAACCAGCGAATTGCCCCAGATCAAGAGCGCCATCAGGCAGGTTACGACCGCCCATTTTCGATTGATCTTAACCATGCAGAAGTTATGCCTCCGCACGGAGCGGCGCGAAGCTGGCGGTACCGCCCTCGATAACGCTCAGATAGGCACGGCCCGTACGCTTGGCGGTAGAGGACTGCAGGCGCTCGATCTCTTCCTCGAGGATCTGATTGACGCGCTCGTGACGACGATTTTCCATAATGCCGGCGGCAATAGCCTCGGCTCGCTCGATGCCCTCGCGCGAGATACGGGCGGTATCCTCGGGGAACACAGCGCTGTGACGGCCGACATAGGCGG
>UQQL01000116.1 GCA_900543275.1 uncultured Collinsella sp. | reverse complement strand
GGCTTCGCAGCGTCGGCCGGTCCGGCGTTCGGTAGAACGCCGGAACCCCTTAGTCGTGGTATTCGCCGCGGTCCCACTTCTCCAGGAACTCGTCAAAGAAGTGCGGGTCGGCCTGAGCCTCGGCGTCAGCCTTGTTGCAGGCGTCGATCTTGGCAATCAGGGCATCGTGCTCGGGGGTCTTCTCGTAGGGCTCCTCCAGGAAGGCAAGCATGATGTCGGCCATCAGGAACTCGCCGGTGATCTTGCCGCCAAAGCCCACGATGTTGGCGTTGAGCTCGCGACGGGCATACAGGGCAGAGGTCATGTCGCGAACCAGGGCGCAACGGGCGCCGGGAACCTTGTTGACGGCGTTGGTGATGCCGATGCCGGTGCCGCACAGGGCCACGCCAAAGTCGGCCTTGCCGCTGGCAACAGCCTCGCCCACGGCCTTACCGTAGATGGGATAGTGCGTACGGGCGTGGCTGTAGGTGCCGCAGTCGAGCACCTTGTAGCCAGCCTGCTCCAGGCGGTCGGCCAGATAAATCTTCTCGTCCGTAACGATATGGTCGCAACCGATTGCGATGGTCTTCTTCATCAGAACGTCCTTTCGTCTGAATTCACAAGTTGAGGTAGAAGTTCGAATTCTCGGTGGCTCTCGTTAGGCCATCTTGTTGAGCATGTCGACACGAATCTGGTGACGGCCGCCGGCGTACTGGGCGCGCAGGAACTCGCGGGCGATCTTCTTGGCGACCTCGGTGCCCACAACGCCCGGGCCCATGGTGACCATGCGCGAGCCGTTGTGCTCGCGGGTCATGTAGGCGGAGCGCTCGTCGGAAATGTTGGCGACGACCATGCCCTTGATCTTGACGGCGGCCATATAGGAGCCGACGCCGTACTTATCGAATGCGAAACCCTGGGAATCCTTGTGCTCCAGCAGGTCCTTGGCAACGGCGGTCGCGGAATCGACAAAGTCCGCGGCAGGGGTCTCGGAATAGTCGACGACCTCGTGACCGTCGGCGATGAGCATCTCCTTGATGGACTCCTTCATCGACATACCGTCGGCATCGGAAGCGATTACAACCCTCATGACATCCTCCTTGAGAGATACGCAGGCGCGTAGTTTCTGTTTGGAAGTGTTGAATCGCGTTCAGGTCCGGACATCTGAATGTGCGGTTCTTCACTGTTCATGTTTATTTGAACACATTCGAACAGTAACTGCAACAACTATTTGTTTATCTTTGTTCTTTTTTGAACAAATACCGTTCACGGTTGATTGCCCACCGTTTGAGCCCGGCGCGGACGCAGCGACCATGTGTTCAACAAACAAAAGGGCGGCCGAGAACGTGTCTCGGCCGCCCCTTCGGCGGTATGTCCCGGTATATACAACTGTTTTAGCTACTCGAACTGTCCGCCCTTTTTGGCGTGCTTGGACGGAGCGCTCAGAAAGCGGCCCGTCAAATAGTTCGCCGGGCCGGAAATATCAATCCCCAGCAGCACGTGCCCCAGCCACAGAAACGCCGCGAGTACCAGCAATGGGATAACACACGAGGTCACGATCATCACGATGACGCCTTCGATCAGATCGGTCACCTGCTGCACAATTTCATCGGTCATCTGCTTTGCACCGCTGGTCACCGATGTGACGAGACCCGAGGCGCCGTCGGCAAGCTGCTCAAGCACATTCTTGGACTCTGTGGACTCGGCTTTTTTCTTGCTTGCTTTGGAGCCGTCGCTATCTGCCGCACTCGCAGCGTCGGCCGCCTTTTGCTCGGCCGCTTCGATGCTCACTCGATACGTTTCATCGACCTTCTGCGACACCCATACGCTCGCGGGCACAAGCGCCATGCCGATCACAGCAACCACCAACACGCGCGTCGCCACACGGCGCAGGACGGCGCTCGTGCTCCAGCGCCCGTGGAAGCCAAGCGACACCGCAAAAAGCACCAACGCAAACGGGATTAAGATGCCCAAGCCAACCGACCACAAAATCGTGAGCAAATATTTCTCTAGGTAGAGCACGGCAAGCACGATGCCCAAGTTACCCGAAAGCTGCGCGAGCTGCTCGGCAACCGGCGTTCCCGTATCACCCGGCAGCGCGGTAATGCCCGCAGACAGCGCCACGCACGAGGTCGTGAGCGCCAAAACGTTGCCCTTCTTTTGGTCGATAACCTCGATGGTGGAGTCCCATGTTTTGGTATCGGCGAAATGCGGACGAGCTACAAAGCCCGACAGCAGCGCCAGTACCACGAGCGCAACGATAAAGCCAATCTGCAGCTTTTTGTTTGCGCACACGACATCGGACAGGCTAGGCTGCAGCTCAGTTACTGTCGTGTGCTCGGTTATCTGGACAGGCCGCCCATGAGCCATCTCGTGCGCGTCTCTTTTTTGAATCAATCCGTTGTCCGGCATTTGGATACCTCCTCATTCCGGCCTGTATTGCGGATGGAAGTATACCCACCCAGCGAAAAAACGAACGGGAGGGCGTGCAGAAGCTCCATAACGCTGCTAGTCGAATAGTGCCATTTCAAAACTATGCCGGTTTACTACGATAAAACCGATAGGACCGACAACATTTGCTATTAGCAGAAAATGACAAGCTTTCTACCTGCGGCTTTGATAACGCTGTTCTTTCCATAATTGAAAGAATGCGATTCATCGTAGTAAACCGGCATAGTTTTGTAACCGACAGACCGAGTCGGCACCGCAGCAAACCTAATGACCCGGTTTCTTCCGTCCTCAAAGGATCAAATGCATGACAGGAGTGTCCCAAACTGCCGGCAGATAAGGAACGTCCCCAAGTGCCGGGTAAACAGAAAACCCTGCCGCGGGTTGAACTGCGTCCCAAATCTTGGACGCCCTAAATAGCGACTAGGCCGCGAGGGCCT
>UQQL01000115.1 GCA_900543275.1 uncultured Collinsella sp. | reverse complement strand
AGGCCCTCGCGGCCTAGTCGCTATTTAGGGCGTCCAAGATTTGGGACGCAGTTCAGTAGGGGATCGGGCTTATAGGGCTCAGTTAAACCAAACCTACACGGTCAAATGACCCGCAGGTTACATCTGCTCGGGCGCGGAAACGCCAACGAGGGTGAGCACCAGGGCGAGCGTCACGCGGACAGCGTCGCAAGCTGCCAGACGGGCGCGCGAAAGCTCGGGGTCGACGGGACGGCCCTCGCTCGGCAGAACCTGGCAGGCAGCGTAGAAGCTGTGGAAGTCGCCGGCGAGCTCCTCGGCAAAGTGGGTCAGACGGAACGGAGCGCGATCGCGAGCACAGCTGGCGATCAGGTCGGTGAGCTCGTTGAGCTTGCGCGAAAGGGCGAGCTCGGTCGGGTCGGTCAGCAGCGAGTAATCGACGTTCTCACCGATGGCCTTGGCGGCAACGGCCTTCATGCCCATCTCGTCGGCCTGCTCGGCGGTAACGTCGGCGGCACGGCGCAGGATGGAGCACACGCGGGCGTGAGCATACTGCACGTAATAGACCGGGTTGGAGTTGTCGCGCTTCTTAACGGCCTCGATGTCGAAGTCGACCATCTGGTTGGAGCTCTTGGAGATGAGCGTGTAGCGAGCGGCATCGGAGCCAACCTCGTCGACGAGCTCCTGAAGGGTCACCATGGTGCCCTTGCGCTTGGACATACGGACGGGCTTGCCGTTACGCAGCAGGTTGACGAGCTGGCCCAGTAGAACCTCGAACTTGCCGGGGTAACCCAGAGCGTCGCAGACGCAGCGGACGCGCTCGATGTAACCGTGGTGGTCGGCGCCCCAGATGTCGATGACGTGGTCGACGCGCTGGAACTTATCCCAGTGATAGGCGACGTCGGAGGCGAAGTAGGTGTACTCGCCGTCGGACTTGATCAGGACGCGGTCCTTGTCGTCGCCCAGATCGGTGGAGCGGAACCACAGGGCGCCGTCCTTGGTGTAGAGGTAGCCCATCTTGTCGAGCTTCTCAAAAGCGCGGTCGACGGCGGAGGTGCCGGCGGTCTCGCCCTCGGTGTCCTTCACATACAGCGAGCGCTCGGAGTACCAACGGTCAAAGTCGCAGTTGACGGCGTGGCAGAGGTCGCGCATGTTGTCGACCATCTTCACGTAGCCGCGCTCACGGAAGCTCTCCATACGCTCCTGCGGATCGGCGTCGACCCACTTGTCGCCGTCGGTGCGCCAGAACTCGGCGGCCTCGTCGATGATGTAGTCGCCGCCGTAAGAGTCCTTGCCCAAGGTCTCGGCAAAGTTGTCCTGATACGGATGGGTCTCGGGGTGCTCGTCGTTCTCGTCGGCAACAAAGGCGTCACGGTCGGCGATCAGCAGCTTGTGAGCCTCGTCGATATCAACGCCCTGCTTGGCGATGATGTCGGCAAGCTGCATATAGCGCGTGCTGATGGAGTTGCCGAAGGTGTTCATCTGAGAGCCGTGGTCATTGATGTAGAACTCACGCTGGATGTCGTAACCGGCGTGGTCCATGACGCGGCAAAGGGAGTCGCCCAGAGCGGCCCAGCGGCCGTGACCAATGTGCATGGGGCCGACGGGGTTGGCGGAAACGAACTCGACCTGGGTCTTCAGGCCACCACCGACGTTGGACTTAGCGAAGTCCATGCCCTTCTCGCGAGCCTCGCCAAAGATGGCATTCTTGACGGCAACGGAGAGGTAGAAGTTGATGAAACCGGGGCCTGCGATCTCAACCTTCTCGATCGCGGGATCCTCGGGCATATGGGCAACGATGGCCTCGGCGATCTTGCGCGGGGCGCAGTGGGCCAGCTTGGCGGACTTCAGGGCCATGGTAGAGGTCCACTCGCCATGAGAAGTGTCAGCCGGTCGCTCGATAGCGCAATCGTCAAGTTCAAATGCGGAAAGGTCGCCGGCCTCCTGGGCCGCAGCAAGCGCAGCGCGTACCAGCTCTTCAATCTTCTCGGGCATAGATCCTCCTTGTGTTAAAGCCCCCGAGCTCTTGGTCACTCGTAGGGCAAAAGCCAGAGTTTGTAGCACTCTATCACAAGCGAGGGGCACTGTCGCAGGGTAAAGCCAATCGAAATTGCATATGCACAAAATTGACTACAGCTTGTATGGAGTCACTCAAAGATGCCGGTCTGCCTGCAGATTATGCACGCGTTGAAAATGCATAAAGGTGTGAATGAGCTGTGTCTTTTATCGAATACTCTTACCTATCAGAGTTGTGTGCTTTTCCCGCATAAAGCGAGGATTTGCGCACGTCAGCGTGTTATTCTAGACATACGTAAATTCGTATAAGTTGGAGGTAGCATGTTCTCAATCGGTCAACACGTCATTCATCCGGGTCAGGGAGTCTGCACCGTCGTCGGTTTTAGGGACGACACGCCGCAGCCCATGTTGTTGCTCGAGGCCAAGCAAGGGCATGCGCAGACGATCCTTATGTACCCCGTGGCGCAGGCCGACCGTCTGCATGCCGCCATCTCTCAGCAAGATGCCGAGCATCTGCTGAGCCACTATGACGAGCTGGAGTGCGACACCTTTACCGAGCGCAACAGCTCGCTTGAAGAGACACACTTTAAGCAGCAGCTCAAGCTGGGCGCGCCCGAGACGGTCCGCGTGGCAAAGACCATGATGCACCGCATTCGCCAGGCCGAGGAAGCCGATAAAAAGCCCAGCTCTTACTATATGCGTGTACTCAAGGAAGCCAAGCGCCGCTCCATCGAGGAGTTCGCCGTGGCATTGGGCGTCACCGAGGAGGCCGCCGAAGCCCGCCTAGCCCAAGCCGCCCTCAACTAACCCATCCGCGCCAAAAACCACCACAAAGGGGACAGTGAACTGCCTCCCATTTCTTGGACATCGGGAAATG
>UQQL01000114.1 GCA_900543275.1 uncultured Collinsella sp. | reverse complement strand
CGTGGGCTCGGAGATGTGTATAAGAGACAGGCGTAAAGCCGTCCACGCGCGCCACCACGAGCACGCGGCAGGTATCGGCAAGCTCGGCGACACGGTTCTCGACCTGGGCAAACGCACGATCAGAGAGCACAAACTGCGCCGCACCCATCACATAGGAGCCCTGCGCAAACGACGCGCCGCTCCACTTTTTGGAGGACGAGAACGGAATGACCGACAGCGGCTCAGACACCTCGACCGGTCGATCGGCGTAATAGTTGAGCAGCGCCTGGCAGGTCTCGTTGGCATCGGCCGAAGTCGCACGTGCCACGTTAGCCAGCGCAAAATCGAGCACCGTGGTATCGACGGGAACAGATGCCTCGTTCTCCCCCACGCCCAGGGCAACACCCTCAACCGGTAGCGGATACGTGCCCTCGACCTCCATGCGGCCCGACGTGATGGTGCCCGTCTTGTCCAGACACAGCACGTCGACGCGCGCGAGCGTCTCGATGCAGTAGAGCTGCTGCGCCAGCACCTTGCGGCGGGCCAGGCGCACCGTGGCGATGGCGAGCACCGACGAGGTCAGCAGCACCAGGCCTTGCGGGATCATGCCCAGCAGGGCGCCCACCGTGGACAGCAGCGCCGACGAGGGCACGCGGCCGGCCAGCAGCTCGGAGAAGCACCACGAAAGCGCGCTATCGCCCGGGGTTCCCGCGGCATCCCACAGCTCGCTCACACTCGAGGAAAACAACGCCAAACCGAGCGGGATCATGATGATGCTCGCAAACCGCACGATGGCGTTAAGCGCGTTCATGATCTCGGAATTGACCTTTTTGACGTACTTGGCCTCGTTATTAATTTTGGCCACGTAGTTGTCGGCGCCGACATGGATCACGCGGGCGCGCAGCAGGCCCGAGTCGATAAAGCTGCCGCTCATGAGCTCGGAACCGGGCTGTTTCTTAATAAGGTCGCTCTCGCCCGTCAGCAGGCTCTCATTCACGAGCGCCTCGCCCGAAACCACTACGGCGTCAGCGGGAATCTGGTCGCCGCGCCCCAGGCGGATGATGTCGTCGAGAACGATCTGGTCCAGGTCGAGCTCCACCTCGGCGCCGTCGCGCACCGCGATGGCCTTCTTGGAGGTCAGCAGCGTGAGCTTATCGACCATCTTCTTGGAACGCATGGACTGAATGACGCCAATAGCGGTATTGAGGAACACCACGAACAGGAACGTCAGATTCTTAAACGAACCGGTCAAAATGACCAGGAACGCCAAGATCACGTTGATCAAATTGAACAGCGTGCAGAGGTTCTCGATGATGAGTTCTTTGACCGACTTGATCTTGAGCTCCATGTTGCGATTGATCTTACCGGCGGCGATGCGCTCCTCGACCTCGGTGGTCGAGAGTCCGCGCTCGATATCCGTTGCTGCCATACCACGTCCCATCACGTCGCGTCGGTATAAGAAAAACCGCCCGGACCATGCGAGGTTCGGACGGTCTTACGTTCGATGGTGCCCCATGTTGGATTCGAACCAACGGCCTTCTGCTCCGGAGGCAGACGCTCTAATCCCCTGAGCTAATAGGGCCAACGTTTGGCATTATACCCAAGTGCACCACGGGCTATCAAAATAAAAGAAAAAGCTTTGCAATTCCGAGGAAGACGCGGCGCAACGGCCCACTTTAGAAGGCAAAAGCGAATCAGATAGTATAAACTCTCATGCACCATATATACACGGCTCGCGATGCGGGCCGTTTTTACAAGGGTTATCCATCGAGGTGAGAGGCACACCATGATTGCAATTTTAAAGCAGAGCGCCAGCGACGAGGCCGTCAGCCATATCGTCAGCTGGATTGAAAAAAAGGGCCTGAAGACCGACGTCTCGCGCGGCGAGAACGAGACGATCATCGGCCTGGTGGGCGATACGACCAAGATCGACCCGTTCCTGCTCGAGTCCATGGACGTCGTCGAGCGCGTGCAGCGCGTCTCCGAGCCGTTCAAGCGCGCCAACCGCAAGTTCCACCCCGAGGACTCCGTCATCGACTGCGGCCACGGCGTCAAGATCGGCGGCGATCAGTTCCAGGTCATCGCCGGCCCGTGCTCCGTCGAGGGCGAGAACCTCATCCGCATCGCCCGCCGCGTGAAGGCCGCCGGTGCCACGATGCTGCGCGGCGGTGCCTACAAGCCCCGCACTTCCCCGTACGCCTACCAGGGCATGGGCCCCGCCGGTCTGGACCTGCTGTGCGAGGCGTCTGCCGAGCTCGACATGCCGATCGTCACCGAGATCATGGACCCGCGCGACGTGCAGGCCTTCCTGGACAAGAAGATCGACGTCATGCAGATCGGCGCCCGCAACGCCCAGAACTTCCCTCTGCTCAAAGAGGTCGGCAAGACCAAGACTCCGATCTTGCTTAAGCGCGGCATGTCCGGCACGATCGATGAGCTGCTCATGGCCGCCGAGTACATCATGAGCGAGGGCAACGACAACGTCATCCTGTGCGAGCGCGGCATCCGCACCTTCGAGACCCGCACCCGCAACACCTTCGACCTCAATGCCGTGCCGGTGCTGCACCACCTGTCGCACCTGCCCGTCGTCGCCGACCCCAGCCACGCCACCGGCTACACCCGCTACGTTGAGCCCATGGCGCTCGCCGCGACCGCCTGCGGTGCCAACGGCCTAGAGATCGAGGTCCACGACGAGCCCAGCCGCGCATGGTCCGACGGCGCTCAGGCCCTCACCCCCGATCAGTTCGACGACACCATGCGCCGCATCCGAGCCATTCGCGAGGTTGTCTGCCATGAGACCATGGAGTAGCCCATGGGTACAGTGAGAAACGCGCGCGTTAACCAGGGCGGCCCCAAGTGCGCCGGCATCGTCGGCCTGGGCCTCATCGGCGGCAGCTTTGCCCGCGGCTATGCGCAGGCGGGCGTCCGCGTGCTGGCCTGGGACCCCGATGACGATGTCATGACGGCCGCCAGCATGGGCACTGTCGCCGGAGAGCTTAACGACAAGACGCTCGGCGAATGCGACATCATCGTCCTTGCCTGCTATCCCGAGGCATGCATCGAGTGGCTCGAGGCGCACGCCCAGGCGCTCGCCGACGCCACCGACACCGAGG
>UQQL01000113.1 GCA_900543275.1 uncultured Collinsella sp. | reverse complement strand
TTACTACGCGTCTCGTGGGCTCGGAGATGTGTATAAGAGACAGGCCGTCGACCATGACCGGGGTGTACTCCCAGCCAAACTCATCGCAGCACTTGGGAGCCAGGTCCTCGAGCATGACCTCGGCACGGCCATCGTGCTCAACGGCGACGTAGGCGGCGCCGGGCTTGAGGGAAACTGCCTGGTCGGACGGGATGGTCCACGGCGTAGTCGTCCAGATGATAAAGTCGACCGGGCCGTCGAAGTTCTCGAGGCCGGCGGGCTTGGAGGTCATCTCAAAGCGAACGAAGATGGAAGGGCTCGTCTCGTCGGAGTACTCGATCTCGGCCTCGGCGAGCGCGGTGTGACAGTGCTTGCACCAGTGAACCGGCTTGTGGCCGCGATAGATCATGCCCTTATCGAACATGGCCTTGAAGACCTCGATGTCGGCGGCGTCATGCTGGTGATAGAGCGTCAGATATGGGTTGTCCCAGTCGCCGAGCACGCCCAGGCGACGGAAGCCGGCCTTCTGCAGCTCGATGTTCTCGACAGCGAACTTGTTGCAGAGCTCACGGATCTTGGCCGTGGAAGTCTGGTTGAACTTCTCGGTGCCGAGCTTCTCCTCGACCTTGTGCTCAATCGGCTGACCGTGGCAGTCCCAACCGGGGACATAGGGAACCTCATAGCCCTGCATCATCCAGTAACGGTTGATCATGTCCTTGGAGATCTTGTTCATGGCGTGGCCGATGTGGATCGGGCCGTTGGCGTACGGAGGGCCGTCGTGCAGCACGAACTTCTTGTGACCCTCGTTCTTCTTCAGAACCTGCTCGTAGACCTTGTTGTCCTGCCAGTCCTTGAGTCGCTTGGGCTCGGACTTGGAAAGACCGGCACGCATGGGAAAACCGGTCTTGGGCAGATTCATCGTCTGCTTGTACTCGTTTGCCACGGTACCCCTTTCATGTCGTGGGCGCGCACGCCCTCTGGGCACCAAAAAAGCGCCCGTCCCTACAAGCTGGGACGAAGCGCCACAAAACGGGCCGTGTGCCCGCAAAAGCTCTTCGCTTAACCACCCAGCTTAGATGCCCTCGCCCGCGTATTCGCGCGCTCGCATCCGTTACTCGGCTGGTCTGTATCGACGACCATCTCGGCGATGTCTACTAAGACGTGTCTGCACGACGCGTCCGTTGGGACCGCAGCTCCGGGGTGATTTTCATCGGTCGCATGCGCGGGTTCTCAGCACTCCCCGCTCTCTGTAGCATGCGGATGGCCGACTACTCGTCCCCATCAACGCTTATGCGGAGTATGCTAGCACGTTCCGCGCCAGCGAAAAACCCTCAACATCGGTTTCATACTTTAGTAATTTCTCACGGTCGCAAGCACTCACTTGGAGCAAAATGCCTGTAAGCACTTTATCGAACGAAAGAAGGTTGCTATGCGCACGATTGGGATGAGCGATTATACCGTCGGCGAAGACTGCTTTGACGAGCTGCCCGGAGCGCTGGCCGAATACGGAGCGACCAAGGTCGCAATCATCGGTGGCAAGCGGGCACTGGCCGCAGCACTTCCCGGTATCGAAGCTGTGCTGGAAGGTACCGACGTCGAGATTCTAGAGACGCGCGTCTACGGTACCAACAGTACACGCGCCAATATCGCCAAGGTCGTAAACTCCCCCGCCTGCCAGGAAGCCGACGTGCTTATCGCATGCGGCGGCGGCAAGGCGCTCGACACCATGAAGACGGCGGCCATCGAGCTCAAGAAGATCGTCTTTACGGTGCCGACGATCTGCTCCAACTGCTCGGCCGCGACCGCCATTGCCGTCGTCTACAACGACGACGGCTCGCTCGAGGGCTATTCGTACCCCAACCGCCCCGCGCACATCTTCATCAACCCCAAGATCATCGCCGAGGCTCCGGCGGAGTACTTCTGGGCGGGCGTGGGCGATGCCCTGTCCAAGCAGCCCGAGGTCGAGTACGCCACGAGCGCCGGCAACCTGGAGCACACCGCAGGTCTTGGCCTGGCGCTCGCACACACCTGCTCCGAGCCGCTGTTTACCTATGGCGTGCAGGGTCTTGAGGACGTTCGCCAGAACCTGTCGACCGAAGCCGTCAAGCAGATCGCGCTCGATATCGTGGTCAACACGGGCTACGTCTCCAACCTGACCAACCAAAACGATTACTACTACAACTCGAGCGTGGCGCACGCGTTCTACAACGCTTCCTGCAGCATTCCGCGCGAGGGCTCCTACCTGCACGGCGAGGTCGTGAGCCTGGGTGTGCTGGTACTGTTCGCCTATACGGGCGATACCGAGAACCTTGAGCGCTACGCCGCCTTTAACAATCAGATGGGCCTGCCCGTGACGCTTGAGCAGGTCGGGCTTTCCGAGGCTGATATCCCTGCCCTGTGCGAGTACGCGCACGCCACCAACGAATGGAAGCAAGGCAACCCGGAGCCCTTCACCGACGAGAAATTCGCCGCCGCCATCAAGGCCGCCAACGCTTACGGCCACACGCTCTAGGACTGACCCAAAACCACCACAAAGGGGACGGGCACCTTTCTGGTGGTTTTTTATTGCTCCAGCATTCAGTTCGTACTCGAACCCGATTCTTTACGAGAAAGGGTTCGGGTACGTTTTTTGTTTATCGGAAATTCTGCGGAAGGACTACTCGGAACGGTAAACAGAAACGAGCAGAGGCAGGGCATCATCGTGGTGATGGTATCCTGCCTTTTGTTTTGCAGGATCAAGGTCGCTTTATGCGAACTTGATCGCCACTTATATGGCGCATTGATGGCAATTGCTTCGTACGTGCATACCGGGAGCCTGTACACCTCTGGCAAGGCGTAGCACACTAGACTTTGTTCCAAAGTCCGTGTGCTAAGGGGGCAGGCCCCTTAGAATTCCTGTGGAGTGTGTACGCACGTACGCAGGAAAACGGCAAAATTTCGCTATATCAGGGCGTTCTTTCATTGGAGAGTATGGTATACACGGCTTAGTTCAACAAATAAGAATTTATATATAAAGGAGAATACTGATGAAACTGTTTTTATGTTCTCACTTTTCAAGTGTAGGAAGTCTGATTAAGGAAGAAGTTGAAAGTAAAAAAGTCGCATTTATTCCAACAGCTTCGCTGCGTGAAGGCTACACCGGTTAT
>UQQL01000112.1 GCA_900543275.1 uncultured Collinsella sp. | reverse complement strand
ACGAGATTACTACGCGTCTCGTGGGCTCGGAGATGTGTATAAGAGACAGAGCGTGCAGGCGACGGCCTGGGCGCAGTTAAAGCCACGGGCGTGGTATTCGGCAGCCTGAGCCTGGCAGGTGGCAGTGTTGAGCTGAGTGGTATCAATCTGCTTCATCGGTGTCTCCTTGATTGCGGTGTACCCGCCTATGGTACCCTTGCTGGCGCATTCGCTTATCGAGACCGCAGTGCATATCTCATTGTTTTTCGCCATCGAACACTTTCTTAAGATTTGGGACAAATAAACCTGATTAATTTGTCCCAATTAATTTGTCCCATAACCTATCGGCGGGATGGGTTGAGAGGGGTGCGGGGTAGCGGTATTGTGAACCGAATAAAACAAAACCCAAGTAAGGGAGTTGGATATGTGCGAGCAGACTATCGGTACCACGTGCGTTCAGGGCGGCTATCATCCGGGCGATGCGGAGCCGCGCCAGGTGCCCATCTACCAGTCCACCACGTGGAAATACGACACGTCCGAGCACATGGGCAAGCTGTTTGACCTGGAGGAGTCGGGCTACTTCTACAGCCGTCTGCAGAATCCCACGTGCGATCTGGTCGCCGCCAAGATCTGCGAGATGGAGGGCGGCACCGCTGCGATGCTCACGAGTTCGGGCATGGCCGCGAACTTCCTCGCGATCTTTAACGTGGCCGGTGCCGGTGATCACGTGGTCGCGAGCTCTGCTATCTACGGCGGTACGTATAACCTGCTCGCCCACACCATGGGCCGCATGGGCGTGACTTGCACGTTTGTCGCCCCCGACTGCACCGATGAGGAGCTGGAGGCAGCCTTTGAGCCCAATACCAAGCTCGTCTTTGGCGAGACGATTGCCAACCCCGCCCTTGCCGTGCTCGATATTGAGCGCTTTGCCAAGGCCGCGCATGACCACGGCGTGCCGCTGATGGTCGACAACACCTTCCCGACGCCCGTGATGTGCCGTCCCTTTGAGTGGGGCGCCGACATCGTCACGCACTCTACCACCAAGTACATGGATGGGCATGCGGCCTACCTGGGTGGCGTGATCGTCGACCACGGCCAGTTTGACTGGATGGCCCATGCAGACAAGTTCCCGGGTCTCACCACGCCCGACGAGAGCTATCACGGCGTGACCTATGCCGAGAAGTTCGGTCGCGAGGGTGCCTTCATTACCAAGGCAACCGCTCAGCTCATGCGCGACCTCGGCCCCATGCAGAACCCGCAGGCGGCGTTTTTCCTGAATAGCTCGCTCGAGAGCCTGCATGTGCGTATGCCGCGTCATTGTGAGAACGGCCTGGCCGTTGCTAAGTTCCTGCAGAGCCATCCCAAGGTGCGCTTTGTGAGCTATCCGGGCCTGGAGGGCGATAAGTACTATGACCTGGCTCAGAAGTACATGCCCAACGGTACCTGCGGCGTCGTGAGCTTTGGCTTTAACGGTGGTCGCGCGGCGGCCGAGACCTTTATGAAGAGCCTTAAACTCGCCCAGATCGCCACGCATGTGGCCGATGCTCGCACCTGCTGCCTGCATCCCGCTAACGCTACGCACCGTCAGATGAACGATGAGGAGCTCATCGCCTGCGGCATCTCCGCCGACATGGTGCGCCTGTCGTGCGGCCTCGAGGACACGGCCGATCTGATTGCCGACCTTGAGCAGGCGCTTGAGCAGTGCTAGGCTAGCGTTCGCACAAGGCGCCGATGCTGGCAGAAAGCTTCGGCGACCTTCAGTTCCGATTCCGTAGGCGGGACCCCAATCGCGACTGTTTGCAGGCGATTGGGGCCCCGTTTTTGCGTTGGGCCACTCGAAAGGATGGATATGGAGAAAACTGCAGAGCAGCTGCGCCGCGAGCACATTGCCCTAGAGGGCGACACCCATGGCAAGAACAAATGGGCGATTCTGTTTACCGTGCTCATCATGACGTTTATGTCGTGTCTGGATTCGACCGTCGTGACCGTGGCGTTGCCCGTGATGCAAAAGGAGCTGGGCGTGGGCCTCGACCACATCCAGTTGGTGAGCTCGGTGTACCTGCTTGCGACATGCGTGGCTATGCTGCCGTTTGGCCGCTTGGGCGACGTGCGCGGCAAGGTGGGCGTATTCCAGCTGGGTGTAATCGTCTTTACGGTCGGATCGTTGCTGTGCGGGCTGTCGGCCTCGCTCGAGGTTCTTATTCTGGCTCGCATTGTCCAGGGCGTCGGTTGCGCGGCGGCCATGGCCAACAACATGGGCATTATTACCGAGTCCTTTCCGGCGCGCGAGCGCGGCCGCGCCATGGGCATTCTCGCGACCTTCGTGGCCCTCGGCATGATGTGTGGCCCCGTGCTGGGCGGCATGCTGGTGGCAAGCTTTCCCTGGGAGAGTATCTTCCTCATCAACCTGCCCATTGGCGTCATCTCATTTATCGTGGGGCTCTATACGCTGCCGCATGTTAAGCCGGAGGCTGGTGAGCGCCCCATGTCCCTGATCGAGGCCGCTCGTCGCTGCTTTGCAAATTCGGCCTTCACCATCAACCTCGCCTGCATGCTCATCGTGTTCGTTGGTATTGGCGCATCAGAGTTTATCCTGCCGTTCTATTTTCAGGACGCCCACGGCTTTGGTTCCGACATTTCCGGATTGCTCTTTTTGGCGCTGCCGATGGTGAATGCCTTTATCGGCCCGCTTTCGGGTACGGTTTCGGACCGTGTTGGCTGCGAGGGCCCCACGGCGGTCGGCCTAGGCGTGTACGTATGCGGTCTTTTTGCGGTAAGCACGCTCGACGAGCACTCTTCCATCCCTGTGATCGTGTGTTGCGTCGCGTTTATGTCGTGCGGTACGTCGATTTTCCAGAGCCCCAATAACTCGCTGTATATGGGCTCGGCTCCGCGCGAAGCGCTCGGCTTTGCGGGCAGCCTGGGTAGCCTTGCGCGCTATGCGGGTATGGCAGTGGGCATTACGGCGGCATCGCATATCCTCTATGGGCAGATGAGCGTGGCGATGGGCGAGGCCGTGACCAGTATTGTTGCAGGTCGTCCGGATGTGTTCCTGTTTGGTTTTCGCTCGGTATTCTACGTGCTCATGGCTGTGGCGGCAGCGGGCTTTGCACTCGCCATGGTGCGTTTGGTGAGGATGCGCGCCCGCCACTGTCTCTTATACACCTCTCCGAGCCCACGAGACGCG
>UQQL01000111.1 GCA_900543275.1 uncultured Collinsella sp. | reverse complement strand
CAGCGTCAGATGTGTATAAGAGACAGCAAAAGAATCGCACCGCCCTTGGCATCACCAGAGAGCTTGGCCTTAATCTCGCGCATCTGCTTTTTGATGAGCAGCGCGGCGATCTTGGTGCCGAGCGAGGCCATAAAGGCACCCTTGAGTTCCTGCAGCAAAAACTTGGCAGCGCCCTCGGTGGCCTTGAGCGCAATATTGCCCGACATGCCATCGGCAACGACGACATCGAAATTGCCCGAGGTGAGGTCGGTGCCTTCGCAGTTGCCCACAAAGCCGGGAACGGCGGCTTTCATGGCCGGGAAGCAGGCCTTGGTAAAGTTGGAACCCTTCTCGTCCTCGGTGCCATTGGCAAGCAGGCCCACGCGGGGATGCTCGATGCCCAGGACGACGCGGGCATAGGCGCTACCCATCTGGGCAAAACGCACCATGTCATCGACCTCGACATCGGGGTTGGCGCCCATATCGCACAGCACCGTCAGACCGCCGGCGCGATTGGGCAGCGCATTGGTCAGACAGGGACGCACCGGCTGCTTCTTGCCTTCGGCCATATATCTAAACGGCGTCACATAGGCGGTGGCGGCAGCGGTCATGGCACCGGTCGAGCCGGCGGAGAAGAACGCGTCCGCGTTGCCCTTTTTGATGGCGCGGCAGGCAAGCACGATCGACGATTTACGCTTGGTCATCACGGCGCGAATGGGATCGTCATCCATGGCGATAACGTCGGGTGCCTCAAGAGCCTCAACACGTGCATGGGAAGCAGCAAAGGGATTGACGATTTCAGCGGGGCCAGCTGCCAAGACCTCGATATCGGGATCGGCGGCAAGCGCAGCCTCGATACCATCGAGAACAACCTGAGGTTTCTCGTCTCCGCCCACAATGTCTACACAAACGCGAACGTTACTCATATACATGCTCCTTATACAAAAATGGCCGACTCATTGAGCCGGCCATTGTGGTTCCATTTGGAACGGCATCGCATCCAGAGTATACCGTTACTCGGTAACGATAACCTCGCGGTCCTTGTAGAAACCGCAGCTGGGGCACACGTGATGCGGAAGCTTGACAGCGCCGCAACGGGGGCACGTGGACTGAGCCGCAGCCGAGATCTTCATGTTGGCGGAACGACGGGTGTGAGTGCGGATACGACCCTGCTTTTGTTTAGGTACGGGCATAGTGACCTTCCTTATGAACTATCCAGTGTGGCGATTACGCGCAAGTAGCGATACTACCACAGTTTTACTCATCGAGCTTGAGATTCTTCAATGCTGCAAATGGATTTTCCGTGGCAGCGGCCCATTCTGCCTCTGCCTGGGTGGCGCAATCGCATTGCTCGACGTTGAGATTGCAACCGCAAGTGGGACACAGACCGCGGCAATCGGGCTTGCAGAGCACCACAAACGGCGTGTCCATGACAACGGCATCGTTGATGGGCTCACCCAGATCGACGATGCGGTCCTCACCCAGGAGCTCGTAGCCGTCCTCGTAGGCCTCGGGATCCTCGGGCTCCTCAAAGAGGTAGAACTCCTCGATCTCGCCGGCGATATCAAACGAAGCGGGCTCCAGGCAACGGTCGCACTCGCCGGTGGCGTGCGCGCGGACCATGCCCGTGAGCAAGACACCGGTACCGGCATTGGTAAAGACAACGTCGTAGTCGATGCCGTCCTGTAGCTGGTACTCCTTCTCGCCCACCGTATAGGTGGCGACATCGACCTTGCCGGTCAGCGGATACGAATCTCCGGGAAACTCGAGCTGTTCGGAAAGATCGACGGTAACGCTCGGGAACTCAGCCATTACCACTGACCATTCTGTTGGGCGGCACCCTCGTTGAGCTGCTGACGGCAACGGGTAACGGTGCCGGTCAGGCTCTTGAGATTCTCCTCCAGGTGCGTAAAGACCTGCTCTGCGTAGTCCTCGGCAGCATAACGCGTCTCGCGCTCGTACTGCTGGGCACGATCGCGGATGTCGTCGGCCTGCTGCTGTGCCAAGCGGACGATCTCCTGCTCACCGGCAATGGTGAGGGCCTGCTGCTGAGCGTCGGCGATGATGGAATCGGCCTGAGCGGCGGCGGAAGCCATAAGCTCCTCGCGCTCCTTAAGGATACGGCGGGACTTCTGCCACTCCTCGGGATAGCTCATGCGGATCTCGTCGAGGATGTTGAAGAACACGTCGGCGTCGATGACCTTGAACTGAGCGTTCTTGCCGAAAGGCGGCTTGGCTTCCTCGATCAGCCCTTCGAGCTCATCGACCAAGCTGACGATCCTATCGCCAGGAAAATTCTCGCCCGGCATCCGGTCTCCTTTCATAGGTAACATATCATCGTGCTAGTTTACCACATGCCACCAGGCAATAAAAAACGTCACGAAAAGCGATGTCTGAGCGCTTCGACCACGTTGGGCGGGACAAACGTCGATACATCGCTGCCGAGTGAGGCGATCTGACGAACGACCGAGCTCGAGATATAGCCGTACTGCGGCGCACTCATGACAAAGATGGACTCCAGCTCGTTATCCAAGCGATAGTTGAGATCTGCCTGCTGCAGCTCGTACTCAAAGTCGGTCATGGCGCGCAGGCCCTTGACCACGGCCCCCGCCCCCTGCTCGCGAGCGAAGTCGACCAAGAGGCCGGTAAAGGGCAGGACCTCGACGCCGTCGATATCACCGAGCGCCTCGCGGGCCAGCGCCACGCGCTCATCGAGCATAAACGTGGTACCCACACCGTTTTTACCCTGCGACTCGGCAACAGCGACGATCACACTGGGAAAGATGCGGCGGGCGCGGCGGATGACGTCGATATGGCCAAACGTGATGGGATCGAAGGTGCCCGGGACGATCACGCGGTTGATGGTGTCATTCATGGTCGTCCTCCTGAAACGTCGTGGCATCGTTGTTGTTAGCATCGGTGCCGGCGTTATCGCCCTCACCATCGTCATCGCCGACCCAACGAAGCAGGTCGACCGAGGTAATGCCGTAGTGCTTCTCGCGCACAATCTCAAAGCCTGCCGGATGCGCGCCCGCATCGGCGGCGGCATGCTCGAACAGGGCATAAGCGCCAGATGCAAGCAGACCCTGCTGAGCCAGGTTCGGCAGCAGTTCCTCGACCGGCTCGGCACCAAAAGCATAGGGCGGGTCGAGCAGGACCAGATCAAACGGGCCGCCCGGCACACGACCGCGCGAGGCGCTCGCCAGCATGTCGCCCGTTACCACGCGCCAACGCGCACGGTCACGGCAGAGCGACTCGATATTCTTGGTAATGAGCCGCGCGGCATTCCGATCGATCTCGAACGTCGTGAGCGAGCGGGCACCACGTGAGAGCATCTCTAACCCTAAGGCACCGGAGCCGCCAAAGGCGTCCAGCACGCGGACCTGTCTCTTATA
>UQQL01000110.1 GCA_900543275.1 uncultured Collinsella sp. | reverse complement strand
CAAAACCAGAGTTTTCCGGCCAACGACTATTACTCCATTACCATGCCTGTGTTGCGGACCCTTGTGGCGACCGCTTCGCAGGCTTTTATTTGGCTGATTGCCATGGACTTGCTCGACAAACATTCTAAAAAGCAGTTCGCTATCCCCGTCTTAACGTTTTTGCTGTGCGAGTCGCTGATTATCGTCGCTGTCCCCTACGGCCCCATTCATCAATGGCTCTACTACACGATGCGTCAGGTATTCCTTGTTTTCGTGGGGCTATTTATCTTTTGGACGGCACGCAAGAGCACACAAGTCGAGCTGAAGGCACGCGTTAACAACCAACAAAAGCACCTGATTATCGGCGCCATTCTGGTCGGATGCATCGTCGCCGAGGATTTCTACAACATTCTGATTGTCCCCATGAGTCTGGCGCCCTCTTGGCTGCAACTATATCTGTCCGAGCGCAACTTTAGCGAAAACGTCTTTGCCTGCTACTTTGCGATTCTGCTGATCATCTACTCCTACCACGTGCTTTCAATCCGCATGCAGGAGGCGCCCGAGGAAAAGAACGTCAGCGATCTTGATCGACACATCGAAGAGCAGATGCCCTTCTATCGCAACGCCTACAAGCTCTCCAACCGTGAGACCGAAGTTATGCGTCTGGTCGTACTGGGCAAATCGAACCAAGAGATCGCTGACGAGCTATTCCTTGCCGTGGGCACCGTCAAAACCCACATCCACAACATCCTGGTCAAAACCGAACAGCAAAACCGCACGACGCTCATCCTCCACTTTTGGAAGCGATAACCTGCCAAAAAGGGACAGGTTTATTTTGGCAGGTTTTATCTGGGCAAACGCCAAAAACCGCCGCGAAGGGAGCTGGACTCCCTTCGCGGCGGTTATTCGCTCTGATTTTGCGACGGTTTTGCCCGCTTGTTACTCGCTGTAGCGGGTGGCGATGGCAGCTTGTACCATGCCGGCGCTCATGAGGTACGTTACCAGGAAGTAGCCACCATAGGCTGCCAGGAAGATCGCACAGGTGAGGCCCACGGTGCCGCCGATGCTCATATTTCCGAATATGCTCACCAGCTCGATGATCACCTTAAGTGCCACAAAGGAGTGCGCTAGGCCCACTGCCAGCGGGAACAGGAAGAATACCGCTTGCTGCGCCATCACCGAATGGCGAATCTGGCGGTCGTCGCAGCCGATCTGTGCCAGCACACGATAGCTGCGGCTGCCATCGGCCACGTTGGAGAGTTGCTGGATCGACAGAATCGCCGCGCATGCAACGACCAATACAAAGCCGATGTAGATGGCTAGGTAGCTAATAAGACCGTTCATTTGCGCTGCTTGCGTGTACATCTCGGAGCGTATGATGAAGGTTCCCCACGACCCCGGCTTCTTGCCGTCAACGAGCAGATCGTCGAGCAGAGTGTATTTAATGCTCTCGTCTGCCTCGGTCGTATCCATCCCCTGTTTGTAGTTAACGAGCAGGCTACTGGAATACGGCTGCAGATTAAGTTGGGACAACAGCTCGTCGGCAACGACGACGGTACCCGGATTACTGCCCATCGCCGAGTTGGCGATGGCCGCCGTATCTTCGTCCGACTTATCGGTTGCGGGCTTGAGCGTATGCCCGCCCAAGGTAAGGGCATGGCCACCAGCCATATACTTGGTGTACAGGTCGACCAGCTCGCCGCCCATATCACACGTGAGCAGATACTGGTCGTGACCGATGTGCACCGGCTCCTCACCCATCATCTGACGCAGTTTGTTGTACTGGCTCGCCGGCGTCACAAACAGACCCATCGTATCGGCATTGCTACCCCCGAACGCCTTGGGAAGCTTTTCGCCCATGATCTTGCACATCTCACTTGGGGTCACCGAAGGATTCGAGCTGCCAAACGGGTAACTCAGATACGAATCGATCTGCACATGCTCACCGGCAACATCGGCGATATCGACCTTCTTGCCGGTCTCGTCGTTGTTGTCCGCCGAACTGTCCCTGCCGTGCCATGCGGGGTACAAATCGACCGTTGTATCGGCCGGCACCATGCGATCGGCTTCATCAGACGGATTGACGTACTCTTTGTAGTAGTCGAACGTATCGGGCGTGTAATAGACATACGTCTGAGACACGTCTACAGGGTTATAGCGCTCCAGGTTTTCGTTCATCACGTTGGCAATCGACATACCGCACGTCACCGAGGTGATGGCCAAAAACAGGAGCATCGCGATGACGCCCATCGAAAAGCACACCGTGTTGACCTTGGCCGCAAGCTGGCGCACGGTAAACATGTTGAGGCCGCGCCAATACACGCCGCGCAGGCTCTGCAGCAGCTTGATGAGCATGCCCGAGAGTCCCCAGAACAGGGCAAAGGTGCCCACGGTAACCATAGCGGTCGTAATACCAAACTGGTTCATGGCCTCTTGCAGCTTGCTGTCCGTCGCGGTTAGCGGGAACCCATCACGTAACAGACGGTAATAGGCCACGCCCACAAGCACCACGCCCACGGCAAAGATGGCAATCGCGATCCAGGGGTTGCGTGTCTTGATGCTCTCGTTGCGACGCTCGGCACCCATAAGCTCGATGAGTTTGGTACGACGCACGGCGCGAAGGTTCAGCAGTAGCGTGAGCACAAACATTACGAGCATGCAGGCAAGGGTCAGGTTGAACGCATGCACCGAGAAAAAGAAGTGGAAATTGGCGATCTGTGTCTTAAAAAGCGAGGCCGTAAAGAACGTCATGAGCTGGGAGAGTCCCGCACCCAGCACAATGCCGACGACAAAGGCCACGACCGATACTATCACGGTCTCGAGCGCCATGATCGTGGCGACGCGCCCGCGCCCCATGCCGAGCACCTGGTACAGGCCAAACTCCTTTTTGCGGCGTTTCATGATGAAGTTATTGGCATACACCATCAAAAAGGCCATGACACCGGCCAAAAAGTACGTCAGGTCGCCGAGCATGCTGCCCATTACCTGCGCCAAGCCCTTTTCATCGATTCCGGCGATGTCGACCTGCATCGAGATGGTGTTAAAGGCATGGAAGACCGTGACGCCCAGGGTGAGCGTCAAAAGGTAGACGAGGTAGTCGCGGCCGGCGCGGCGGACGTTGCCCCAAGCGAGTTTACAGAGCATCGGAGCCCTCACCGCCCATCATGGCAACGACCTCCATAATGCGGTCAAAGAACTCTCGGCGGTCGGTGTCGCCGCGGCGCAGCTCGGTGAAGATCTTGCCGTCGCGAATAAACAGCACACGGCTCGTGTAGCTGGCGGCAAAACTGTCGTGCGTAACCATGAGCACGGTGGCGCGCAGGCGGCGGTTAAGGGCCTCCAGGCTCTCGAGCAGCAGGCGAGCGCTCTTGGAATCGAGGGCGCCGGTGGGCTCGTCGGCCATGATCATGGTGGGGTCGGTGACGAGC
>UQQL01000109.1 GCA_900543275.1 uncultured Collinsella sp. | reverse complement strand
CTCTCTCCGTCGTCGGCAGCGTCAGATGTGTATAAGAGACAGGGGGTGGGGAAAGGTGTTGAAAAATGGGGCGGTTCCCCATATTATTAATGACGTCGACAGGCGGGGTGGTTCCCCGCGTACGTGCCATCTGAGTAACCGAGGGGAGGGCGCACATGGGAATGACTGGTGCATACGAGCGCAATCTCGATGCAAAAGGTCGTCTGTCCCTGCCTGCACCCCTTCGCGAGGAGCTTGGAGAGCACGTTCGCGTGTTCAAAGCCCTGGATGTCGATGCTCTGTACGTGTTCTCTGCCGAGGCCTTCGATAAGTGGGTCGAAGGACTCTTCGCGGGTCGTGAGGGCCACGAGGGTTTTAACCCGCGTGACATTAATGACCAGAAGCTCATGAGGGCGATCAACAAGCGCACCACGTCGATGGACGTGGACAGCGCCGGTCGTATCGGTCTTTCCGAGTCTCTCCGCAAGCAGGCGAACCTCGACCGCGAGGTCACGGTTGTGGGCAACTACGACCACCTTGAGGTTTGGGACCGCGCTACGGCCGATGAGGACGATGACGATGAGGCCCTGCTGGACCTCTTCTTCTCGTAAGGGCAAGGCGCGGGTAACGGATGGAGCGTGGGATCTTGACACAAGAATATCGGCATGAACCTGTCATGCTCGGCGAAGTACTTGAATCGCTGCGGCTAAAGAGCGGCTCCGTTGTCTGCGATTGCACCCTTGGCGGTGCCGGCCATTCGGTAAAGATGGCCGCGCAGGTGGGGGAGACGGGCCTTTTGCTCGGCGTCGATCAGGACGACATGGCCCTCGAGGCCGCTGGCGCCCGTCTGGACCGCGAGGTTCCCGGCGTTCCGCACCAGCTGCTGAAGGGCAACTTCGGCGACTTGGACGAGCTGCTTTGCTCGGCCGAGGTGCCCGGGGTCGATGGCTTCCTGTTCGATTTGGGCGTTTCGTCACCGCAACTCGATATCCCTGGCAGGGGCTTTTCGTATAACGAGGACGCCCCATTGGACATGCGGATGGATCCGGGTAATAACACCTTAAACGCAGCTGAGGTCATCAACACCTATAACGAACACGACCTCGCCCGGATTCTACGCGTCTACGGCGAAGAGAAGTTCGCCTCGCAGATCGCGCGCGAGATCGTGCGCCGCCGCGAGCAAGAACCGATCGAAACCACCGGCCAATTTGTCGAGATCATCAAGGCGGGTATCCCGGCTGCCGCTCGTCGGCATGGCGGACACCCGGCCAAGAAAAGTTTCCAGGCCATTCGCATCGAGGTCAATCACGAGCTCGATGTGCTCGAACGAGGGCTTGATGCCGCCACCAGGTGGCTCAATCCGGGCGGACGTATCTGCGTCATCTCGTATCACTCGCTCGAGGATCGTATCGTAAAGAATCACTTTAAGGAGATGAGCCAGGGGTGCACGTGTCCGCCGGAGATTCCGGTGTGCGTGTGCGGCAACGTGCCGATACTCAAGGTCATCACCCGCAAACCCTTGGTTGCCCAGCCTGATGAGGTTGAGCGCAACCCTCGGGCGAGATCAGCCAAAATCCGCGTGGCGCAGCGTCTGTAGGCGCGACCGCGCGATATTGGACCTCCCGCTCGCACCATAAACGAAGCTTAAACACACTACCAACGTACTCGGGATGGGAGGCGGCATATCATGGGCTACAACACTTCAAGCGCAGCACTCGCCTATGATATGAACGCCATGCCCGCCTATCGTGAGACGCCGCAGGCCCCCGTTGCTCCCCGTGAGCAGCGCACGCCGCGCTTTGATGTCTACACGGGCGCGGGCCGTCAGGCAAACCAGGCGGTAAGCCCGGTTTTCATGAGCGTTCTTAAAACGTTTTGCATCATTGCGGCCATCTTCATGACGATCGGCGTCGCCCGCGTGGCGCTCGCCGGCGTTACGGCCCAGGTGCTCAACAGCAACGCCGAGCTTACCAACACGCTCGAAAAAGCGACCGATGAGAGCTCCGACCTGGAGGTCATGCATTCGGTCTATGGCGCCGACACGCGCATTCGCGACCTTGCGGGCGCTTATGGCATGGTGGAGCCCAGCGAGAGCGTTACACTTGACTTTTCGCAGGATGCAGCCGCGGGCGCCAACGCGACCGCGACCGCTCAGTAGCAAGACGGTAGCTGAGTATGACAAATGACTATCGCCGCGGTTCCGATGGGGGCCGCGGTTCTGGACGTCCCTCGTCGCGGGGACGTTCTGGTTATCAAGGAACGGGTCGGCAATCTTACAACGCCGGGCAGTCCCGTGGCAACGACCCGGCGTCGCGACTTCGCGGCTCGGGCGGCCCTCAAGTGCATGGCACCAGGTCGCGCAAGAGTTCGTCGACCGAATGGCTCACAGGCACGCCTCTGCCTCGCCGCAAAGCCGTCATGGGCTTCATTGGGCTTGGCTTGGGCTTGGGCGTCTTTCGCCTTGCCGACTATCAAATTGTCGAAGCCGATAAACTGCGCGGGCGTGCCGATGCGCGCCGCCTGCTTGCGCAGACCCTCTATGCCAAACGTGGCACCATCTACGACCGCAACGGTAACGTGCTGGCGTCGTCGGTCGAATGTCGCAACATCGCCGTGAACCCCCAGCTTGTCGAGGATGTTGACAAGACGGTGTCGGCGCTGGTCAAGGCAACTGGAATCGATAAAAAGACCTGCCGCAAGCTCGTTGAGTCCGATGGAACCTGGGTGTATATCAAGCGCCAGGTGGACGAAGACGACGCTGCGGCGCTGGAGAAGAAGAACCTGCCCGGCGTGCTTTTTGAGCAGGCCATGAAGCGCGTATATCCATACGGCAATCTGGCATCGCAGGTGCTGGGTGTAGTGAATGTAGACAACGACGGCTTGACGGGTCTCGAAAAGCAATACAACAAGCTTCTGACCGGCACGAACGGTTCTCTCGTACGCGAGCGCGCGAGGGACGGCAGCTATATCGCGGGCGGTGCCTATAAAAAGGTGGCTGCGGTCGACGGCGTTGATATCGTGACGACGCTCGACGTCAATATCCAGCGTGCGGCCGAGGATGCCCTGGCAGAGGCTGTCGAGAAGACAAAGGCCAAGAACGGCTCGGCGCTGGTCACCGATCCTACGACAGGCGAGATCTTGGCAGCCTGCTCGTATCCGACCTACGACCAGACCAATTTGGAAAACGCCAAGACCGAGGATATGAACTTGCGCCTGGTCACCGATGCCTACGAGCCCGGCTCAGTCTTTAAGACGCTTGTGGCGGGCGCCGGCTTCGACTTGGGCGTCGTGCGATCGAGTACGTCGTTTGAGGTGCCGGCGAGCATCAAGGTGGGCGACGATACCGTCACCGATGCCGACAAGCGCGACTACGCCATGACCATGGATGTACGCGAGATGATGCGCCGTTCGTCCAACGTGGGTTTTGTCCTGTCTCTTATACACATCTGACGCTGCCGACGACGGAGAGAG
>UQQL01000108.1 GCA_900543275.1 uncultured Collinsella sp. | reverse complement strand
ATCTACACTCTCTCCGTCGTCGGCAGCGTCAGATGTGTATAAGAGACAGACATCGGTCACCGCCTGCACCGCCGCGGGCGCGAGTGGAGCGCGGCCCAGGTTGGTGTGAATCACAACGCCCGTCGCGTTGACGGCGGGGCGCAGGGTCGGCAGCGACAGGCGGTGGCACCGCCGCTCGATGGCCAAGGCGAGCTCGCGCTTGTTCCTTGCGGGGGCGCCAGAGCGAATCGCCGCGCGCTCGGCATCGAGCTCGGCATCTATCGCCTCCCGCGCAATCGTGTCGCCCGCATCGCCGGCGGCCTTCATGACCGGCCACTCGGCCAGCAGCTCGTGCACGGCGGGAATGGAGCGCAGGCGGTCGCGCACCTCGGCAGGCATGGATTCGCAGTCGCTCATGGAAAGCCCTTCGACATAATCAATAAAAAGCAGGCCCCCCCTTGGTCGTCATCGGCCAAAATGTGACGACGCGAATACAAAAGGGACAGGTCCATTATGGCAGCTCGCGACAAGACGGCGAAGCGCCTCGTCCAAAACCTGCCAAAATAAACCTGTCCCTTTTTGGTCGGTTATGGGTTGGGTCCTTTAGGACTCTTTGTTGGCGTAGATAAACCAGTAGCCCAGCGCCACGATCAGGGCGCCACCTACGATATTGCCCAGCGTGGCGACCGAAAGGTTGAGCGCCAACCCGGCGGCGTTGAGGGCATCGGCGCCGGCGACATTGGCTCCATAGCCGCACGCGTGCATCACGGCACCCATGGGCAAAAAGTACATGTTGGCAACGCAGTGCTCAAAACCGCATGACACAAAGGCGGCGATAGGCAGCAGAATACCCACGACTTTATCGACCACGGTCTTGCCGGCGGTACCGATCCATACAGCCAGGCACACAAAGATGTTGCACAGAATGCCGCGGAAGAAGATGGTGACGGCGTCAATCGAAACCTTACCGGCGGCGACACTCACCATGGTGTTGGCAACGGCCTCGCCGTTGAGCTTATAAATAGCTGCCATGTAAACCAAAAAGACAACGAACAGCGCGCCGGCAAAGTTGCCGATCCACACAACGACCCAAGCCTTGAGCATCTGGACGAGCGTGATCTTTTTGCTCTTGAGCGCGCAGACCATAAGCGAGTTGCCGGTAAACAGTTCCGCGCCGCAAATGAGCACGAGCACCAGTCCCAGGCAAAAGCACAGGCCGCCCACAAAGCGCTGAGCGCCCCAGCCAAGGGACGCATCGCTCAGAAAGACCGTGAAGAACAGACCGCCGAAGGCGATGAACGCGCCGGCGAACATGGCGAGCAAAAATGCCTTCGAGGCAGGCAGACTGGCCTTGGTAACGCCGGCGGCCTCGGTCTTGGTCTCGATTGCGGCAGGCGCCAGGCAGTCGGAGGTGGGGTATTCTGCCTTGAAATCTGCCATGTCAGTCACTTCTTTCCTAATCAGCAGGGACGAGCATTGCCAATGCAAAGGCCCCGCGTCGGACGGTCAAAACAAAACAGGTCAGAAGTAAACGTACCTCTGACCTGCAAATTACTTGGAGCGGGCGACGGGAATCGAACCCGCGTCATCAGCTTGGAAGGCTGGGGTTCTACCATTGAACTACGCCCGCAAGATATGGTCGGGACGACAGGATTTGAACCTGCGACATCCTGCTCCCAAAGCAGGCGCGCTACCAAACTGCGCCACGTCCCGAAGGTGTTGAGCAGCTAAGGTCTAAACCTTGCGTGTCCCAAAGCGAAGGAAATTATAGGGGAGACTCCCCGCCTGTGCAAGCATTGATGCCTTAGCTCCTCGAATGTGCAACAAAACGACTATGGAGCAGACCGATCACAAATGCCACCACGGCAACCGGCACCCACGCGGCACCGATATCCGCCAGCGGCAGCACATCAAACGGCAGCCACGCACCCGCAAAGAACGCGTCGCGGACCGAGGTGATCACGCTCTGCACCGCGACAACGCCGCCGACCCAGACCCATATCTGCGGATGCGCGTCGCAAAAACCGTGCACCAGGCCCATAAGCACCAGAACAATGGCAACAGGGTACAGGGCGTTGAGCATGGGCACCGAGAACATGAGGATCACGTCGAGGCCCACGTTGGAGAGCACGCACGAAAACGCCGCGAACACAAAGGCGAGTATCGCAAAGGGACGGCGCATGGCCTCCTCGGAAGCCTCCGCTCCCCCTTTAACCACATACGTCTCGCAGAAGTAGCGCGAGCAGCAGCTGATAAGGCCGATGCACACGTTCATGCAGGCGAGGAAAAAAATCGCAAAGACCACGACCGTGCCGGCAAGGCCAAAGTGCATAGAGGCCGAACGAGCGAGGATGGCGGCACCGTTGGTAGCATCGGGCATAACCGTACCGAGCTGCATGCCGGCAAGCGCCAGGCCGCAGTAGATGATGGCCATGAGCACGCCAGCGATCACACCGGAGCGCGAGATCTCGAAGGCCACGCGCTTGTCATCGGTCACGCCCAGCTCGTGGATAGTCTCGGCGATGATAATGCCAAAGGCGAGCGACGCGAGCAGGTCCATGGTCTGGTAGCCGGTCAGAAAGCCCTGGACCGCGGCACCGGCATCATAGGGAGTCTGCGGAGCAGCAGCCGGCCCCAGCGGCGAGATCACGGCGGCGCCCACGACCAATACGATAAGGGCGATGAGCGCGGGGCCCGTAATACGACCGAGCACGCGTGTGATAACGCCCGGACGCAGCGTGAGTGCAAACGCGACGACGAAGAACCCGATGGCAAACACCAGACGTGCCGTGCCGAGCGAAACGCCCTCGGGTAGCAGCGGCACCAGCATTTCGAACGCCGTAGAGCTTGTGCGCGGAATGGCCAGGCACGGACCGATGGCCAGGTAGACCGCCGCAACGAAGAATTCGCCAAACTTAGGATGCACACGCCCGGCCAGCTCTCGGGCCGTGCCAGCGAGCGCGACGGCGATAAATCCCATAACGGGCAGACCGATAGCGGCAATCAAAAAGCCGATCATGGCAACCGGCGTGGCAGAACCTGCCTGCAGCGCCAGCAGCGGCGGAATAATGAGGTTACCGGCGCCAAAGAGCATCGAGAACAGCGCAATGCCGACGGTAACGACATGGTCGGAACGCAGACCGCGCGGGGCGGATGAAGCCATAGGCACACCTTTCGGGTCGAAACAAAAACGGGACGGGCAAAATACCCGTCCCGCAAGTATAAACGGTCCAGCAGCTTTAGCAGGCTAAATTGCGCAGAGCATCGATAGCCGTGTCGACTTCTTCGGTCGTGTTGAAATACCCAAACGAGAAGCGGACGACACCCTGGCGCTCGGTATCTAACGCACGGTGCATGAGCGGAGCGCAATGGGCACCGGGGCGCGTCGCAATCCCCCACCCTTGCATGAGCGCGTCCGAGATCTCGGCCGAGTCGATATCACCCACGTTGAGTGAGACGATCGCCGAGCGCACGGGCTGGTCAAACGCACCGTAGAGCGCAATGCCGGGGATTTCGCGAGCACCGGCGAGGAAGCGCTCTGCAAGCGAGCGCTCATGCGCCGTAATCGCCTCGACCCCGCCTTGCGCCTCGATAAAGTCGAGACCGGCAGAAAGTCCCGCGATGCCGTGGCCG
>UQQL01000107.1 GCA_900543275.1 uncultured Collinsella sp. | reverse complement strand
GCGTCGGCCGCCTTAATGCCAAAGTCGGCCTCAAAGCGGGCGCGCTTGGCATCGGGCAGCTCGGGGATCTCGCCACGGCAGCGGTCGATGAACTCGTCATCCAGATCGAACGGCGCCAGGTCGGGATCGGGGAACAGGCGATAGTCGTCGGCCGTCTCCTTCACACGCATGACCACAGTGCGCTTGCGGCTGGGCTCCCAGTGGCGGGTCTCCTGATAGATGATGCCGCCCTCCTCGAGCACCTCGGCCTGGCGGCAAATCTCGTAGGCAAGGCCATCGTGCAGGCTCTTAAACGAGTTGAGGTTCTTGAGCTCGGTCTTGGTACCCAGCTTGGTCTCGCCGCGGCGGCGCAGCGACACGTTGCCGTCGCAGCGCATGGAACCCTTCTCCATGGAGCAGTCCGAAATGCCCAGCGTCACAAAGATGCGGCGGAGCTTCTCCATAAACAGGCGCGCTTCCTCGGGCGTACGCAGGTCGGGCTCAGTCACGAGCTCAATCAAAGGCGTGCCGCAGCGGTTGTAGTCGACGAGCGACTCGGCCGCGGCGGTAATGCGGCCCTCGGCGCCACCCACGTGGACCATCTTGGCGGCGTCCTCCTCCATGTGGATGCGCAGGATGCGGATGGGCACCGTGTAGGAACCGTCCTCGCGGCGCTCGGGCATCTGCAGGTTGGACGCATCGTAGCTGGCCAGGTGACCGGCGCGCTGATTGCCCTCGCGCATGGTCGACGTCATGGACGTGGACAGGCCCTCGGCGTTGGCCGAGGCGCTCGCCAAGCTCTGGGCCTCGGCCTCGCCAAACGCGCAGTCGGGGCGCTCGGCGGCACCGCGACCGGTCACGTCCAGATCCAGGTGACCGTACATGGCAAAGGCGACCGGACCCTGCGTGGTCTGGAAGTTCTTGGCCATATCGGGATAGAAGTAGTGCTTGCGGTAGAACATCGAGTGGCGCTGGATCTCGCAGTTGGTGGCCAGACCGGCCTTGACGATGCTCTCGATGGCGCGCTTGTTGGGCACCGGCAGGGCGCCGGGCAGGCCCAGGCACACCGGGCACACGTTGGCGTTGGGCTCGTCATCGTGGCTGAGCTTGCAGTTGCAGAACATCTTGGTATCGAGTGCGGTGAGCTCGGTATGGATCTCCAGGCCGATCACGGCCTCCCAATCCTGCAGGACCTCGGAAAGCTCCTTCATTACAGCTCGCCTCCCTTCCCGGCAAAATCGGGCGCGACGGAAAGCGCGGGCGCACCCGTGGCGGCATCGGCAAAGCCGCGCTCCAGGGCGCGGGCAAACGTGAGCAGCTGACGGTCCTTAAAGGCCGGACCCACCAGCTGGGCAGAAACGGGCAGCTGAGTATCCTCGCCCAGGCCCAGCGGCACCGAGATACCGCCGTTGCCGCAGATGTTGAGCGAAATGGTGTACAGATCGGAGAGGTACATCTGCGTGGGGTCGCTGATCTCGCCAAACTTAAAGGCCGTGCGCGGCGAGGCAGGCATGAGGATGGTGTCCACCTTGGCATATGCGGCGTCGTAGTCCTGCGTGATGAGCGTGCGGGCCTTTTGCGCGGCGTAGTAATACTTGTCGTACACGCCCGAGCTCAGCAGGTAGGCGCCGAGCATCTGACGTCGCTTGGCCTCGGCACCAAAGCCGTGGGCGCGCGAAAGCGAGCTCTGGTCGGACAGGTTGGCGCAGCCCTCCTCCTGATAGCCGTAGCGAATGCCGTCGAAGCGGGCCAGGTTGGAGAACGCCTCGGCCGGGCCGATGACGTAGTAGGCGGCAATAGCGGCGTCCAGGTGCGGCAGGTCGACCTCGACCAGCTCGGCGCCCTGGTTCTGCAGCTCCTGGGCGGCGCGCTGAACAGCGGCCTTGACCTCGGGGGTCAGGCCCTCGGCCTCCATAAACGCGGGGATGATGCCCACGCGCTTGCCCTCGATGCTGTCGTTGAGATGCTCGGTAAAGTCGACGGCGCAATCCTGGCTGGTGCAGTCGTACGGATCGTGGCCCGCGCCGGTAAGCGCGTTCATGGCCAGCGCGACATCCTCGACCGTGCGGCCAAAGGGACCCACCTGGTCGAGCGACGAGCCAAAGGCGACCACGCCGTAACGGCTCACGGCGCCATACGTGGGCTTAAAGCCCACCACGCCGCACAGCGACGCCGGCTGGCGAATGGAGCCGCCGGTGTCCGAGCCCAGCGAGAGCGCGACCTCGCCCGCGGCGACGGCGGCAGCGGAGCCGCCCGAGGAGCCGCCAGGCACGCGCTCGGTATCCCAGGGGTTGTTGGTGCGGTGGAACGCCGAGCTCTCGGTGGAGCTGCCAAAGGCAAACTCGTCCATGTTGGCCTTGCCCATGGGCAGGCAGCCGGCATCGAGCATGCGCTGGACGCAGGTGGCGGTGTAGACGCTCTGGTAGTCCCCGAGCATGCGGGAAGCGCAGGTGGTGCGCGTGCCCACGAGGTTCATGTTGTCCTTGATGGCCAGCGGCACGCCCGCAAGCGGGGGCAGCGGCTTGCCCGCGGCACGGTCGGCATCCACGCGCGCGGCGGCCTCGAGCGCGAGCTCGGACGCCACCTGCAGGAATGCCTGGACCCCGCCTTCGCGCGCCTCGATGGCGGCAAGGGAGGCCTGGGCCACCTCGGTAGCGGTAAAGTCGCCGGCGGCAACGCCCGCGGCGATCTGGGCGGCGGTAAGGGAATCGAAGCTCTGCGCCATTACTCGCTCTCCCCCTCTCCCAAAATGGACGGCACGCGGAAGTAGCGGTCGCGCGCGCTGCCGGCGTTCTCGAGCGCGACGTCGAGCGGCAGGTCGCGCTCGGGCTCGCGCAGGTCATCGCCCATCACGTTGGACAGGCTTCCGATGGGATGGAACGTGGGCTCCACGTCGGGCAAGTCATATTGCAAGACGGGCTCGAGCATCTGGACGGCGTCGTTCATGTAGGACGTCATCTGGGCGAGCTCGTCATCGGTCAGTGCGATCTTTGCGTACTCGGCGATGCCGCGCACGTCTTTCTCGCTGAGTGCCATAGGCGCTCCCTTCCGCATAACAGATAAACCGCTCTAGTATACAAGGCAACGCCGCTTGGAGCAGGTGCTTTACCCAAATGCAGCGAAAACGTAACGAGGGCGGCGAACTGGCAGGCGACGGGCTGGCGATTCTGCAGCGAAAACCGCGCCGTCCGTAGCGAAAACCGTACTGCCCGCAACGAAAACCGCGCCGCCCACAGCGATAACCATCACAACATTCGACGCTTTTCGCCAAAATCGCGATTTTCATCGAATGTTGTGATGGTTTGGAAGCCCCGACCACCACAAAGGTGCCTGTCCCCTTTGTGGTGGTTCCGAACGATGTCTTATGCCGAGGCCTTGGCCTTGCGGCGCTTGCGGACCGCGTGGATCACGATGTCCAGCAGCAACAGTACAATGGCCACGACCACAATGAGCACGGCAAACTCGCGCTTGCCCCAGTGGCGGCCGGCCAGCGACTTTTGCTTGTCGACGTCCTTTTTGCTGTACTTGGTGCGCACACAATGCACCAGCAGGCGATGGTCGTTCACGCCGTAGGGCGTGCAGGTAACGAGCGTCACCTTGTCGGCGCCGGGCTCGATGGTCAGCGACTCCATCTCCTCGGGCAG
>UQQL01000106.1 GCA_900543275.1 uncultured Collinsella sp. | reverse complement strand
GCTCGGCCGCGTGTGGAGCGAGCCGCCGACTCTCAACGACGTGTTCCTCGAGATCACCGGCCGCGAGCTGCGCGACTAGGGGGCGGCCATGTTCAACACCATCATCACCACGGTCAAGACGCTGCTGCGCCGGCCGAGCACGTGGGTCTGGGGCGCTCTCTTTCCTATTGCGCTTTCCACGATGTTCATGTTTATGTTTGCGAACCTCAGCTCCGACGGCACGGTCGACCCGGTGCCGGTTGCCGTCGTGGCGGACGAGGCCTGGGATGCCTCGACCTTTAAGGACGTGGCAGCTTCGCTTGCCAAGGCAAGCGACGATCAGCTGCTCGATGTGAGCGAGTACGAAGACTTGGCTGCCGCGCGCAAAGCGCTCAAGGCCGGCGAGGTCGCGGGCATCTATACGGTTGATGCCGCGGGCACGCCCAGGCTCACGCTGCTATCGAGTTACGACAGCTCGCGCGCCTCGTCGGTGCTTACCGACCGCAGCATCCTTGAAACGGTGGCAAGCTCGTATACGCAAAATGCCGAGCTCATGGCCCAGATTGCTCAAGATGACCCGGCGGCGCTCGCCGATCCGGCGGCGGTTGCGCACGCCCTGTCGCTCGAGGGCGGAACCCGCCGCATGAGCCTGACGCGCACCACGCCCGATGGCACGGTCATCTACTACTACGCGCTCTTTGGCCTGGTCGCGATGATGTCTGCCGAGTTTGCCGCCTTGAGCGTCGTTGATTTGCAGCCTAATCTGTCGGGCCTTGGCGCGCGCCGCTGCGTGGGCGGTCTTTCCAAGACGGCGTCGCTGGCCGGCATTTTTGTCGGCTCGTGGCTGGTTTCCTTTGCATCGATGGCGGTTGCGATCGGCTACGTGCGCCTGGTCGTGGGCGTCGACTTTGGCGGGCGCGAGGGGTTGTGCCTGCTGGGCGGGGCTGCATCCGCGCTTGCCGCCACGGGCCTGGGGCTTTTTGTGGGCACGCTTCCCGTTAAGGGCGGCAAGGCATCCAAGTCGGGCATCCTCACGGGCTTTGCCACCACGTGCGCCCTGTTCGCCGGCCTCTACGGCGAGCCGGCGATGGCGCTTGCCGACGACGTCGCCCGCGCTTGTCCGGTCGAGTGCTGGCTCAACCCCGTCAAGCTCATCTGCGACATGTTCAATCGCCTGTATTTCTTTGAGGACCTGGGGCCCTTCGCTGTTCGCGCCGGCGCGCTCGTCCTGATGGCCCTGGTGTTTGTCGCCGCCGCTACGCTGATCTTTGGAAGGAGCCGCTATGAGCACCTTTAAGACCGCGCTTCGCATGGCGCTGGCGCACCCGTTCTACCTGCTCATCTATACGGTGTTCATCTCGCTCATGGGCGTATTCATCGCGGCTTCGGTGAGCTGGAACTCGTCGCAGCTTACCGAGTACAAGCCCTACGACACCAACGTGATCGTGGTCGACCGCGACGATAGCGACCTTTCGCGGGCGCTTACCAAGCACCTGGGCTCACGCTTTGACCTGGTCACGGGCGTCGGCGACGACACATACGACCTTGCTGACGCGCTCTCCAAGAGCAACAGCGCCAAAGGCAGCGCCGACTGCGTGTTCTTTATCCCGGAGGGGTTTGAGGACGATCTTGTTGCAGCCGCCCGTGCGGGGGAGGCCCTGCCCAAGCTCGACGTGACCTATGGTTCCGGCACCATGGCGGCGGCGCTTTCGTCCGCCGAGGCCTCGCGCTGGATCTCGCTCGCGGGCGCTGCGGCGGCGCTTGAACCTGCTGCCTCCAACGGTGACGTCGCAAGGGCCGCCGAGCACGCGGCCGCAAAGCGCGCGGAGGTCCAGATCGAGCAGGTCAAGGTCGACTCGACTGCTGCTACCACGCTCGAGTCGTACTTCAACTTTGGCGCGTACGCGATCATCTCGTCGGTCATCGTGTCGGTGGGACTGGTGTTTTCGGGCATGAACGAGCCCGAGCGCGTGCGCCGCATGGATGCCAGCCCGGTCTCTGAGCGCCAGCGTTCGCTCGCTGTGTTCGCGGCCGCCGCCGTGCTCACCGTCTGCATCTGGCTCGTGTCGAGCATGATGGGCGTCGTGGGCTTTGCCAGCGCGGTTGCCGAGGTCGGCGTGGGTCGCGTGTGCCTGGCGCTGGCGGCAACGTTTGCCCTGGCGTGCACGCCGCTGGCCGTTGGCTTTACGCTGTCGAGCCTGGGCGCGCGCGAGGAGCTGCTCAACGGTGTGGGCAACCTGCTCGGCATGCTCATGACGTTTTTGGGCGGCGCCTGGATGCCGCTGTCGCTCATGGGCTCGGCCGTGCAGACGGTGGCGCACTTTGTGCCGACGTATTGGGTGAACGACGCGATCGGCAAGGCGCTCGCCGCGGACCTGACGTCCACCGTGCTGGGCGACATCGCCTGCGATCTGGGCGTCACGGTGCTCTTTGCCGCGGCCATCGCCGCCGTAGGCCTAGCCCTCGCGCACAACAAATCCCACGCCTAGCCACCTAGTCATTGGGGACAGTCTTTGCCGATTCGCCGGCAGGGCTGGCAGGGACTGTCCCAATGAGTAGTCCCAATGAGTAGTCCCAATGAGTAGTCCCAATGAGTAGTCCCAATGAGTAGTCCCAATGAGTAGGTTGGAAAATAGTTCGCGCACGTCGCTTAAAAATAGTTCGCCCGGGTTTACTATTAGCCTAGAAAAGTAGCAGAAGGCTAACAACGGGGGATAGCATGGCGACAAAGCGTGCCTACGTCCAGGTCAACGGACTCAAGAAACACTATGGCGACGGCGATGCGCGCCTGACGGTGCTCGACGGCATCGACACGTCCATCAACCGCGGCGAGATCTGCGTCATGCTGGGGCCCTCGGGCTCGGGCAAGTCGACCTTTCTCAACCTGATCGGCGGCCTGGAGGATGCCGACGGCGGCTCCATCATGGTGGACGGCTGCGATCTCACGGCGCTCAAGCCCGCCGATCTGGGCGAGTACCGACGCCGCGAGCTGGGCTTTGTCTTCCAGTTCTACAACCTGGTGCCCGACCTTACCATCAAGGAAAACATCGAGGTCACGGCGCACCTGTCCAAAAACCCGCTCAATGTCGACGATCTGCTGCGCTCGCTGGGCCTCTACGAGCACCGCAACAAGTTTCCGCGCCAGGTCTCAGGTGGCCAGCAGCAGCGCTGCGCCATCGGCCGTGCGCTCGTCAAAAATCCGGGCCTGCTGCTGTGCGATGAGCCCACGGGCGCGCTCGACTACAAGACATCCAAGGAAATCTTGCGGCTCATGGAGGATGTCAACCGCACCTACGGCTGCACCATCATCATTGTCACCCACAATGCCGCCATCGCGCGCATGGCAAATCGCGTGCTGCGCCTGCGCGACGGGCGCATCGTCGAGGATGAGCTCAACGAGTCGCCCGTCGCGGCCGCCGAGCTCGATTGGTAGGCGGCGCCATGACACCTCTCGCAAAACGTCTCCCGCGCGAGCTGCGCCGCAATATCGGCAAGTACCTGGGCATCTTTTTGCTTATGTGCGGAAGCATCGCCCTCACCTCGGGCTTTTTGCTCGCGGCGCATTCCATCGGTTGCCTTATCGACGACATGCGCGATGCGTACACGATTGAGGACGGCCGCGTGACCACCTCCTTCGAGGCTACCGACGACCAGCTCAAGGCAG
>UQQL01000105.1 GCA_900543275.1 uncultured Collinsella sp. | reverse complement strand
GAGATTACTACGCGTCTCGTGGGCTCGGAGATGTGTATAAGAGACAGGGCCATGAGATTTATCGCGAGTTCCGCACGAGCCGAAGAACACTTAATGTGCTCTTCGTGCGAGCAGGACTGTAGAGCAGGAAATTTCATGGGTCCGCGCGCGGGGTCCGGGGCGAGCAAGCGGACAGAACAGACAACTGTCCAACAATTCGTGCGAAACACAATGAAAAACCGTTTGATGTGAGTTAATATAAACAACGTCGTGAATCTGACTCCTGCCACATGCATGACAGGGGTTAAACACAAAAAAGGAGTCAACTATGGTTTCTGAGAAGGCTACCCTCGTTAATCCTCAGGGTCTGCACATGCGTCCGGCTGGTCTGTTCGCCTCCACCATGGGCAAGTACGCCTGTGACGTGACGGTCGTCACCCCCGAGAAGGAGGTCAACGGCAAGTCCCCGATGGCCCTCATGGCTGCTGGTATCCCCTGCGGCACCGAGGTCGAGGTCAAGTGCGACGGCGCCGACGAGGCCGAGGCTCTGGCTGCTGCCATCGAGCTCATCAAGAGCGGTCTTGGCGAGTAGAACTCAAACGGGTCGCATGTTGAACAACTAAGTTCATATTTGGGGGCGCAGTGACCTGTCTTAAGGTAGCTGCGCTCTTTTGTCATGGATATGGCAAAACGCTTTATCACATGACACGGAGAGAGGAATGGGAATGTATCAGGGAGTCAACGCTTCCGAGGGCATCGGTATCGGCACCGTCATGGTCGCCGTCGATCCCGACTTGACGTTTGAGCCGCACGAGGTTGCTGATTCGGCAGCAGAGAAGGAGCGCTATCAGACCGCTCTTTCGGTCTTCTGCGAGAAGACCCAGGCTCAGGCCGACCACATGAAGGAGACGGTGGGCGAGGCCGAGGCCGAGATCATGAGCGGACACATTGTCCTGGCTCAGGATCCGGGCATGACCGACGCCATCAACGCCGCCATTGACGGCGGCACCTGCGCCGAGCAGGCGCTCATGGACACCTCGACCATGTTCGAGAACATGTTCCTGTCCATGGACGATGAGATGTTCCGTCTGCGCGCGGCCGACATCGCCGACATCCGCACCGGTATTCTGGCCGAGCTGCTGGGCAAGGAGGTCGTCGACCTTTCCGTCCTGCCCGAGAACACCGTCGTTGTCGTGCACGACCTCACGCCGTCCATGACCGCCACGATCGATAAGGCCCACGTTGCCGGTATCGTCACCGAGACTGGTGGCCGCACGTCGCACTCCGCAATCATTGCGCGCGCCCTCGAGATCCCGGCTGTCCTTTCGGTTTCCAACAGCTGCACCGCACTGCGCAACGGCATGACCGTTGTCGTCGACGGTGGCAAGGGTATCGTCGAGGCCGATCCCGATGAGGAGACGCTCGCCGCTTACACTGCCAAGGCCGAGGCTTTCGCTGCCGAGAAGGCGGCTCTCGAGGCCTTCCGCGGCAAGCCGTCCGTGACTGCCGACGGCATCAAGAAGATTATTGCCTGCAACATCGGCAACCCCGATGACGTGCCCAACGCGCTCGATCACGATGCCGAGGCTATCGGCCTGTTCCGTTCCGAGTTCCTGTTCATGGATTCTGCTGAGCTTCCTTCCGAGGAGGAGCAGTTCAACGCCTACCGTAAGGTCGCCAGCGCGCTCAAGGGCGCTCCGGTCATCATCCGCACGCTCGATGTGGGTGGCGACAAGGAGATTCCGTACCTGCACATGGTCAAGGAAGAGAACCCCTTCATGGGCTTCCGCGCCGTGCGTTACTGCCTGGCCAACCCCGACCAGTACAAGGTCCAGCTCCGCGCCCTGCTGCGCGCCAGCGCCTTCGGTGACGTCAAGATTATGATCCCGCTCGTCACCTGCGTCGAGGAAGTCTTGGCTGTCAAGGAGCTCGTCGAGCAGTGTAAGACCGAGCTGACCGAAGAGGGTCGCAAGTTCAACGAGAACATCGAGGTCGGCATCATGGTCGAGACGCCTGCAGCCTCGCTGCTCGCTGACCGCCTGGCCGAGGTCGCCGACTTCTTCTCCATCGGCACCAACGACCTGATCGGCTACACCATGTGCGCCGACCGTGGCAACGACACCATCTCCAACCTGTACCAGGTTTACTATCCCGCCGTGCTCCGCTCGCTCAAGAACATCATCGAGAGCGGCGTGAAGGCCGGCATCATGGTCGGTATGTGCGGCGAGGCCGCTGCCGATCCGTTGCTCGAGCCGCTGCTGATCAGCTGGGGCCTGGAGGAGTTCTCGATGAGCGCTCCGTCCATCCTGCGCGCCCGCAAGACCATCAGCCAGTGGACCAAGGCCGAGTGCGACGAGCTCGCCGAGAAGGCGCTCGCCTGCAACACCGCTGCCGAGGTCAAGGCACTGCTCGAGTCCGCAGCTCGCTAATTTGGTATCAGAGGTAACCGCGTGGTTGGAATGGGCCGGCCACGCGGCCCTCACATATACAGGGGGTACTGTAAATGTTCTACACGCTAACCGCTAACCCGGCTGTCGACATGACGGTTTCGAGCTCTCCGCTCGAGCCCGACGAGAACGTCCGCACCGGCTCGGCCAGCTACACGGCTAACGGCAAGGGCCTCGACGTGTCCTTCGCCTTTAAGAAGATGGGCGTCGACACCGTCGCTCTCGGCTTCTTCGCCGGCTTCACGGGCAAGTTCATCGTCGAGGAGGTCATGAACCTGGGTTGCCTTTGCCGCCCGGTCTGGACCGACGGTATCACGCGCATTAACACCTACGTCAACGATGGCCAGCACGAGTACGGCATCCTCAACCCCGGTGCTCCGATCACGCCGCAGCACCAGGAGGAGCTCTACAACATCCTGGACACCGCGGGCGACCTTGAGTGCCTGATCGTCTCCGGCTCCGTGCCTCCCAAAGCTACGCCCGACTTCCTGGCTCAGGTCATGGAGCACGCTCAGGCCCGTGGCGCCGACGTCGTCCTGGACCTGTCCTCCGACAAGCTCAAGGAGCTCGCTCACAAGAAGCCGCTGCTCATTAAGCCGAACCATCACGAGATGAAGGCTATCTTCGGCGTGCCGGTCGACACCGACGACGAGGTCCGCGTTGCCATGAAGCTGGCTCACGAGGCCGGCGTCCAGAACGTGCTGCTCACCCGTGGTAGCCGCGGTGACGCTTACTTCTCCAACGGCGAGGACATCTGGTATGCCAAGCGTGAGTTCAACATCAAGCTTGTCTCTTCCGTCTGCGCCGGCGACTGCACCCTCGCTGCGTTCCTGCACAAGTGGTACAGGGATCGCGACAACGTCGAGGAGGCCATGAAGCTCGCTATGGCCACCGGTGCCAACGTTGCTGAGTCCGTCGGCATCGGCGACTTTGGTCACGTCGACGAGTACAGCAAGCGCGTTGCTGTCCGCAAGCTCGATCGCAAGTAAGCGAAACGCGACAAACTCGTGCGCATACGGCGTCCCGGTTTCGACCGGGGCGCCTTTTTTGTTCTGCCATGGGGGAGACATGTTCTGCCGTACTTCATCGCTTCCACACCGTTTACCGAGTTGTCCTAGCCTTTTACCGATGTGTGGAATATACTTTCATTAACACGTTGCTTCGTGAAAGGAACATTCATGATTTATACGCTCACTGCAAATCCCGCTATTGACTACAACATCTCCTGCGATGGCCTGTCCGCCAACACCGTCACCCGCACCCGTAACGCTGTCTACACCCCCAACGGCAAGGGTCTCAACGTCTCTTTTACGCTCGACCACTACGGCGTCGACACCACGATTCTGGGCTTCTTCGCCGGCTTCTCGGGAGAGTTTATCGTTAAGGGCGCCGAGGCCCTTGGCGTGCCCGTCAAGCCCGTGTGGACTGACGGCATCACGCGTGTCAACGTGTTCCTCAACGCCGGTCCCGACACCGAGTACAACATGGTCAATGCCGGTGCCGCCATCAACGCTGCCAACGAGCAGGAGATGTTTGAGCTCATCGATTCACTTGACGACATGACCTGCCTGGTCATTAGCGGCTCGCTGCCCCCCAACACCTC
>UQQL01000104.1 GCA_900543275.1 uncultured Collinsella sp. | reverse complement strand
ACGAGATTACTACGCGTCTCGTGGGCTCGGAGATGTGTATAAGAGACAGGATTCTCATCGGGTCTCTGGAGGGCGATGCTCCGCTCATCGGTGCCGCCGAGCATCTTCTTGCCTCGTTAAAGTAAACGTATCTGCTGTAGGAGCCTCCCGAGACAACGCGCCTCGGGAGGCTGTTCTGAGAAAGGTTGCAGCCTTATGACCGTCGATCCTTTGATTCAATCCCTGAAGGGTAAGCTCGTCGTGAGCGTTCAGGCGTATATGGGCGAGCCGCTTCGTACGCCCGAGACCATGGCTCAAATGTCTCGCGCTTGCGAACTCGGCGGCGCCGCCGCCATTCGCTGCCAGGGCCTTGCCGACATTTCCGCCATTAAGGGTCGCTGTGAGGTTCCTGTTATCGGCCTGTGGAAGGATGGACACGAGGGCGTCTACATCACGCCGACGCTGCGTCACGCCCGCGCCTGCGTTGCTGCCGGTGCCGATATCGTGGCGATCGACGCCACCGATCGTCCGCGCCCCGATGGCAAGACGGTCGAGGATACCTTCCGTCCGCTGCACGAGGAGGGTGTGCTCCTGATGGCGGATTGTGCCACCATCGAGGACATTCGCCGTGCGGTTGATATGGGCTTCGACCTGGTATCCACCACGCTCTCTCACGGTGTCGCCGCCATCGACTGCACCATGGCCGATGGCCCCGACCTGCCGCTCCTGCGTCAGGCGACCGAGGAATTCCCCGGCCTTCCCATCATTTGCGAGGGTCGCGTGCATACGCCCGAGGAGGCTCGCGCCGCGATCGATGCTGGCGCCTGGGCCGTTGTCGTCGGCACCGCCATCACGCACCCCACGAGTATTACAAGTTGGTTCAAGGCTGCGCTTGAGGCGTAAGACAGGCCTCGTATCCGCTCGGGGCGGTATACTCAATAAAGGCAATTGACCGCGCGGGATCCGGGTTGCTGGATCCCGCGCTTGTTTTCGGGAGGCAGCACATGCAAAAGGGAGATGCCATGGATGCGGCGGAGCGCTCGGAGCGCATCCCCGATATCGTCATCATCACCGGAATGTCCGGATCGGGCCGCACGCAGGCCATGCACGTGTTCGAGGACATGGGTTATTTTTGCATCGATAACCTGCCTCCGCGTCTGATCGCCCAGCTTGCCGAGCTCGTCGGCATCAATACGGGCGTGGGCAGGCATCTCGCCGTCACCTGCGATTTGCGTAGCCAGGGCTTGTTCGATGAGCTGCTCGATGCGGTCGCCGCGCTCGAAGAGCGCGAGATGAGCTGCGACATCGTGTTCCTGGAGGCTTCTGACGAGGTACTGATTCGTCGCTACAGCGAAAATCGCCGCCGTCATCCCATTGCCAAGCCGGGGGAGACTACGGCCGATGCGATTCAGCGCGAGCGCCTGCAGCTGCAGGGTGTGCGCGATCGAGCCGATATGATTATCGACACGAGCCGCCTACGCACCTCTGCGCTGCGCAACAAATTGCGCATGGCGTTCTCCGAGTTGTCCGACCAGCAGCTCATGGACGTTCACGTGTTCTCGTTTGGCTTTAAGCACGGTATGCCCGTCGAGGCGGACATTATGATTGACGTTCGCTTCCTGCCCAATCCGTTCTACGATCCCGAGATGCGCACCATGACCGGTCTCGATAAGAAAGTCTCCGACTTTGTTCTGGACCATCCCAAGACGCAGGAGTTCTGGAAGGCCTGGACGCAGCTGCTCGATACGGTCATGCCCGGTTATATCGCAGAGGGCAAGCCGCAGCTTTCTATTGCCATCGGTTGCACGGGCGGTCAGCACCGCAGCGTTGCCATCGCCGAGGCCACGGCGCGTTATTTGGAAGGCGCCCAGTATCACGTGAGCATTTCCCATCGCGACTTGTCGCGCGCCAACACGAAAGCATAGGCCTGCATGTCGTTTACCGCCGAGGTGCGTGACGAGCTTGCGCGCTGCGAACCCGAATGTGAATACTGCGATTTGTCGACGCTTGCCGCCCTGACGCGTGTGAGCGGTACGCTTTCGTTGGCCGGCTCCGGGCGGTATCGTTTGACGGTCGCGACCGAGACGGGAGCCGTCGCGCGCACGATGATCACGCTGACGCATCGCATTCTTAAGCTCAAAACGGAATTCACCGTTCGTAAATCGGTCTTGCATAAGGTCCGTAACTATCTCATTACCCTGCCCGATCAACCCGACCTGGACAAGGCTCTGGTGCTGCTGGGCATTCTAGACCGCAGGGGAGGGCTCGTTGCTGGTGTTCCCCGACACATCGTTGCCCGTCCCTGCTGCAGGCTTGCCTACATCCGCGGCGCGCTCATCGCGGGCGGCTTCGTGGCCGATCCACGCGGCGATTTTCATTTGGAGATCGCGGTGCAGGGCGAGCAATATGCTAAGGGGCTTTGCGACCTGTTGGGGCAGATTGGGGTCCATGCTCGTGTTAATGCACGGCGGGGGTCATATGCCGTGTACATTAAGAGCGCCGAGGAAATCGAGCATCTATTAAAGCTGATTGGTGCCAAGCGCAGCGTTGCCGAGATTGAGGAGGCGCGCGCGGTCAAGTTGGTTAAGAACGATGTGAACCGTCGCGTGAACGCCGAGCTCGCCAACCAGACCAGAAGCGCCGGTGCTGCCCAACATCAGCTTGCGCTTATCGATGAGCTCGAGCAGCGCGGCCTTCGCGATGCGCTTCCGGATGCCTTGGCGGTCTTTTGCGACCTGCGCGAGCGCTATCCCGATCTGTCGCTGCGTGATTTAGGGGAGATGGCTGACCCTCCCTTGTCGAAGTCGGCCCTCTACCATCGAGTTTTGAGGCTTGAAAAGCTCATTGAAGCAAACAGGTAGTTTACAGTATCGACTTATATACGGATTTAGCTGCTATTTTATTCTTTAAAACGTTTTAACGAAAATTTGATTTTCAATTTCGACTATTCTCGTGAAATTCAAGTCAAAAAAAAGGTATATTAGGCGAGTGGTTAGTTTGTGGGCCTCAACGGCGGGCGCTGTAGCTTGCGGGGGCCTTACGAAAGGAGACACAATGGCAGTAAAGGTTGCTATTAACGGCTTCGGTCGCATCGGTCGTCTGGCTTTCCGTCAGATGTTCGGTCATGAGGGCTCCGAGATCGTCGCTATCAACGACCTCACCTCTCCCGATATGCTCGCTTACCTGCTGAAGTACGACTCCACGCAGGGCAACTACGCTCGCGATCACGAGGTCGTTGCTGGCGAGGATTCCATCACCGTTGACGGCAAGGAGATCAAGATCTACAAGGAGGCCGACGCCAACAACCTGCCTTGGGGCGACCTCGACGTCGACGTCGTTCTCGAGTGCACCGGCTTCTACACCAGCAAGGCTAAGGCTCAGGCCCACATCAACGCTGGCGCCAAGAAGGTCGTCATCTCCGCTCCGGCCGGCAGCGATCTGCCCACCATCGTGTACAACGTCAACCACGAGACGCTGACCGCTGAGGACAACATCATCTCCGCTGCTTCCTGCACCACCAACTGCCTCGCCCCGATGGCCAAGGGTCTGAACGACTTCGCTCCCATCGTGTCCGGCATCATGACCACCATTCACGCCTGGACCGGCGACCAGATGCCGCTCGACGGCCCGCAGCGCAAGGGCAACAAGCGTCGTAGCCGCGCCTGCGCCGTCAACATCGTCCCCAACACCACCGGTGCTGCCAAGGCTATCGGCCTGGTTCTCCCCGAGCTCAACGGTAAGCTCATCGGTGCCGCCCAGCGCGTCCCGACGCCGACCGGCTCCATCACCAACCTCTACGCTGTCGTTGACAAGAAGGTCACCGTCGACGAGGTCAACGCCGCTATGAAGGCCTACGCTTCCACCATCTCCGAGACCTTCGGTTACAACGAGGACGACATCGTCTCCACCGACATCATCGGCGAGACCCACGGCTCCATCTTCGACGCCACTCAGACCATGTGCTCTGACCTCGGCAACGGCCAGACCCTCGTTCAGGTCACCTCTTGGTACGACAACGAGAACTCCTACACCTGTCTCTTATACACATCTCCGAGCCCACGAGACGCGTAGTAATC
>UQQL01000103.1 GCA_900543275.1 uncultured Collinsella sp. | reverse complement strand
GATTACTACGCGTCTCGTGGGCTCGGAGATGTGTATAAGAGACAGGGCAAACGCCATGGTGCTCGTAAAGTAGGCGCCGGCGCCCATGGCGCAAAAGCCCAAAAAGATCAGGGCAGACATGACAAGGTTGTACGCGCGCGGCGACATCTCCTTGGCACGGCTTGCGCCGGTCTCGATGGGGCCATTCTGATAGCCCTGGATATCGTTCATACTATCGTCCTTTCAAATAGCGCCGCGACAGCAGTGCCTTAAGCGATAAGATCCTTGCCATTGTACCCGAATGCCGCGCGCTCTTACCTGCGGCGCTCGCCCTCGAGCGTACGGTCGAATGCCCACACCCACCAACGCATCAGATGAGCCTGCGAGCCATCCGGCCGGTCGCGCGCCTGGTCTTCCAGATACAGCTCGGTCGCATGACCGCCAAAACGAACCTTATAGGTTGCCGTACGAATGCCGTGAACCGTCAGGCCAAACCCAGTGGTCGAGACAATCTCGTCAATCGTAAAGCACCGACCGTCGACCCAGCAGACGGTGACCGGCACGACCTGTCCGCCCGCGAGGATGCGAGCCACGACGTCCACATACTGCTTGTGCACGCGTCGAGTTTTGCCATCTGTCTGTCGATATTCCATGCCCCCTATTATCGAACGCATGTTTGCATGTTGTAAAGCGAACAGACTGTGGTTTTGGAGTGTCGTAGCAATCGCGCGTGTCCGCATGGCGTGTTAGCAAAAAGAACACCCGCGGTCAACAGGGCTAATATTCAATTTTAGTGCCAAAAAATTCACTTCTCCCATCAGAACTCGGTAAAGAAACCCGCAGGAGGTGATACGATTTATCATGTTTTTGTAACGTGTCTGAAAACTTCGAGAAAGCCCATATATGGACGTAACGTTCTCAACCTTCCTCGGCCAACTTGTGTCGAACCCAGTCCTTGCCGTCACCGTGATTCTCGCGCTCGGCGCCATCTTCGTCAACGGATGGACCGACGCGCCCAACGCCATCGCGACCTGCGTCACCACGCGTTGCATGCCCGCCCGCGCCGCCATTCTCATGAGCGCCGCATTCAACTTTTTGGGCGTGCTCATCATGACGCACTTTAATGCCAGCGTCGCCAACACCATCTCACATATCGTCGACTTTGGCGGAAACAGCACCATGGCACTCGCCTGCCTCTGCGCGGCGCTCTTCTCTATCGTCGTCTACGGCGCCACAGCGTCGCGTTTTGGCATCCCCACCTCGCAAAGCCACAGTCTTATCGCCGGCCTGACCGGTGCCGCCATCGCCCTCGGCGGCGCGAGCAGCGTCAACGTCCACGAGTGGATGAAGGTCATCTACGGCCTGGCGCTCTCCATCGGTCTGGGCTTTGTCATGGGCTGGATCCTGTGCAAACTCGTCTCTATTCTGTTTGCCGCCGCCAATAGGCGACGTGCCAACGTCTTCTTTAAATACGCTCAGATCGCGAGTGCCGCGGCCATGAGCTTTATGCACGGCGCGCAGGATGGACAGAAGTTCATCGGCGTGCTCTTTTTAGGCGTCGCCTTTGCCAACGGGCAAACCGGCGTCGGTGACGCGGGAATCCCCATCTGGATCATGCTGCTGTGCTCGGCCACCATGGGCATCGGCACCAGCGTGGGCGGCGAGCGCATCATCAAGTCCGTCGGCCAGAGCATGGTTAAGCTCGAGAAGTATCAGGGCTTCTCCGCCGACCTCGCGGGCGCTGCGAACCTGCTGCTCGCCACGCTCACCGGCATCCCTGTGTCCTCCACCCACATCAAGACCTGCGCCATCATGGGCGTCGGCGCCGTCAAGCGCCTCTCAGCCATCAACTTCGGCGTCGTCAAGGACATGATGTTCACCTGGTTCTTCACCTTCCCCGCTTGCGGACTCATCAGCTTTGTCATGGCCAAGCTGTTCATGATGTTCCTCTAGTCAAACCGAGCGTCCATCCGGACCGCAACACTTCGCCCACCCGTCTTCGCCTCGAAAGGACCCACCCATGGCAAAGAAACCCGATTCGTTCTACTTTGACAACTACGTCGCTTGCGCCGACCTCGCCGTCCAGGCCGCCGAGCTGCTTACCCAGATTTTTGAGAACTTCGATCCCGCGAAGATTCACGATATGCTCGAGAAGATGCATGCGATTGAGCACGCGGCGGACAAGAAGCACCATGAGCTCGAGGACGCCCTGCTCACCGCCTTTATCACCCCGCTCGAGCGCGAGGATCTGAACCTGATGAGCTGTTCGCTCGATACCGTGCTCGACCGTATCGAGGGCGTCGTGCAGCGCGTCTACTTCACCAACATCCAGAGCATCCATCCCGATGCCATCGTGATCGCCCACAAGGTGACCGACGCCTGCCGCGCCATGAAAGACCTGATGGTCGAGCTGCCCAACTACCGCAAGTCCAAAACGCTGCGCGAGCTCGTCATCCAGATCAACACCATCGAGTCCGAGGCCGACGAGCTCTATATCAACGCCATGCGCAACCTGCACGTTAACGGCAAGGACCCGCTCGAGGTCATCGCTTGGCGAGACGTGTACGCCTTCCTGGAGTACTGTGCTGACTGCTGCGAGAATGTGGCCGATGTCGTGGATTCGATTGTCATGAAGAACAGTTAATTGGGGGTACATGTCCCACCGGTCGCGGGCCCGGCCACTAATAACCTTTTTCACTCCGGCTGCAAGCAGAGTCGTTCAAAAGGTTATTAGTGGCCGGGCCCGCTCCCTTATGCACCACCATTGGGAACTTTGGCTGATAGGTTTAGCGCAATGGGGGTTTGGCTGAAGGGACCTTTGGTATCCGTTCGGACACTTTGGCCCTTGATGAGCGTTTGGCTGATTGCTGCTTTGGGTACTGTTTGGGTTACTTTGGGTTTGTTTGATTTTTAATTGTTGGAGGGCTTGTATGTCTTATTTGGATCTGACTCGGGGTCGTTATTCTTGTCGTGAGTTTGAGACTCGGGCCGTGGAGCAGTCGGTGGTGGATGCCATTGTTGAGGCGGGGCGGATTGCTCCTTCTGCTTGTAATAATCATCCAACCCGTGTGATGGTGTTGGATACTCCCGAGCTGTTGGAGAAGGCTGCTGCTTGTCAGCCTCGGTTTGCTCGTGATGGGTCCATCTTTGGCGCTCCGCTCATCTTCCTTGTTTGCAGCGTTACCAATGATGCTTGGGTGCGCCCTTATGACCAGATGAACTCGAGTGCCATCGATACCTCAATCGTTTGCGATCAGATGATGATGGAGGCCGAGGAGCAAGGCTTGGGAACGTGCTGGGTGTGCCATTTTAAGCCCGAGGTGGCCCGTGAGCAGTTCGACCTGCCCGAGGGTGTCTATCCCTATCATATGCTCGTCTGTGGCTATCCTGCCGACCATATCGCCGACCCCGAGCATCGAGAGGCTCGCACCATTCCCCTCTCCGACTTCCTCCTCAAGTAGATTTTTGGGACATGCCTTAAAATCTACCCTCTACCACGCGCCCTTCGCCGAGTTCTGCGCCACCGCATCCAGAGCTCGGCGTTTTGTTTTCCAACCCGCATGCACCCAAAAAAGGAGCCCACTAATGCGAGCTCCTCTTACGGACACTAGATTGTAGTTCTGGTGCTAGTCCAGGTCGTCGGCGGCAAAGTTGTCGATCGGGGCGAAGGGATCGGCCACGGGGACAACCGGGTCAGCGACGGGCAGCGGCTCGGCGGGAACAGTCACTGCAGGAGAAGCGGCAGAACCGACCGGCGTGGAGGCCATGAGGTCGGCCGGGAAGGAGTTCTGGGCATCGTCCATGAAGTGCTGGATGAGCTTGAGATACTCTGCCTTGAACTCCTCACGGGAAGCCTTGAGACGATCGATCTCCTCGAGCTCGGCCTGCTTTTCGGTCAGAGCCTGGCGGATAACCTCGCGGGCCTTAGCGTCAGCCTCGTTGCGGATACGCTCAGCATTCTCGTTGGCATCGTTGACGATGGTCTCAGCGGTCTGCTGGGCAGCGATCAGGGCAGCGGAAATCTGGCGCTCCTGAGCCTGTCTCTTATACACATCTCCGAGCCCACGAGACGCGTAGTAATCTCGT
>UQQL01000102.1 GCA_900543275.1 uncultured Collinsella sp. | reverse complement strand
GAGTCCGCCGAGGTCGAGGCCGCTGAGGTTGCGTCCGTCGAGACCGAGGTCACGGACGAGTCTGCGCCTGCCGAGGAACCCGCAGAGACCGAGTCCGCGCCTGCCGAGGAGCCCGCTCCGACCCTGCCCGAGGTCACCGTGCTTGATGCCTCCGCCACGCAGGCCATTCTGGACAACGGCCGTGGCTATGCGCAGTTCTGCGACATGGCAGTGCTCGCCTTTGCCTCGTTCACCAACCCGGGTGGCGGCTATATCCAGGGCTACCTGGGCCAGGAGGCTACGCTCTGCGCCGATTCGTATCTGTACAACGTGCTCGACAAGCAGCGCAAGTGGTATGGCGAGAACCGTCGCCGCAATATCAACTGCGAGCTCTACCGCAACCGTGCGCTGGTAGCGCCTGCGGTGCGTTTTGACCGCAACCACGTGCATGCATATGCCGATGTGATCGTGGCCGCCGCGCCCAATGCCAAGCGCGCACGCCAGGAGTACCGCGTGAGCGACGATGCGCTGCTGGACGCGCTGCGCGACCGTATCCGCTTTGTGCTCGCCATCTGCGACGAGCTGGGTCGCGAGAAGCTCGTACTGGGCGCTTGGGGCTGCGAGAACAACGGCTTTGACGCAGAGGCCGTGGCCGAGCTCTTCCGTAAGGAGCTCGCATCGGGCGACTTCAAGGTCAAGCAGGTCTTCTTTGCCGTGCCCTCTACGCGCTGGGACGAGGACTTCGCCAAGTTCGAGCATGTGTTGGCAAGCTTCCCCGAGCGCAACGAGGAGTCCTATGCCCAGGTTGCCGCCCGCGCTGCGGCCGCCCGTGCCGCCGAGCAGGCTCAGGCCGCTGCCGAGGACGATGAGGATGACGACGACTGGCGCAAATACTTGTAAACTGTGCGCGTGATGCGACATGCCGAGCCGACGGGGGCTGCTCCCGTCGGCTTTTTATTGAGTGGGGAGCTCAAGATGAAAAACGTTCTATGCTTTGGCGACAGCAACACCTATGGTTACGATCCGGCTGGTATGCGCGACGGCGCCGCGGTGCGCTATGCGCGGGATGTGCGCTGGTGTGGCGTGGCGCAGCGTGATCTGGGCGAGGGCTGGCATGTGATTGAGGAGGGGCTCAACGGCCGCACGACGGTGCGCGACGATATGTGCCACCTGGACACTAACCTCAACGGCATTCGCGCGCTTCCGATGCTGCTCGAGGCCCATAAGCCGCTGGACGCCATTGTGATCATGCTAGGCACCAACGACTGTAAGACGGTCTTTAACGTGACGGCTTCCGATGTCGCCCGTGGCGCCATGGCGCTGATTCGCGCTGTCCGCGCGTTTCCGTGGACCGACGCTGCGCCTTGTCTGCGCATTCTGCTGATGGCTCCCATCAAGATCAAACCGCAGATCACCGATGTATATATGACCGACTTTGACGAGCATTCCGTTGAGGCATCTGAGCATTTTGCTGAATACTACGCGCATGTGGCTGAGCAGTTTGGCTGCGACTTTTTGAATGCCGCCGACTTTGCCGAGCCGGGCGATATCGATTATCTGCATATGATGCCCGAAAGCCACGAGAGCTTGGGACATGCCGTGGCAGCCAAGCTCCAAGAGATGCTCGGTGAGTAGCGCGACCCCAAACCGCCACAAAGGGGACAGGCACTTTTGTGGTGGTTTCTGCCGTGCAATCGATCGCTACATTACTGTAATTATGTAGGCTCTGTTTGTTTAAACATATACATAAATCAACAGTGTATGACCGAATTGATGCAACCCGATTACATGGCTAATCCAACTGGTATTAAAATAAAAGACCTCTTTACCTGCGGTTTACATGACTGGTATCTATGTTATATCTTATGCATCGTGGCATAGACGAACCGTCTTAGAAGTTGCTCCCCAATGGGTTCTTGCAATGCGCTAGGTAGGTTCTCGTTGATGTTGGGGTTTGTGTTCGATCCGACGATTCGCCGTATTCCACACTGTGTTGTAGGAATTAGGGGACAACTATGGACGCACACCGCTCACGGTCGCTGGGTATGGCGGCCCTGATCTTCATTTTAATTAGCCTCACCGCCGCAGTTTTTCACGGCGCAGCCCCCGTGCGCGCCGAGGACGTGACGACGCCGACGCCGATTGTGATCAACGGCGATACGGCGGACGTTAAGGTCAAGCTTTATACCGACGAGTACCATACTCAAGAGCTCAATGGTGCCGTAACGTCTACTTCGAAGCTCTATGGAGCTTTTTCGGCACAATTCAAAAACGATGAGGCGCCTTCGCCCGAGAACTATATCGCTGTCTATAAGCTACCCGACACCATCGTCGTCGATGACGCACGTGGCAACCTCATGGAGGGTCCGGAAGCTTCTGCCGCCCAAGCTGGCACGTGGAAGATCGAGGGTAATAAGGTTGTCTTTACGTTTGACGAGGCGTGGCTCAAGTTGAACCCCGCGGAAATCTACGTTGCGGCAAACTTCTCGTTCCAGCTCGCAAACAAGGACACCGGTTCAGGCAAAAGTACATCCGTAGTATTCCCTGGTGAGGGATCGATTGATATCCCCACTAAGGACGGCGAGGTCACGGGGACGAAGGCTGGGGCCTTCTCCCAGGGATCCGATGGCGTAGCCAAGGTTACCTGGACCGTTACGCTTACCGTTGAGTCGTACGCCACGAACGTTAGCTTCACCGATACACTGGGCGACAACTTCAGCTTTGTGAAAGGCAGCTTCGCGCTCGACGGCACGAAGCTCGAACCCCAGCCGAAGATCGACAGCCAGGTCGCGACCCTCGACAGCCTGGGCAATCTTTCCTATGGCGACCACACGATCACGTACGAAACGGAGCTGAAGAGCGGCGTCGCCGCGAACAACGGCGAGTGGATTGACCTTCAGGAAACATCCAAGAACACGGTAACGTGGGGGTGGGGCGGTGCCAATGATCACCAGGAGCACACGGTTACGGCTGCCCCCAGCCCGTTCCGCTACGACATGATTAGCAAGTCCAGCGACCGCAATAGCACGCCGTCTGACATCAAGTGGACGGTTACGCTCAACCAGGGCGAGCTTAAGACCGACATGAGCGGCTACGTGTTCACCGATTATCTGGACGGAAAACAGACGTATACGGGCAACTACTTTACGGTTTACAAAGGCGACTCGGAGGCGAGCGGAGTCGAGATTGGGAAAGGCAACCTTGACCCAAAGGAAAATTCCTTTTCCTATACGTTCCAGGACAACCTTAAGGATAAGTACGCCACTTACTGCATCGTTTATCACACCATGATGAATGACAAGGGTTCGTATGACACCGTGCGCAACGATGCGACCATCGGTCGTGAAGACTCCGTTTCCGGCGCTGGTAAAGGTGAGTTTACGCCACAGTTGGTGGGCACGCCGATCACTAAGAGGCGCGTGAGCTCCGATGAGGCGGCAACAACGGGCAGGGCGACGTGGGAGACGCGCGTCGCGCTGAAAGCGATCGTTAATGCAGCCAATCCGGATAAGGTGACGGTGAAGGACACGTTTCAGTCGGCGTGGAAACAAAATTTAGGCGTCGATGTCAACACTATAAAGATCAAAATCGGTAAGACCGAGCTGGTTCAAGGTGACGACTGGAAGTTGACAACAAATGAACTGAAAGATGGAAATAACGTCGTACAGAAGGATGGGCACAAAAGAAACTTCAATCTCGACATAAACATTAACAACAAGGTGAAGGCGGCTCTCGCGAATGAGGATTACGCCGACATCACGTACACCACCACTTCTGATGCGCTGCCGGGCTGGTACTCAAACTTCGCATCTGTTACGGTGCCGGGGCAGAATGGCGGTTGGCCGTACTACACCGATAGCCCAATGTATGTCGTCAACAAGGAAACGAAGCCTGCGGTCGAGAAGCCGGAAGCGGAGTCGAAGGTAACTTGGGATGAAAAATTCGACTGGAGCGACGTCGACGACTCGGACGAGAAGGGCGCATGGATTGTCGAGTGGACGGTGTATGCGAACCGTCAGAAGAGTGAGGCTGGAGAATACTATGGAGCCGGAAAGCTCGGCAGCAAACCGCTGAATATCATCGACACCCTT
>UQQL01000101.1 GCA_900543275.1 uncultured Collinsella sp. | reverse complement strand
TCTCCGTCGTCGGCAGCGTCAGATGTGTATAAGAGACAGGATGATAGACCCCTATGAGGACACGGCCGATGCGGGAGCTGCCGGCAAGACGGTTGTCGAAGAGCCCGAGTGGGATCTGATTGAGAACGAGCTGCGTGCAATTGATGCTGACGGCTTCCGATATTCCTTGCATTGCCAGGGCGATGGCGCCGTTCGCCGCACCGTGGCGCTCTATGCCTCGCTGCCTCGAGACGAGCATGGACGGATGCTTCGCCGCCATGCGATTACCGATCTCGAGAACTCTGACCCGACCGATCTTGTCGAGTTTGGCAAGTTAGGTGGAATTTGCGAGGTCTATCCGCAGATTTTGACGCTGGACAGGCGCGAGGACTGCCTGTCGATGATGCGTCGACAAATTGGCGAGACGCGACTTTTGCATAGCTGGAATCGCCGCAGCATGGAAGATTCCGGATGCACAGTGTGCTGTGGCACGGATTTACCGCTGTTGATTCCGAGCTTGGGCGAGTCAATCTACAGTGCGTGCGGCGGATACTTCGACGACGGACTGCCCGTGAATGAGGTCAACGCGCTGACGCTTGTCGAGCTCTTGCGCGCTTGGACTGCCGGGGGCGCGTACGACCTGATGCGCGAAGACGAGCTGGGTACGCTCGAGGTCGGCAAGCTTGCCGATATTTGCGTGCTCGATCGGGATGTGTTTGACCTCGATTATCGCGACGCACGCGATCTTGCGGTTGATATGACGATGTCGGACGGACAAATCGTGTTCGATCGAAATAAGGAGGCATAAGATGTCTGAATCCAAGCCGACGCTGCGCCGCGAGCAGATTGCGGGCATGAATATCCACTACATCATGTGGTCGCTCGATTACTTCCTTGATGTGCAGCAGCGTTTGGGCTTTGAGTCCATTGAGCTGTGGTGTGCGGAGCCGCATGTGACGCTCGACCACACGGGCTACTTTGAGGCTGAGGTCCTGGCGAAAAAGGCTGCAGACCGTGGGCTTAGGTATCGTACTCTGTGCCCCGAGAATGTTGTCTATCCTTGGCAATACTGCGCACGCAAGCCGCTGCATGAACAGCGCAGCCTGGCGTACTTTAAGCACGGCATTGAGCTTGCCGAGGTACTTGGGTGCGACCGTATGTCCGTCAACTCGGGCTGGGGCGACTGGGACGAGGATCGCGAGGAAGCCTGGAGGCGCAGCCGCGAGCACTTGTCCATTCTGGCGGAGTATGCCGGCGAGCACGGTCTGGTGCTTACGATGGAAAGCCTGCGTCCCGAGGAGAGTAACCTTGTGACGACGGTTTCCGATGCGAAGCGCATGATTGACGAGGTCGCGAGCCCGTACTTACAGCCCATGGTTGATACAACCGCGATGGGCGTTGCAGGCGAGACGCTCGAGGACTGGTTTGCCGCCTTTGGTGATGGGGCAATTCACGAGATGCACTTTATCGACGGTGACCCGTATGGCCATCTGGTGTGGGGCGATGGCAAGCACGATATGGACGCCTTCGTCGCCACGCTCAACGCCCATGGTTTTGACGGCATGCTGGGCCAGGAAATCACGGACGGTCGTTACTACGATGACCCGGCGGCGGCAGATGCCAAGAACATGGCCGCATTCGAGAAATATCTGATTGACTAAAACAACTATCGGCCACGCAGCCAATCTCATTGATTGCGGACCAAACAAGAAAGGAACTGGATATGAACGCACACGATCTGATCAAAGAGGCAATTGCCGAGAAGGGCAAGTTCGACAGCGTCTACTGGATTGCTTGCGGTGGCTCCATGATCGATTTGATCCCGGCTCATGAGCTTCTGCAGCGCGAGGCAACCACCTTCACTTCGTATATCTATACCGCGCGTGAATTCGACATTATGCGTCCGCGTCGTCTGGGCGAGAAGTCCCTGGTCATCGCTTGTAGCCACAGTGGCAACACCCCCGAGGTCGTCGAGGGCTGCGAGATTGCCCTTGCTGCCGGCGCTACGGTGATCGCCCAGACCGACAACGCTGGATCTAAGATCGACTCCGGCAAGTGGACCACGTGGGTCTACCCGTGGGGCGAGGGTGTGCCGCAGGCCGAGGTCCCCGCTGGTATTTCGCTGTCGCTTGCGGCAGAGCTGCTCGATCAGCAGGAGGGCTACGCCGATCTTGCCGATATGTATGCCGGTATCGCCGAGATGGATAAGATTCTTCCCCCGGCACGCGAGAAGGTAAATGCCGAGCTGGGCGATCGCTTTGCCAAGCTTTGCCAGGAGCACGAGTTCTTCTATATTCTGGGCAGCGGTCCCAACTTTAGCCAGACCTACGGTTTCGCTATCTGCTCTCTTATGGAGATGCAGTGGCAGCACTGCAGCTACATCCACTCTGCCGAGTACTTCCATGGTCCCTTCGAGGCTACTCAGGATGGCGTTTTTTACTTCCTGCAGATGGGCTCCAGCGAGTGCCGTGCTATGGACGAGCGCGCCCTGGCGTTCCTTAAGACGCATACCGATACGCTGATGGTGCTCGATGCCAAGGAGTACGGTATGGAAGCCGTGCCGGCGAGCGTCCGTGCCTATCTGGACCCGGTGCTGTTCTATGCCATGAACTGCGAGCTGCGTGCTGCACGCGGCAAGGTGTTTGATCACGATCCCGATTTCCGTCGCTATATGGGTGTTGTCGAGTACTAGAAGGGACAAAGGCCATGGCATTTAACGTTAACGCGCTCGGATTTGGCGACAACGTCGTCGATCGCTACGAGCATATCCATACCATGTATCCTGGCGGCAATGCGGTGAACTTCGCCGTTTATGCCAAGAAATGCGGTGCCGCACGCTCCGCATACATGGGCATTTTTGGCAATGACGCCGCTGCCGAGCATGTCATTGCAAGCCTCGAGGATGAGGGTATCGAGCTTGACAAGTGCGAGCAGATGATTGGCGAGAACGGAGCGGCTCGCGTGACCGTCGTTGACGGTGACCGTGTCTTCCTTGGCTCCAACGAGGGCGGTATCCGTGGCGATGCGCGCTATGTCCTCGATCGCTTTGACCTTTCGTACATGAAGCAGTTCGATGTGGTTCACTCGGGCAACTACTGCTTTACCGAGCGCGAGCTGCCCAAGTTGAAGGCAGCGGGCGTCACGGTCTCTTTTGACTTTTCGGACGACTCCACCGACGAGTACTACGAGCAAATTGCGCCCTACGTCGATTTTGCTTTCTTTAGTGCGGCGGATGCCGCGGGTGAGGACGAGATTCGCGAGCGTCTGGCATGGGTGCAGGGCTTGGGTCCGCGTTTTGTATCGGCCACGGCTGGCGCTGAGGGCTGCATTGCCTACGACGGCAAGCGTTACTATCGGCAGCATGCCAAGCCTGTGGCAGATATGAAGGACACCATGGGAGCGGGTGACTCGTTCCTGACTTCGTTCCTGATGTGCTATCTCGATGCTGTCAAGCGTGGCAACGATGACGCTAATGCTATTGAGCGCGCGCTCGACTTTGCGGCGGGGTTTGCCTCGACTGTATGCGGCATGGAAGGCTCCTGGGGCCATGGAGCGCCGATTTCCGAATAGGTGAGCAGTCCCGGGAAGTCGAATCGTTGTCTTCTCGGGACCCTGTGGGCAAAAAATGCCAAATATGAGTACTGTCACTATTTTAGTAACAGCGAAATTAAGCTTTTGAGGCCCTAGTTGAATGTCCGAGAGCGATAAAAGCCTGTTATAGGCGGCTTTATCCATGCTAAAACACCCTGATAATGAACGGCTGTGCATTATCAGGGTGTTGTTTTGTCGCAAAATGATGTGACTAGCTTTGCAACAGTACTCATATTTGGCATTTTTTGCCCACCGGGATCAGCGGAAGTCAAATATGGAGCGCGAATTTCCTAAAACGGTCGATTCGACGCTCTCCTCGGCGCAGTTTTTAAGTTCGGCGATGCGCCGGGAGACGCTTTTTAGCGATGTGATGAGCTGCCGCGCGCTTGTATCTGCTTGCAGTTCGGCAGGAGCGTCGGTTTCGAGCAGCAGACAATCGAGTGGGATCTGTCTGGCATATTCGCGACCGCGCTTGGTGGCGAGCATCCGCTCGTTCACGGAAAAATAGCAGCCTGCGCTTCGTGCGCGGACGAACTCGTTCGAAGTGTCGCTAAACCAGTGGAAAATGATAGCGGGGGAGTCGGGGCTTGGCGTGAGTAATCCATGCGACTCGAGGATGTCTAGCACGGTTCCTGCCGAACGAACGGCGTGAATTGATATCACACGCCCGGCAAGAGGGCTCTGCACGAGCGCATCGCAGAGCCGGTCAAGTGCCTGTATTTGAAGCGGTTCGCTTCCGGCAAAGCGCGCGGAAAAGTCGAGTCCCTGTCTCTTATACACATCTCCGAGCCCACGAGACGCGTAGTAATCTCG
>UQQL01000100.1 GCA_900543275.1 uncultured Collinsella sp. | reverse complement strand
TCATCACTCCCACGCGCGAGCTTGCCCAGCAGATCGACGAGGTTGCGAGCAAGATCGCCGACGTCACCGGCCACGTTGCCGTGACCGTCGTGGGTGGCGTGAGCTACAAGCCGCAGACCGCTGCCCTCAAGTACGGCTGCGACATCCTGGTCGCAACGCCAGGCCGTCTGGTCGACTTGATCGAGCAGGGAGCCTGCCATCTGAACGAGGTCAAGGTGCTGGTGCTCGACGAGGCCGATCGCATGCTCGACATGGGCTTTTTGCCCGCCGTCCGCCGCATTGTGCGCGAGACGCCGGCCGAGCGCCAGACGCTGCTGTTCTCGGCGACCCTCGACGAGGAGGCCGTGGGCGAGATCACCGACTTGGTGAGCGACCCGGCCCGCGTGGAGATCGCGCCGGCCACGTCGACCGCCGACACCGTCGACCAGTTTGTGTTCCCGGTGTCCATCGAGGCAAAGAACAACCTGCTGCCTGAGTTCCTCAAAAAGGAGGGCCCGGAGCGCACCATCGTCTTTATGCGCACCAAGCACCGCGCCGACAGCTGCTGCCGTCGCCTTGAGCGCAAAGGCATCAAGGCCGCCGCGATTCACGGCAACCGCAGCCAGGCCCAGCGCGAGCGCGCGCTTTCTGCCTTCCGCGACGGCACCGTCGACGTGCTGGTGGCAACCGATGTTCTCGCCCGCGGCATCGACATTAGCGACGTGCGCTACGTCGTGAACTTCGACGTGCCGGCCGAGCCGACCGACTATATCCACCGCATTGGCCGTACGGGCCGCGCCGGCGAGCTGGGCTGGGCCATTACGTTTGTGACCGAGCAGGACGTCGACGAGTTCTACGAGATTGAGAAGATCATGGACAAGACGGCCGACATCTACGAAGCCGGCGAACTGCATGTGGGTCCCAACCCGCCCGCCGTCGATCCCGAGCGCGATCCTGCCGCCTTTAAGGTGAAGAAGAAGACCAAGCGCGGCAAGTCCAAGAGCAAGAAGAAGCTTGAGCAGGCGCGTCGCGACGGCAAGCGTAACGGCGACGATTACGGCGACGTGGCTGGTCGTTCCAACCGCGGTCGCGACGAGCGTCGTGGCGACGGCGAGCGCCCGAGCCGTCCCAAGCGCGGCGGCAAGACCCGCGTGCGCGAGGGCGTTCAGGCTCGCGTGGACGAGGCTGTTGAGAGCGTGGCTCGCGAGGCGGCTGCCGAGGAGCGCGCTGGTGCTGTTGAGCAGGGCCCGCGCGGCAACCGTGCCGAGCGTCGTGCCAAGCAGTTCCAGGGCGAGGCACATCGTCGTCGCCGCGAGGACGAGGATCGCGGCGGTCGTCGCCGTGTTGAGCGCGAGGACGAGGGCCGTGGTTCGCGCGGCGGCAAGCGCGGTGCGGGCGACCGCCGTCGTTCCGGTCGTGATGATGAGCGCAGTGGCCGTGATGAGCGTCGCGGCGGCGAGGGTCGCGGTGAGCGAGGCGCCCGTGGCGGTGAGTCCCGCGGCGGCAAGCGCTTTGAAGAGCGCGGTAGCCGCGGCGGCGAGCGTCGCGAGGGTGCTCGCAGCAATGGCGGCCGCGGCGGCGCTGGTCGTTCTAACGAGTCGCGCGATCGTCGTGACCCGCGTGCCAGCCGCGATCGTCGCGATGACTGGCGCAACTACGACGATACCCGCGAAGAGCGTCGCGGCGGCTATCGTGGTGGTCGTGGCGGCAACCAGGCCGGCTCCCGTGGCGGCCGTGCCGGCGGTCGCGATAACCGTGGTAGCTACGGCAACAGCCGTGGCGGCAAGCGCGGCAGCAGCTCCCGCCGTCCCGGTGACGGCGGCGGCAAGCGCAAGTAACATACGCGTCGCGCGCTAGAGCGAGGCGAACTAAGGGCCCCGAGCAACTACGCTCGGGGCCCTTTTTGTTTGCCGTATCCGATCGCTAGTTCAAATGTGATTTCCTCGGGAATGCATTTAGAGGATGCCGTGGGCCTGTTTCCTGCCATGCGGCAATGGGTCCCATGGGGTGCGCCGTGCATTTTTTGGAGTATTCTGTAGTTCGAGTTGTCTGCATATGATTCGACGTCGCCGACGGTGGTCTTCGGATATCCCTAGCGAGCGTTTTGAGCCAGATTTCGCCGTTTTCCGGAGCAGGGACGCGTTATTCTCGCCATGTCGGGACTTAAAATGATACGGCGCCCTACAGTTTTGCCCGCCCGCGGCGGTGCTGGCGCGGTCACGTTGCAGAATACTCCGTTTTTTGCACGGGCCAGGATGGGGTACCTCAGGAGAACACGGCGGTATCCCGTAAATATATACAATCTGTACCGTAATTTATACAAAACGAAGAGGCAGACAGCGTAGGGTGGGTGCATTGGGGTGCTTGGTGCACCAAAACGGGGATCCCATGCGCCGTATACTCTGTCTGAATGTGAAAACGGCTTGACGCGTTGCCTGGCGTAGGGGGAGGGTGCCTCGATGAGCGTATTCGAAATTGTGTTTAGTCCGACGGGTGGAACGCGGAAGGTGTCTGGCCTTGTGGCCGGGGCGCTGGACAAAAAGACCGTTACCGTCGATCTGACCGATAGCGGGCTAGATTTCAGCGCTGTCTCGATGACTGAGGACGACGTGGCCGTAATCTCTGTGCCGGCGTATGCCGGTAGAATCCCGGCCGTGGTGGCTGACCGGTTGGGCATGGTGCGCGGCAACGGGGCTCGGACTGTTTTGGTTTGTGTATACGGAAACCGCGCGTTTGAGGACACGCTCGTAGAGCTGGAGGACGTTGCGAAGCGCGCCGGATTTAGGGTGGTTGCAGCGGTTTCTGCTATTGCCGAGCATTCCGTTGTGCGACAGTTTGCTGCCGGTCGTCCGGATGCGCAGGATGCGGCGCAGCTCGCAGAGTTTGCGCAGCAAATTCAGCAAAAGCTGTTGGCTGAGGATACATCCGAGCCCTCTATTCCCGGCAATCGTCCTTATAAACAAGCCAGAGGTCACCGCATGGCACCTGAGGCAACAGAGGATTGCGTCTCCTGCGGTGCATGCGCCGCGGCGTGCCCCGTTTGTGCTATCGACAAGGGTGACCCCAAACGAGCAGCTGGCGAGGCGTGCATCTCCTGCATGCGCTGCATTGCCGTATGCCCGCGAGGCGCTCGTAAGCTTGATCCCAACAAGCTATCCGCTGTTTCTCAGATGCTGAGCAAGGTTTGCGTCGTGCGGAAGGAATGCGAGCTCTTTGTCTAGCGCATACGAAATTGGTGCAATGGGGCCAGGTTAATCTGCACCAACCTGGTGCAAACAAACCTGTCCCCAATGCACCAGAGTGAGGAGCGCCCCTGGGTGCCGGCAGAGACGATATGAGCAGGACATAAAAACATTGAGAGCCCCTGCTGCATGAAAGACCGCGGATTAGGCCGACAATGGTGAGTGTCTAATTCAGCCGCGGCGGCCACGCCGCATTCATGGAAGGGGCTCCCATGCTCGATACTACCACCTTCGTCGGCCTCGACGTCCACGCCCGCTCGATAAAGGCAGTCTCCCTCGACGTCATGACCGGGGAGGTGCGCTGCGCGACCTTCGGCTACGACGCCGGGGCAGTCGCGGAGTGGGTGCGGTCCGTGGACCCCAGGGCCAGGTGCGTGTACGAATCCGGGGTCACGGGCTTCGACCTGCAGAAGAGGCTCTCCGGCCTCGGGGTCGACTGCGTGGTCGGCGCCGTCTCGAAGATGATCAAGCCCAGCGCGGACAGGCGCAGGAAGAACGACCGCAACGACGCCGAGTTCCTCGCCCGCATGCTGTCGGTCGGCAACGTGGTCGAGGTGTGGGTCCCCGACGACGAGTGCGAGGCCGCCCGCGACCTGACCAGGGCGCTCGAGGACGCGAGGGACGACCTCTCGCGCTCGAAGCAGCGGCTCTCCAAGTTCCTGCTCAGGCACGGGCTCGTCTTCGACGAGAGGACGCCCACCGGCCGCAGGAAGGGCAACTGGACCCGGGCGCACTGGTCCTGGATCGAGTCGATAAGGTTCGCGGAGGGGGCCGACAACGACGTGCTCGCCTACTACGTCGACGCGGTCAGGCGGGCGGCGGAGGAGAAGGCGAGGCTCGAGGGGCTCGTCGAGGCCGAGGCCCGCAAGCCCAGATGGAGGAGGAGGGTCGACTCCCTCCGCTGCCTCAAGGGCGTAGACACCGCGTCCGCCGCCGACCTCGTGTTCGAGGCCGGCGAGTTCTCGAGGTTCAGGAACGCCCGCTCGTTCGCCGCGTGGGTCGGCCTGACGCCCTCCGAGCACTCCAGCGGGGAGAGCGACCGCAGGGGCGCGATCACCAAGGCTGGCAACAAGCACCTGAGGAAGGCGCTGGTCGAGGCCGCGTGGCACTACCTGACGTGCTCGGGGCGGCCGAAGGACCTCGCCAAGGGCCAGGCCCCGGACCGGGGCGCCCGGAGGCATGCCGCCAAGGGCGTGCGGAGGCTGGTCGAGAGGCGGGAGG
>UQQL01000099.1 GCA_900543275.1 uncultured Collinsella sp. | reverse complement strand
CTCTCCGTCGTCGGCAGCGTCAGATGTGTATAAGAGACAGGTGTTACGCGGCCGGCGTCACCTCGGACGGCGGCGTGGGCTCCGACGGCATCGCGTGGACAACGCGGTTCCGCATTATGGATCAACCTGTAATCTAATGATCTTCTAATCCATATCTATCAAGTATCGAAAACGATCCGGCCCCGAGTTGGCAGTCATCGCCAAGGCAAAGGACCCTGCCGGCTATGTGTTCGGGGCGACGCGCAAGTCGCCCAAGACCCTTCGATTATCCTTTGTTCCGCGCATGCAAGATCTCATGCTTGACGTGGTTGAACAGCTCTACCGGGCAAACGAGGTCTTTGCGGTTCGTGCCCATAAGTGTCCCACCAACAGAAATCGAGATATTCGGCCTCAGAGTGCCGTCAAGATTGCCAATATGGCTGAAAAACGTCCCGTACCGCACCTCTGCGGGTGCAGATATGGGACGTTTGTGGAATATCTGATGCCTATTTGTTGAGCTTGCACTTTGAAGAAGTGTTATCGCGGCCCAGCAGGCCGAATATCTCAAAAATTGCAGGTGATGATTAGCGGAAACGGCGTCTCGCACTTCGGGATATCGCCAAATCGTTTTAGAAGGAGAGGCGCTCGGCGGAATGGGGCCCGCCGAGCGCCTGCAGCGGCTTATTTGCCCCGCACCATGGTGAGGGAGATCTTTTTGCGGTCGCGATCGACCTTTTCTACCCATACCTTCACCGTGTCGCCGACGCGCACCACGTCGCTGGGGTGCTTGACGAAGCGGCTGGCCAGCTTGGAGATGTGCACGAGGCCGTCCTGGTGCACGCCCACGTCGACGAAGGCGCCAAAGTCGACGACGTTGCGCACCGTGCCCTTGAGCTCCATGCCGGGCTCCAGGTCGTCAATAGAAAGTGCCGAGCGGCTAAAGACCACCTCGGGCGCGTCGTCGCGCGGGTCGCGACCGGGCTTCTTGAGCTCGTTGACAATGTCGATGAGCGTCAGGGTGCCACAGTCCAGGTCGCTTGCCAGTGCCGAAATGCTGCCCAGACGGCGCTCGATGTCGGGCACGCCGCCGCGGCTGAGCTCGCTTGCCGCAACGCCGGCGCGTTCCAGGACGGCCGTGGCCACCTCGTAGCTTTCGGGGTGGACGCTCGTCGCGTCGAGCGGGTTCTTGCCGCCGCTAATGCGCAGGAAGCCCGCGGCATTGAGGTATGCCTTGGGTCCCAGCTTGGGGACCTTCTTGAGCTGGCGGCGATCGGTAAAGGCTCCGTTTTCCTCGCGGTAGGCCACGATATTCTTGGCCACGCTCGGCGTGATGCCCGATACGTATCCCAGCAGGCTCGCGCTTGCGGTGTTGACGTCGACGCCCACGCGGTTGACGACGTCTTCCACCACGTGGCCCAGGGTGCGCGAAAGCTCGGCCTGGTCAAGGTCGTGCTGGTACTGGCCCACGCCGATGGACTGGGGCGGAATCTTGACGAGCTCTGCCAACGGGTCCTGCAGACGGCGGCCCAGGCTCATGGCGCCGCGCACGGTGACGTCCAGGTCGGGGTATTCCTGACTGGCGAGCTCGGAGGCGGAGTACACCGACGCGCCGGCTTCGTTGACGATGGTGTATCGCAGCCCGGGCGCCTGCTCGGCAATGAACTCCGAGACGACTTCCTCGGTCTCGCGGCTGGCGGTGCCGTTGCCGATGACGATGGTGTTGACGCCGTCCTTCTTGACGAGGCGGGCGAGCTCGCGCTTGGTGCCGGCGACGTCGTGGCGCGGCTTGGTGGGGTAGACAACGCCGTGGTCGAGCAGCTTGCCGGTCTCGTCCATGACAGCGACCTTGCAGCCGGTGCGGTAGCCCGGATCGAGCGCGAGCACGCGGGCACCGCGCACGGGGCGTGCCGAGAGCAAGCCCTCGAGATTCTTGGCAAAGACATTGATGGCCTCGGTCTGAGCGCGGACGGTGAGTTTGGCGCGGGCCTCGCGCTCCAGCAAGGGGGCCATGAGACGCTTGTAACCGTCGGCGATAGCGGCGTCAAAGACGGGCGCGAACACGCCCTGGCGACGGGGCCAGCGGCTGCCGAGGCGCGCCGTGGCGGCAGCGCCGTCGACGTTCACGCGCACGCGGAGTTTGCCCTCGCGCTCACCGCGGTCGATAGCCAGCACGCGGTGGTTGGGAATACGGCGCAGCGGCTCGTCAAAGTTGTAGTAGGGCTCGTAGGGGGTCTTCTCGGCGGGGTCGGTGGCCTCGACGACGATGTCGGCGGTGTTTTGCGTAAAGGTGCGCAGGTCGGCGACGTTCTCCGGGTCCTCGGCCACCGTCTCGGCCACGATGTCGGCGGCGCCGGCGAGTGCCTTCTCGGGCGTGTCGAAGCCGGCCTGTTCGTTGACGTATGCCGCAGCGGCGTCGAGTGCGCTGCCCTTGGCCGATGCCTGCATGATGATCATATTGGCGAGCGGCTCCAGGCCGGCCTCGCGGGCCTTCTGCGCACGGGTCATGCGCTTTTTGCGATAGGGCTTGTAGAGGTCCTCGACACGCTGAAGCTGCGTGGCCTCGCGAATCTGCTGCTCGAGCCCGGGCGTGAGCTTGCACTGGGCGTCGATGAGCAGCATGACGTCCTCTTTGCGCTGCTCAAGATTGCGCAGGTAGGACAGGCGCTCGTCGAGTGCGCGCAGGGCAACGTCGTCCATGCCGCCCGTTGCTTCCTTGCGGTAGCGCGAGATAAAGGGGATGGTGTTGCCCTCGTCGATGAGCTTGACGGCTGCCTCGACGTTGGCGGTCTTAAGGTTGAGCTCGCGGGCGAGCTGGGCGATAAGATCCATGGAACTTCCTGTCTGTGAGTACGTTACAGGTGCATGAGCCACCCAGTCTACCACCCGCCCGCGCCGCGGCTGCAAAGAAAGCCCCGCGGGCAGGAGTCTGCTCGCGGGGCAAAGAAGAGGGGCTTATTTGTGGCGGACCGAGGGGCTCGGCATGGGGTTTCTGTCGCGGCCGCTCTTAAGGCGTTACAGCTCGACGAGCTGGCCGGTCTCGGCGGCCTCCTTGACGGCGTTGAGGAGCGTGAGCGTCTTGACGTTGTCGGCCGGCGTCACGACGGGCTCGACCTCGCGGCGGACGACCTTCACAAAGTGCTTGAGCTGCATCTTGTGGGGAAGCGCCGGGTCGACGGCCGGAATCTCCATCTGCAGCGGCTTGTGCCAGTTAGAGGCGCCGTCGTAGGAGAACTGGTGCAGGCGGGGCAGCGACAGGGCGCCCTTGGTGCCGCCGATAAAGTAGGCGTCGGCGTCGAAGGGGCGGTACTGCGGGTCCTCGCGAGCAGTCGCCTCCCAGTTCCAGGGGCTGGCGGTGGCATCGGAGATGGTCATGCTTGCGAGCGCGCCATCGGCAAAACGGACGTTGACCACGGCGGAGTCCTCGGTCTCAAAACCGCGGGCGGCGCTGGACTGCATACCCTGGACGGCAACGGGCTCGCCCAGCAGATAGCGGAGCAGGTCGACGTCGTGAACCAGGTTAACCAGGATCGGGCCGGCACCCTTCTTGCGGCGCCACTCGACATCGAAATACTCGTCATTCTTATAGATCATGTAGTGGAAGCTCGACACGGTGAGCTTGCCCAGCTCGCCAGACTCGATGATCTCCTTGGCCTTGTTGACGAAGGGGTTGTGGCGACGGTGCTGGCCCACGAGCACGGGCACGCCGGCGGTCTCGGCCTCGGCGGCGAAGGCCTGGGCATCCTCGAGGTCGTTGGAGATTGGCTTTTCGACCAGCGGCACGATGTTGCGCTTCACGGCCTCGCGGGCAACGCCCAGATGCAGGTCGTTGGGGGTGGCGATGATGACGGCCTCGGGCTTGACCTCGTCCATCATCTGGGCGGGATCGGTGTAAAACGGCACGCCGGCGGCCTCGGCCGTGGCACGGGCGCCCTCAAAGGCGTCGGCGATGGCGACGAGCTCGGCCTCGGGCTCCTCGGTGACAAAGCGGATGTGGTTGCGGCCCATGGCACCGGCGCCGATAACGGCAATGCGGACGGGATTGAGCTCAGACATTTCGACTCCTTAATACTGGTGATCGGTGGAATGCGACAAAGGGACTGTCCCTTTGTCGCATCGGTAAAACTAGGCGGACTTCTTCTTGCTGTCGGAGACCATCATGTAGACGGTGAGCACGACGGCGATGGCGGCGATCACGATGGCGCCATAGAAGGACTGCTGGTAGGCGGCGCTGCCGGCCTCGGCGTGATACAGCACGGCGGTGATGGGCTGGCTGATCCAGGTAGAAGCGGCGTAGCCCAAAAACATGATGCCGTAGTTGACGCCGATGTTGCTGGTACCGAAGGCGCCACCGGTGAGCGGCGGGTAGATGACGAGCAGGGCGCCAAAGCTAAAGCCGAGCAGGGCGAGCGCCACAAAGAACATACCCTGCGTAAAGCTCATCGACATGATGACGAGCGCGACGATGGTGACGACAAGGCTGATGAGCAGCGACTTGTAGGCGCCGATCTTGTCGATGATCTGGCCAAAGGACAGACGGCCGACCAGGTTTGCGCAGGTGTTGACGGAGACCACCACGCCTGTCTCTTATACACATCTCCGAGCCCACGAGACGCGTAGTAATCTC
>UQQL01000098.1 GCA_900543275.1 uncultured Collinsella sp. | reverse complement strand
GGCAGCGTCAGATGTGTATAAGAGACAGGCTTTTGTGTTCTCCTGAACGGCTGCGCGGACCTCATCCAGATCGAAGTCGAATGCCGACATGACCATAGATGCGCATGCCTCGCGCACGCGATCGGTCGTGGGGCGGGTGACATCGCGACCACGGGGCTCCTCGATCTTACGACCGCGCCATTCGCCGCCGATGATTCTCATCCTCCGCTGACCTCCTTAAAAATGTGTCGATATCGCATGGCGACCGCATCGCGCAGGGGGCGCGTCGCCACGGAGTCAAGGTTGCAAGCATACCGCAAGAGCTCGACCGCGTCCAAATGGGCCCACTCGATCAGCTCCTCGTCGGCATCCAGGTCGACAAAGCGCAGGGTCACTCCGCCATGCTGGCGGTACCCCAGGATTTCGCCCTCGTGGCGCAGACGCAGGTCCATCTGGGCGAGCGTAAAGCCATCCGAGGTCTTCTCGAGCGATTGCAGGCGATCTTGTGCTGCCGAAGCGCCGCCGTTGCCCTTGGAGTGCGTCATGACCAGACACGTGCCCGACACGCTGCCACGGCCCACGCGACCGCGCAGCTGGTGCAGAGCAGCCAAACCAAAGCGCTCCCCGTTCTCGATGACCATGACGGTGGCGTTAGGCACGTCGACGCCCACCTCGACCACCGTAGTCGAGACGAGCACGTCAATCTCGCCACGCTTAAAGGCATCGATAACCTGGTCCTTCTCCCCCGCTGGCATGCGGCCGTGAAGGCGCTCGATGGCAAGACCCGGCAACGCCAGACGCAGGCGATCGAGCTCGGTCGCCGTATCGTGCAGCGGCACGGGGACCGTCACGCGGCCCTCGTCGTCGCGGGCGATACCGGGCACGTCCTCCAGATCATCGGCCGAGTCACTCGGCTCCACGAGCGGGCAAATCACGTAGGCCTGCTGACCCTTTTCATGCGCCTCGCGGATGGCGCCATAGGCAAGGTCGCGACTCGACTCGGTAAGCACGCGTGTCGTCACGCCAGCGCCAGGGACGGGCCGATGGCGGATGATACTCGTGTCCAGATCGCCGTAGACCGAAAGCGCCAGCGTACGCGGGATGGGCGTTGCCGTCATAACGAGCAGATCGGCACCGGGGCCCTTCGCGCGCAAGGCATTGCGTTGGCCGACGCCAAACCGGTGCTGCTCATCGATGACTACGAGCGACAAATACTTAAACGCCACGTTATCCGAAAGGACCGCGTGGGTTCCAAAGAGGACGTCGAGCTCTCCCGATTCCAGCTGTGCATGGATGCGCTCGTGCTCTGCGGCCGGCGTGGCACCCGTCAGAAGCGCCCAAGACATGCCGGCCTGCGAGAGCAGAGGGCCGGTCTTATCGGCATATTGACGCGCCAGCACGCCCGTGGGCGCCATAACGCAGGCCTGTGTGCCGCTATCGGCAGCCACAGCCAGCGCGCAGGCGGCAACGGCGGTCTTACCGGTACCGACATCGCCCAGCAGCAGGCGGTTCATCACGCGCCCGCCATCGCACATATCGCGCAGGATGTCTTGGAACGCGGCCTCCTGCTCGTCGCTCAGCGAAAACGGCAGGGCCTGCTTGAGCGCGGCCAGGTGCTCGCCCGCGGCGTGGGCGTAGGGAGCGACTTCGACCAAGACACCGTCGTTGCGCAGGCGCAGCGCCAGCTGCAGGTAGAGGCACTCCTCGTAGGCAAGCCGTGCGCGCGCGATTTCGCGCTCAGCCATGCTCGAGGGAAAGTGGATCGATCGAAGGGCACGGGCATGGCTCATCAGGCGACGTTTAACGCGTAAGCGTGCCGGAATGGGATCAAAGGGATTGCCGACGGCCTCGAGCGCGCCACTTACGATACGGCGCATCCATGCCTGACTCACGCCGTCACTCACGTAATGGACCGGCAGGATAGTGCCCGCGGCGCGCCCTTCCTCAAGCTTTTCAAAGTGCGGCGAGGCCATCTGCTTAAAGCCGTAGGCAAACTCGACCTTACCCATTACGGCTAGGCGGTCGCCCTGCTTAAGCTGCTGGGCAATCCAGGGCTGGCGGAAAAAGGCGACCTGCAGCACGCCCGTCTCGTCAACGAGTGAGACCTCGGTCACCTGCATGCGCGGACGCGGCTGCTTTTGGACGATACGATCGACCGTGGCGATGATGGTACACACGGTACCGATGGGCGCCATCTCGATGGACCAGGAGCGCGTAAAGTCCAGGTATCGATGAGGGATATGGAGAAGGAGGTCCCCCACCGTCCGAATTCCCAGACGGCGAAGGGCCTCCTCACGTTTACCCGAAACATATTTGAGTCGCGCGATATCCTCGTCGAGCGCATTGCTCTGGGCAAAGCGCTCCGAGACGCGCGGCACGGAGCACAGTTCGGACATGGGCAGTTGCCTACTCGATCGAGAAGATCACGGGATAGAGCGGCTGCTCGCCACGATGGGCGTCGATCTCCAGATCGGGCTGAGCCTCCTCGATAGCGTCGACGATCTCCTGGAAGGCCTCATCGGACAGTTCCTCGCCGGCCAGAATCGTCAGCGCGTCGCCCTCCTCTTCCTCCTGCATACGGTTGATGCAATCGAGCGTGACCTGCTTCACGTCGGAGCCGACCACGTCGATGGAGCCGGCAATGATGCCCATGACGTCACCGGAGTGAATTGGCGAACCGTCGGAGGCACTGGAGTCGCGCACGGCGCGGGTGACCTCGCCATCGCGGACCTCGCTGATGGCGTCGACCATAGCGGCGACGGCATCCTCGAGCTCGGAATCGGGCAGGACCGCGAACAGCGCGGAGAAGGCCTGCGGAACGGTCTTGGTGGGAACGACGGCGACCTTCTTGTCGGTGCAGGCAGAGGCAGCGGCCTCGGCGGCCATGCGGATGTTGCCGTTGTTGGGCAGAATGATGACCGAGGTCGCGTTGACCTGGTCGACGGCGCCCAGCAGGTCTGCAGTCGAGGGATTCATGGTCTGGCCACCGGACACGATCACGTCAACGCCGAGGGACTTGAGGATGTCTGCCTCGCCGGAACCGGCGGCAACGGCGACAAAGCCCAGGGCCTTCGCGGGCTCGGCGGCCTTCTCCTGGTCCTCGTGGATCTTGGCGGTACGGTCGTGGGCCTCCATCTCCATGTTGTGGATAAAGACCTCGTAGATCTGGCCAAGCTGCAGCATGTGCTCGAGCACCAGGTTCGGGGTGTTGGAGTGCACGTGGATCTTGTAGTCGGGATATGCGCCCACGAGCAGCTCACAGTCGCCCATGGAACCCAGGAACTTAAGGCACTCGTCCTCGTCAAACGGGGCGTCGGCCTTAAAGAGGAACTCGTTGCAGTAGCGGAACTCCGAGCCCTCCCAATCGTCGTTGGCCTCGATCTCAACGCGGCCAAGAGCGGCATCGCGTGCAGAGCCAGCGGAATCGAACGTAGCGGAGAAATCCTCGACAACGGTGCTGCGACCAAGTGCTGCAGCCACAAAGTTCTCCAAGAAGATGGCAAAGCCGAAGGCGCCGGAGTCGACCACGCCGTTCTCTTTGAGGACGGGCAGCAGGTCGGGCGTGCGAGCGACGGACTGGTAGGCCTCGACGACGATGGCATCGAGCGCGTCCTCGGCCGAGAACTTCTTCTTTTCGCACTCGTCGGCCTTGGTCGAGACATCGCGCAGCACCGTGAGAATCGTGCCCTCGATGGGCTTACGGACGGCCTGGAAGGCGACCTTGACGGCGCGGCGGAAGGCGAAGGCGATGTTGGCGGACGTAATGGGCTCGTCGGCGGAGACAAGGCCCTCGGCCACACCGCGCAGGATCTGCGAGGTAATGACGCCGGAGTTACCGCGGGCGCCCATCAGGGAGCCGTGGGTGATGGCGCCGGCAATGGCCTCCATGTCGGCATCGGCGGGAAGGGCGGAGAGCTCCTTGGTCACCGAGGCGAGCGTGAGCGACATGTTGGTGCCGGTGTCGCCGTCGGGTACGGGGAAGACGTTGAGCTTATTGATCTCCTCGGCCTTGTCAGAAACGGCAGCCGCAGCGATCGGAAAACAGGTGCGAATGGTCTTTGCAATCATGGGTATTTGAATCTCCGTTTTCGGATGCTAGTTCAGACGGCTCTTGAGCGCGTCGATATGGATGCCGATCTTAAGGCTGGCGGGATCGATTTGGGCAATCTCCTGCAGGGTAAAGGCAACGGAGCTCGAAAGGTTGTGGCAGACGGACTTCATGTTGACGCCGTTCTCGAGCACGACGTGAAGATCGACCGCAAGGCCGTTCTCGTCGGCGGAGACAAGCACGCCCTTGCGGAGGCGCTGACCGGCAAGCAGGCGCACGCTCTCGGCGCCCTGGAGCTGTTCGGCCATACCGACGACGCCATAGCACGTCATCGCGGCATAACCGGCAATATCGGCAATAACGTCGTTCGAGACGCTCAGGCTGCCGTTAATGGTCTCAGACACAAGAATCTCCTTATCTGGTGCTCGCGGCACCATCTCGTGGGAGCAATCATTGCAATATTCTACAACGACCGCGCCATGTTGAGGTGGTGGGTCGCGGGATTACATCCTCGACACGAAATGTTGATATGGCAACGTTCGCGCCAAGTGATCGCGGCATGAAAAAACCCGCCGCATAAGCGACGGGTTTTACAACCTGGCTCCCCGGGTAGGACTCGAACCTACAACAGCGCGGTTAACAGCCGCGTGCT
>UQQL01000097.1 GCA_900543275.1 uncultured Collinsella sp. | reverse complement strand
CCGTCGTCGGCAGCGTCAGATGTGTATAAGAGACAGTGTCCTCATAGGGGTCTATCATCTCGGCAAGCCCCGCCCATACGCCGCGATCGGTCATACGGTTGAAGCCAGAAAAACGAACGAACGGTCCCCGGAAGCGCTCTCGCGCCTCGCGGGCATATGCCAGATTTGCACCGGCACCCACCGGCTGCGACATCATAGAGACACGAACCGTCAGCTCACCAGATTCCTCACGGCGAGCCATTTCGTCGGCAAAGCCGTAGTAGTCATCAAACGCCATCTCCTTGATGGCGGTAACGCCGCGCTCGTTAAGCATGCTCATGTAGTCCGAATACCCGGCGCGCACCTCGGGTAGCGCGAGGAAATCGCTCATCATGCGCCAGATCTTCTCGGCATAGCACGCCTGGGGTGTAAAGCCGTATCGCGCACTGGCGGCAGCATTGAGAACGCAGGTCTCCGCACCCGGTGTAAAGCAGACGACAGGGATATCGCCAAAACAATCGTCAAACACAGCTGCCGTATTTGCGTTCTCGGCATCCGATGCCAACGTTTCGGGCATGTTGTGGCCAAAAGCCGCCGCACAATCCGGATGATCATCTTTCCATGCACGCAAGAGCGACACGGCCTCTTTGGCATCGGCGACGCCGGATAGATCAGACCCCAACGTCCGCAGCGCCCAGCCCGTATAGAAGGTATGCACATCGATCAGGCCAGACATGACGGTGCGGTCGCCCAGGTCAACTACCTCGTCCGCTTGGGTCAAATACGAAGCTACCTCACACTTGGTGCCAACAGCCTCAATTCGATTGCCACGGACCGCTACGAAACCTTCAAACGGCAGGTCCCCCGTACCGGTAAAGACGCTCTTAGACGTCAGGACCGTCAAACGATCAGACATCACAACCACCTACATCGGAAGCATGCCAGAGATTGCCGTTACGATCAGGCCAAAGACGACCATGAAAATGAAGAACTTCCAAATGGTCTTCCACCATTGGCCAAACGAAATCTTAGCCACGGCAAGGCCGGCGACCGTCATGCCCGCCACGGGACTGATGGTGTTGATGGTCTGATTAGCAAACTGGAGCGCGGTAACGGCTGCCTCGGGATTGAGGCCCATAAGCTCGGTCAGGGGGCCCATAACAGGCATGGTGAGCGCCGCCAGGCCAGAACTCGAGGGAACCAGCAAAGAGAGCAGGCCAAGGACGATATACATAAACGTGGTGTAGACGGCGGCGGGTGCACCGGCGAGCGCAGTAGCGAGCGCCTGGAGGATGGTGTCGATGATCATGCCGCCCTCGGCGATGACCAGAATACCGCGAGCGATACCGATAACGATGGCGGCGTACGCAAAGTCGGCGAGACCTTTAACGAACTCCTCAGCAATCGTCTGCTGGTCAAGACCGCCCAGGATACCGGCAAGCAAGCCCATGCCAAGGAACACGGCGGAAATCTCATTCATGTACCAACCCTGGGTAACAAGACCCCAGACGATAATGCCCATACCGCAAGCAAAATCGATAAGCACGAGCTTCTGACGGGTAGTGAACTCTTCCTCGATGGAGGCATCGGTCACGGAAAACTCGATACGCTTGAGCTTATCGTCCTCGTACGTAATGGACGACTCGGGGTTTTTCTTGACGCGCATGGCGTAGCGCATGGCCCATGCGATACCGACAGCAGTGAAGATGACCCAAGAAACGGCGCGCAGCCACAGTTGCGGATTGCCCTCGATGCCAATGATGCCTTGGGCGATCAAAACATTAAACGGATCGATGGTCGAAGCGCAATATCCCAGGTTAGGACCAAGGAAGCAGATGATGAATGCCGTCATCGAGTCATAACCGATACCCATCATGATGGGAATGAAGATGGCATAGAACGGCAGGGCTTCCTCAGACATACCAAACGTGGTGCCGCAAATGGACAGCAACGTCATCGTGATGGGAATGATGAGGATGTCCTTGTTCTTGAGCTTTTTAATCACACGGCTCATGCCGGCATTCAAAGCGTTGGTCTTGGTGATGATTGCGAACGACCCGCCAATCAATAAGACGAACGTAACGACGTCGGCAGCCTCCTGGATGCCCTTAGTGGGCGCTTGCAGGACCGCGAAGATATCCTGACCCAGATTGATGGTTTCGCCGGTCTCGGAATCGGTGTAGTTCTTATCGACCTGTTCATAGGTTCCAGCAACGGCGACTTCACGCTCGCCCGCCGCTGTCGAAATCGTCTTGCGCTGATACTGACCAGAGGGAACGATCCAAGTCAAGACCGCAAAGACAACGATCAGCAAGAACATGATCGTATAGACATGCGGTAATTTGAACTTAAAACGTCTGTTTGTCTTCTTCGCCTTCGTATCTGACATAGATACCTCCAAAGAACTCGAGACTGCATCGCATCTCGCTTCAACGTTTGCACAAGGCAAACGTTCTATGACGTTCTATAGATTACCAGCAGCTTTTCTCGTCATCAAGATAATTTCAAACTGATTGCCGCAACGCGGTTGAACGGTTGCGTTTGCGCCGTGAACGGTATGGAAACGCCCGGTGAGACGATTCACCGGGCGTTTCCATACGCATGTCCTAGATGTCAAAAACGTAGCGAGACCCAACGATCCGCTGACGACCGATGATAAACGGCCGCCGCTGCTCATCGAAAAAGAAGGCTTCCATATAAAACAAGGGTTCGCCAACGGGAACTGCCAACAACCGAGCGACCTCGGGCGACGCGCACGCGATCTCAAGCGTGCATGGGTCGGTAAACGCGGGCGTGCGGCCCGTCCGGTTGCGCACGAACTCAAAAATGGATTGGTTAGATAGAGGTGCCGTTGATAGATAGGCGTTGTCCTCGTAAACATATATGTTGTTCTCGAGCATGACAGGGACGCCATCGGCAGTACGCACGCGCTCAACGCAGATCAAGTCAGTTCCAACGGCAACACCAAAGAACTGTGCTTCGGTGGAATCCGCCGGCAGTATCTTTCTCGAAATGACACGCGCCCCCGGTTCCATTCCGTTAACGCGGCATGCGTCCGAAAAACTCTGGACGTCATCCTTCTGGCGAATCTTGCGCTTGAGCTTGGGGGCATTGACAAACGTGCCTTTCCCCTGTCGCTTCGTTAGATAGCCCTGTTGGACGAGCTCCTCAATAGCGCGTCGCACGGTAACGCGGCCAACTTTATAGCTCTCAGCCAATTCGAATTCGTTGGGTATCCGCGCACCTGCCTTGTAGGCACCGGAGTTGATTTCGTTTTTGATGATATCGATAACCTGTTGGTACAGCGGTATCGCTGCTTTACCGTCAGTTAGCCCTTCAGTCGGTGGCATATACCCTCTCCAAGCACAATTAAGTCTAAAACGGGCTTAAGGGCATTCAACAAGTCCTTAAGCCCGCATTAGCTTAAAGTATGCTAGGTGTCGCACCAAAATGTCGGCTATTTACTCATCAGACCCGAAAAACGCGCAACTACCGCGCTCCTAAGAAAGCGTGAGCAGCTCCGGCAGCTGGTCGATGATCTTGTCCGCGGCATCCTGGCTAAAGCCAAAGCGCTCCTCGCGCTTGGCAATGACCGTCAGGCCGGCACGCTTGCCGGCAGTGATGCCAGGCACCGAATCCTCAACACAGCAGCAACGGACCGCAGGCAGCCCCAACAGGTCCAGCGCATGCAGGTAGATGTCGGGCTCGGGCTTGCTCTCCTTAAACTGCTCGCCGCTCACCACGTACTCAAAGGCATCCGACAGACCACATGCATCGAGTACTTCCTCGATGCTGTCCATGGGAGACGAGCTCGCCAGCGCCACGCGAACGCCGCGGCGCGGCAACTCTCGAATCGTATCCACAGCGCCCGGGTTAATCAAAGCCTGGTAGTCACGCGGACGCTTATGCGCCCACTCGTCCCAACGGGCCAATGCTTCCTCGCCAGTGAAGTGCCCTTTACCGGCGCGCTCAAACCAATCGACCAGCATATGCAGGAAGAACTGATGTGAGGTACCAACCTGCCCGTTCAACTCCTCTTGGGTCAGATTCAACCCAAGCTCCTTGGCAAACGCGGCAGTCTCCCCCAGGTAGTAATACTCGGTATCGACAATGACGCCGTCCATGTCAAAGATAACAGCGTCGAACGGAAATGCGGACACGGCACCCTCCCTAACAAAAGGGCGCCCGCAAGCGGACGCCCGAACCATGCACTATCGGCGATTCTAACCCAGCAGTTGGTCAAGTGCTACCGCGATACCGTCTTCGTTGTTGTTGGCGGTCACCATCTGGGCCACGGCCTTGACTTCATCGACAGCGTTACCCATGGCGACGCCGGTACCAGCCCACTCGATCATAGACTTGTCATTCTGGCCGTCGCCAAACGAGACAACCTCGCTGGCATCAATACCCAGCTTGGACAGGGCGCCCTCGAGCGCACGAGCCTTGTCGATGCCGGGCGCCGTATATTCAAAATACCAGTCAGCCGTAAACATGCCCGAAAGCGTCTGGGTAAAGGGCGCATACATCTCCTCGTAATGCGCCTGCAGGTAGGTCGGATCGCCCGCCGTCAGCAGCTTATCCACGGGATAAGTGTCCACGACCTCATGCAAGCTCTCGACCTCACGGATCTTAAGGTCGCACGCATCGCGCTCGTATTTGACGATGTTTTTCTGCGAGCCATCCGGCAGCGTAATCATACAGCGGTACGAATCCTCAACATGCAGATTGCGACCAAGCGAGATCATGGGGATCACATCATAGTTTTGCAGGTGATCAATCAGGCGATGCAATTCGTCGGCAG
>UQQL01000096.1 GCA_900543275.1 uncultured Collinsella sp. | reverse complement strand
CCCGTGCGGTCGAGGCGTCCGATCTGGTTGAGCACGTCGGCCGCATGGGTTCCTCTCCCTTTGAGGCTGCGAGCTTTGAGGTGGCGCTCGATGAGGGCTGTGGCATGGGTTTCTCCGCCGTACATAAGGTGCGCGCCGCCGCTTGCAAGGCGCTGGAAGAGGCCATTCTGGCGCCGTACGCGGAGCGCGCGAAAACGCTCGAGCTGCCGGCGATTGTCACCAGTGATTCCCGCCCCGCGCCCGAGCACTACCGCGACGAGCCGCAGATCTGCGCCACCGTCACCTCGCTCGAGACCGCCGAGGCAGCGCGGGCGGAGGGTGCAACGCGCATCTACATGACCACCGACGCGCTCGATGCGGCCGAGCTCTCCCCCGCCGATACGTTTGAGCAGGACATCGTACCCGTGCTCGATGAGGTCTGCCGCGCCGTTGACCACGTCCGCGTTGACCCATGGGTTGTTGCCGGCGCCACGGTCGCTATTGGCAACATCTCTGAGCTTGCCCTGGCCGCCCAGGTTGGCGCCACGGCCGAGATTCGCTCTTGCCTGCCGGTGCACAACACGCCCTGCATGGAGGCGCTTGCCGAGCGCGGAGCCGGTGCGTTTTGGCTCTCGCCCGAGATCACGCTCGACGAGATTGTCTCGCTCGGCGCCGCCGCGCCCGCGGCTCTAGGCATCACCGTCTTTGGCCGCCCGCGCGTCATGACAAGCGAGCATTGCATTCTGCAGGTTGCCAACGGCTGCATCCACGATTGTGCCAACTGCCGCCTGCGTGCCCGCAAGCTCTCGCTCAAGAATATCGACGGAAAGGTCATGCCCGTCCGCACCGACATCCACGGCCGCTCTCGCCTGTACGACGCCTACCCCATCGACCTCACACCGCAGGTTCCACAGCTGCTCGACGCCGGCGTACGCCGTCTTATGGTCGACGGAACGCTGCTCGAGGCCGATGAGATTGGCCGTGCCGTCGCTCGCGTCCGTCGCGCTGTCGAGGCGGCTCAAGCCGGCCGCAAGCCGGCCGCCCGCCTGCGCGGCGCCACCTCGGGCTGCATGTTTGTGGGAATTAGCTAACCGAAAGGCTTACACGTGAACGAAGAACCTCAAGTCCTCTACTGCGATGCCTGGCTCATGGCTATCGACAAGCCCGCCGGCATGATCGTCCACGGCGACGGCACCGGCGAGCGTACGCTTACCGACTACGCCAGCGATCTGCTGCTGGCGATGGGCGACGGCTTTGCCGCGACTGACATGCAGCCGCTCAACCGCCTGGACCGCAACACCACCGGCGTGGTGCTGTTCTCGCTCGACAAGCAGACGCAGCCCGCCTTTGACCAGATGGTCATCGACCACGCCTTCGAAAAGCACTACCTGGCGCTCGCCGAGGGCAAGATCGACTGGAACGAAAAGCTCATCGACAAGCCCATCGCCCGCGACCGTCACGACAGCCGCAAGATGCGCGTCGGCGCCAGCGGCAAGCCTTCTCAGACGCGCATCAAGGTACTCAAGCGCCTTAAGAGCCGCCGTGGCCTGCCTACGCGCTCGTATATTGATGTCGAGCTGCTCACCGGCCGCAAGCACCAGATCCGCGTGCACCTGGCAAGCGAGCATCATCCCTTGATTGGCGACGACCTGTACGGAACGCCGCGTCCCTGCGGCCTGATGCTCCACGCCCACAGCGTATCCTTCACGCATCCCGTAACCGGCGAGTACATCCACATCGAAGCCCCCTGCCCCTGGGAGCCCTAAACCACCACAAAGGGGACAGGCACCTTTGTGGTGGTTTTGCCGCGATGGCCCTGCCGGATTCCCAAACATCTCGATCTGTAACAGCTGAAGCCCATTTTGCGGTCTATCTGTTACAGATCGAGACATTCGAATTCCCTCAAGGGAATAGTCTCAATCTGTAACAGTAACTCGGCAAAATCAGTCCCAGATGTTACAGATTGAGACAAAGGGGCGGCGCGGTTCGTAAGTATCTCGATCTGTAACACCTAGCCCACTTTTAACGGTCCAGTTGTTACAGACTTAGACAAACCGGCAGACAACGAAAGCGGCAACGCCCGTAATGGACGTTGCCGCTTTTCTATTGAGAAAACTAAATGGTTTTGACCTTGCCCCGCCGCTAGACCGTGATGACGTTGTCCATTGCCCGGTACTTGGCAGGGACATCGCCTGCGGTAATAATCGTTGCGTCACGGAAGTCCGCGAACTTGACGGGCGCCACCATGCCAAATTTGCTGGCGTCCGAGATTACGAAGCGTTTGGCCGTATGGCGCATCGAGATACGCTTGACCTGCGCTTCCTCGATATCGGGAGTCGTAAAACCCTGCTCGGCGGCAATGCCGTTGGAGCCCCAAAAGCCGCAGTTGAAGTTGTAGCGTTCTAGAGTTGCCAAGGCATCGGGGCCAACGAGCGCCTCGGTCTCGGGTTTGAGCTCGCCGCCCAGCACCACGGTACGCATGCCGCGCAAAGCGAGATGCTGAGCATGGAGCACGGAATCAGTCACATAGGTAACCCCTTCGAGATGCGGAAGATGCTCGATGAGCTTGAGGGTCGTGGAACCCGAATCGATATACACGAAACTATCGGGCTCCACAAGCGCCGCCGCACGGGCGCAGATGCGCTCCTTGTCGTCGTTATGGAGATCACTGCGCTCACTGATCGTTAAGTCGCGCGTCACGTGCGCGCGCTCAAGGCTTGTCGCGCCACCGTGCACCTTGGCGATGCGGTGCGCTCGGTCAAGCGTCTGCAGGTCGCGTCGAATGGTAGAAGCCGTCACACCCAGGGCATCGGCAAGCTCTGGCACCGTTACTGAACCAGCCTGCTGCACCATCGAGACGATCGCATTGAGCCTATCTTCCGCGAGCATCGCTTACTCCTCCTCGGGGTAGACGACTCCCCAATCGGCACGGAGCTTGGTCATCAGCTCCATAACATCAGAAGCATAATCCAGAAGCTCACGCTTGGAATCATCGCCGGCGACGGCCTTCTCGAGGTCAGCCATCTCGTAGCACAGCGCGTAGGCCTCGGTGCCGGCGTGGACCTCCTCACGGTGACCGTCTGCAGTCCACACGATGATCGCGTGGTCGGCACGCGGATACTCGTTGACCTCGATATAGCACTTGTCAAAGCTGATGACCGAGCGCTTGGGCTGCTTCGAGTGGAGCGTAAGGCTCACGACGCCCAGCTGCTGCTCGGCGTTTCGGCAGACAATGCCGCCCGCGACGTCAACGCCAGTCTCACAGGTGTTGCCCAGAGACACGACCTCAGCGGGCTGGCTTGCCATAAAGAGGCGCATGACGGACAGGGCATACACGCCAATGTCGAGCATGGCGCCGCCGGCAAGGCTGCGGTTGTAGAAGCGGTTGGTCAGGTCGCCGTACTCCTTATAGCTGCCAAAGTTGAGCTGGGCGAGGTTCATGTGGCCAAAGTCGCCCGCATCCATGCGACGGCGCAGCTCCTGATACAGCGGCATGTGGAGCACCGTGGTGGCATCCATAAGGACCACGTTGTGCTCGTCGGCGATGGCGCGGGCCTCGTCGAGCTCGGCAGAGTTGAGGGTAATGGCCTTCTCGCAGAGCACGTGCTTGCCGGCGGCCAGCGCGGCACGCAGATAGGTGATATGCGTGTTGTGCGGCGTGGTGATATAGACAGCGTCGATGTCCGGATCGGCGTAGAGGTCTTCGACCGTGTCATAGACCTTCTCGATGCCATACTGCTCGGCAAAAGTCTGAGCCTTGGACAGCGTGCGGTTGGCGACGCCCGCGAGCTTGCGGCCGGCAAGAGCGAGGGACTGGGCCATCTGGTTGGCGATAACGCCGCACCCGATCACGGCCCAGCGGAGCTCGGGAGCCGTAAAGATGTCGTTAGGGAACGGCTTGTCCTGGACCGAAGCGAATGCTGCTTTGGCGGCTGCCGCGGCGTCGAGTGGAGCCTGCTTGGAATCTGCCATATGTGCCTCCTGGGTCATGGAGCGTCTAACATTTCTGCCGTCTCTATATTCGCACAAATTAGCGCGTATGTGCGTACTTTTGCGTATATAACCGCCAAATGGTCATAATACAGCCGCAGACGGCGCTTATACACGCATAGCCACGCAATCCTACGCACACAAATACGCACAAATGCGCACTAATCATTACTCAGAGACGGAGAATTCTGCTTAGAACTCGAAAGACAGGATGATCCGCTTCGCCTCGTCGCTCATGGCGCGCTGCAGCTCTAAGGACCGTCCCAAACTGCCGACAGAAAAGGAACGTCCCAAACTGCAGACAGAAAAAGAACGTCCCAAACTGCAGACAGAAAAAGAACGTTCCAAACTGCAGACAGAAAAAGAACGTCCCCAGGCGCCGGCATTTCAAGAGCACTCATTTAAGTCTGTCCCCAATGAGTGGGAGTAATCAGAGACCCTTTGCGAGGGAGGCCGGACGTGGCCTTCCTCGTTTTTATTCATGGACTTTAGTCCGTGCCGCGCGGCACGCGCGGCATAGAAAGCCACCCGCTCAGCGGGTGGAGGCCAATTTCCGCTACGCGACAAAAACCTTCCCCCTAGCATGAGGATTGTTCAGGTCATCATACTAGGGGGAAGGTGATTGCTGTGGCCCAGAAAGCCAACAGCCTCGCGTACACGAAATGGCTGTGCAAGTACCGCATCGCACCGAGGTCAAGCTCATCGCCGCCATCGTCGAGAAGCACCCCAAGGTGCGCTTTGCCGCGAGCCGCACCTCGGCCCACGCCGACCTCTACGACCGCATGGAGCAGGCCCTGTGCGAGCGCGTGGCCAACGCGGTGGAGGTCGTCCGCTCCGACATCAGCCCCGCGCCTCTTGTCCACACCGGTCCAA
>UQQL01000095.1 GCA_900543275.1 uncultured Collinsella sp. | reverse complement strand
CTCGTGGGCTCGGAGATGTGTATAAGAGACAGCTCCTTGGCGGCGCGGGCAAGCGCCAGCACGTTCATGATGAGGCCGGGGGCGCAAAAACCGCACTGCTCGGCGCCTTCGGCAGCCATCGCGCGGGCCAGTGCCTCGGATTCGGCCTTAAGGCCCTCGAGCGTGGTGATGGTATGGCCCTCAACACGGGCGGCGGGAACCGAGCAGCTCAGCACCGGATCGCCGTCGAGCCACACCGTGCACAGACCGCAGTTGGTGGTCTCGCAGGCGCAGCGCACCGACGCGCAGCCCTGCTCGCGCAGCAGCGCAAAGAGCATGGTATCGGGGGCAATCTGAACCTTGACCTTGCGGCCGTTGAGTGTAAAGGAAAGATCGATGAGTTTGGCAGCCATTAGCGCACCTCGCTAGAATCGACGCCGGGCACGCGGCGGCAGGAATACTCGTCCGTGGCAAACTTAGGAATCTGCACGCCCTCGAGCTCGTGGGCAAGCGCGGCCGAAAGCTCAATGCCGGCGGCGCGGCGCACAGCCTGAATCGCCAGCGGGGCCGAGATGCGACGGCGGTAGCCGGCCGAGCCCCACAGGTTGGTGCCGTAGCTCAGGGCACGCACGGATGCGGCCAGGGTGTGAAGCTCGTCCTCGGAAGGCTGCTCGCCGGTAAGGCCGCACGCCTCGCCCTGCAGCAGGGTCGCACGCAGCGGGCGGGCGCCCACGGTGACATGCCAGCTGTTGTCCCACCAGGCGGCGGTGACGTTCAGCGAGGGGAAGTCGGTCGCGGCCTTGCGCACGGCCTCGTAGCTCGCACGGTAATCATGCTTGACGACCACGACGTGCTCGATAACATCGCGCACGTAGCCCATGTCCACGAACTCGGCGAGCGGCACGCGACCGGCGCCCGTCAGCTCAACATAGGAATCGAGCGCGAGGAAGGCGGAGAGAACGTCCGAGAAGCCAAAGCGGCCGTAGATGCTGCCGCCAACCGTGGCGGTATTGCGCAGCTGCACGCCCACGATGTCGTGGACGGCGAACTCAAAGACATGGTTGACAAGCGCGTTGAGCCCGGCATGACGCTCGAGCTGGCGCAGGGTGCACATGGCACCGATGCGAAACTCGGTCTCGGTCTCCTCGATCTGATCGAGTCCGCAGGCCGAAAGGTCAATCGCCGTCGCCACACGACGCGAACCCAGGCGCATCCAGATGCCGCCGCCCACAATCTTGTTGTTGCGGTTCTTCTGCAAGAGCTCATAGGCTTCGGCCGCGTTTCCAACACGGACGTAGGTACCGAACTTGAGCACGTTCTCCCCCATCTCTCCACTTGTCCAGTACCTTTAAGTGTACCAAACGAGGGGGCACAGCTCGTGTCGGGACAAAATGAACCGTTTTCCTCCGTCGCGTGCGGATCAAAAAGGCTCCCAGCCAAGATGACTGGGAGCCTTCTGCGATGCTATATCGAACGAAGATTTAGCAGACGCCCTGGGCGAGCATGGCGTCGGCGACCTTCAGGAAGCCGGCGATGTTGGCGCCCATGACGAAGTTGCCCTCCTCGCCGTACTCCTTGGCGGTGTCGTCCACGTTGTGGAACATGCCGCGCATGAGCTGCTCGAGCTTGCCGTCAACCTCCTCGAAGGTCCAGGACAGGTGCTCAGCGTTCTGGCTCATCTCCAGGCCGGACACGAGCACGCCGCCGGCGTTGGCAGCCTTACCGGGCATAAAGGCGACGCCGTTCTCCTGGAAGTAGGTCGTGGCCTCGATGGTCGTGGGCATGTTCGCGCCCTCGCCGACCACCTTGCAGCCGTTGGCGACGAGCGCTTGGGCGTCCTCGAGCAGCAGCGTGTTCTCGCGAGCGCAGGGCAGCGCGATGTCGCAGGGCAGCTGCCACACGCCGCGGCCGTCACCCTCGTGCCACGTGGCATTGGGCTTCTCGTCGACGTACATAGCGAGCGTGACACCCTTGTCGTGGCCGGAGCGCTTCTTGTTGTAGACATGCTCGAGCACGGTGTAGTCGATGCCGTCGGGATCCTCGACCCAGCCATGGGTGTCGGAGCAGGCCAGCACCTTGCCGCCGAGCTGAGCGACCTTCTGGACCGCGTAAATGGCGACGTTACCGGAGCCGTGAACGACGACGTTCTTGCCCTCGAAGGAGTCGCCGCGGCTCTTGAGGTACTCGTCCACAAAGTAGACCAGACCGTAACCGGTGGCCTCGGTACGGGCGAGCGAGCCGCCAAAGGAAAGACCCTTGCCGGTAAGGACGCCGGTCCACTCGTTGGTCAGGCGCTTGTACTGACCGAACAGGTAGGCAACCTCGCGGCCGCCAACGCCCAGGTCGCCGGCGGGAACGTCGGTGTTGGGGCCAATGTGGCGATAGAGCTCGGTCATGAAGGACTGGCAGAAGTGCATGATCTCGTTGTTGGACTTGCCCTTGGGGTCAAAGTCGGAACCGCCCTTGCCGCCGCCCATGGGAAGGGTGGTCAGGCTGTTCTTGAGGATCTGCTCCAGGCCCAGGAACTTGAGCATGCCCAGGGTGACCGTCGGGTTAAAGCGCAGGCCGCCCTTGTAGGGTCCAATGGCAGAGTTGAACTCGACGCGGTAGCCGCGGTTGACCTGGACCTTGCCCTGGTCGTCGACCCAGGGGACACGGAACATAACGATGCGCTCGGGCTCAACGAGGCGCTCAAGCAGGGCGGCCTCCTCGTACTCGGGATGGGCGTCGAGCGCCGGCTGGATGGTGCCGAGAATCTCGGTCGCGGCCTGGATGAACTCAGGCTGCTCGGGATAGCGGGCCTTAAGCTCGTCGAGAACTTTCTGCGTGTAGCTCATGCTTCCTCCAATTGATGGAAAAGAAAGGTGTCGTTCGAGGCGCCCCATGCGCCGCGAGCTTTATCGAGTATGGATAATATCGCACTGTTGCAACAAAGTTTCGCATAAGCCGACGAGCAGATGTTTCGTTTTGATTACGATGCAGGTAGAAGCGTTTTTGAGTGCCCGACGCACAAATCGCGTGTTTCGAAGCTGTTTCCCGCACGTTTCGAAACCACCACAAAGGTGCCTGTCCCCAATGTGGTGGTTTTGGCGAGATGCGTTGGCGGGAACGTATGTGAATCGAACACATCCAAGACGTTTTGCACGCCTCACAACGGTTTTGAGGACCGCGGGGCCCACCGGAGCCCATCCGCTCCCAAACGTGGCGGTATTTTACCAAACTAGCAGGGCGTCGTGGCGAACAGCGATACGGCAGCCCCTAACGAAGCGATCTTAGGCCGCCGGCTCCTTTGTCGAGCGTCGTAAAACGCACCGCATCCAGGTGCTCCAAGATGCTAATGGCTCGCTTGCGCGACACGCCCAGGGCCTCGCGCAGCACACTCGTGGTGACAGCGCCGCCGGCAGCCTCGATAGCCGCCGCAACGACCTCGCGCGCCTGAGCCTCGGCGGCGGCGGACAAGGCAACGTCGCGCTCGACCTTAACGATCGAGCGGTTGAGCGAAAGCTCGCGCAGGGCACGCGTCATGGTGTCGCGATCGAGTTGCAACTGCTGCCCCACCTCGGGAAGCGTCGGTGCATCGAGGCCCGCTTCGTCCAGCAGGGCCGCGATGCGCCGGCCGGCCTCGCGCACCACACGTATCGCCGCAGCGGCGGAATGTGGGTCGTAGACCTCGGACCCCTCCTGGGCGCAGATGCCGCGCGCACAGCCCTCGAGGATGAGCGCAGACGCGACGTCTTCGCCCGCTTTCGGCCAGGCGACATGCGCAACCTCGCCCGGGGTGAAGCCCGTTTGCTTGGGCGCGGCCTTATGCATGGCGACAAGCGTGTCGGCGAGGGCGGCAAGGGCGGCATCGAGCACAGCGGGGGCGGCATAGAGCTCCTCGGTCGAGCGCTCCGGATGGAGGGCGACCGCATCGCCCGACGCCACCGCGGCGTGCAGGAGCCTCGCGACTTCGGCACCGGAAAGGTCGAGCGCACGAGCGGCAACGGCCGCTGGCACGGGCAGGCGCTGAATACCGAGCCACGCGGCGACGGCCGATGCGAGGTCGCCCGCATCGAGAGCCGCGAGGAGCGAGCGCTCAGCGTCCGTGAGCTCGCGCGAGCGGCGGCACTGCGAAAGCAGCACGCGTCCGCCGCCGATAAGCACCACCGGCGAGAACGCGAGCACGATGAGGCCGTCGCCCGAGCGCACGGGAAGGCGCTCCTCCAGGCGGATTTGCACGGTACGCGTCTCGCTCGGGGCGATCGGCCCCTCGCCCTCCATGAGCATGATGCGCCCGATGACCTCAGCCGTGCCCGCCATCACATGGACGCGCGTGCCGGACTCGAAGGGCACGGGCTTGGCCCCCTCGCGTCCCAGATAGGTGAAGCGCGCGATGAGCCTGAGCGTCGAGCCCTCGGCGCTCGGTCCGCAGACGACCTCGCCGCGGGGCAGGACATCGACCCCGTCGCCCACGATGTTGAGGGCGACGCGCTGGCCGGGAAGCGCGCGCGGCGTGTCGCCGTGCACCTGAATCGCGCGCACGCGACAGCGCACGCCCGCCGGGCTCGAGACAAGCTCGTCGCCCACCATGATGGGGGCGTCGTGAAGCGTTCCCGTGACGACGGTGCCCGAGCCCTTGATGGAAAAGCAGCGGTCGATGGGCAGACGCGGGGCCAAGCCGGGGCGCTCGGAGCGCTCGGCGGATTCAGCCAGAAACGCGTCGATCGCGGCATCGATCGCCCCGCGCACGTCCTCGACGCCCTCGCCCGTGCGCGACGACACGGGGACCACGGGGGCATCGGAGAACACGGTGCCCGAAAGGAAATCCATCACATCGAGCTCGGCGAGCTCCGCCGTCTCGTCGTCGGCCAGGTCGCGCATGGTGAGCGCGACGACCATGCGCGTCACGCCCAACAACTCGAGAACGTGCACGTGCTCGCGCGTCTGCAGCATCACGCCCTCAACGGCAGAAACCACCAGCACTGCCACGTCGATGCCCGTGGCGCCCTGCACCATCGCGCGCAGGTAGTGCGCATGACCGGGCACATCGACCAGGCCGACAATCTTGCCGCTCGGCAGCGCCAACTCTCCAAAACCGAGCTCCGTGGTCATACCGCGGCGCTTCTCGACCTCCAGACGGTCGGGATTTTTTCCGGTCAGCGCCTCGATGAGGGCCGACTTTCCATGGTCAACGTGTCCCGCCGTTCCAACGACAACGGGACATTCGACAAGCTCACGCGCCGTCATCGACGCAAACCCGCCCGCACGGCATCCGTCAACGCAGACGCACACAGGTCAAGGTCGGTATCTGTCTCTTATACACATCTGACGCTGCCGACGACGGAGAGAGTGTAGA
>UQQL01000094.1 GCA_900543275.1 uncultured Collinsella sp. | reverse complement strand
GCGTCACCTTGTCGGCGCCGGGCTCGATGGTCAGCGACTCCATCTCCTCGGGCAGCACCACCTCGGAGTCCACCATCTTGTAGGCGAGCGTCTTGTTCATTGTGTGCAGCAGCACCAGGTCGCCGGGCTCCAGCGAATGGATGTCGTCGAACATACTCAGGTTGCGCATGCCCGAGTGCGCGGTGAGCACGCAATGCGTCGAGGTGCCGCCCACCGGCAGGCTCGTGCCCTCCAGGTGGCCGACGCCCGCCATAAGGACTTCTTCGCTCGTGCCGTGGTAGATGGGCATGCTCACGTCGATGGAGGGGATCTCGACCCAGCTCATCATGGGGTCGCGGTCAAAGATGAGCTGCTGAGCGTAGGGCTCGATCTGGTCGGCGGGGAGCTCGGTGGCCTCGCCCGCCAGCTGCTCGTTATAGGAGCGCGCCTGCAGCAAGATGCGCTCGCGCTCCTCGGCAGACAGCGCGTCCACGGTGCTGGACACCGTGCTGATCTGGTTGAACACGCCCGAGGCCTCGAGCCGGTCCAAGATCCACGGCCAGGTCATAAGGCCCACGCCGATAAGGATGATGACGATGGTGATGAGACGGTCGGCCCAGCGCGGTAGCCGCTTGCGACGGCGCTTGGGCTTTGGTTGAGGTTTGGGCTGAGGGCTTGAGCCGCCGTTGTCCGCGGCGTTATTGCTCTTCATATGTTTGGCGCCCTGCACCATCGCCGGTCACTCCTCTACAACTCAAGTTGTCTAAACAAATAATAGCCGATTAGCGAGCTCATGCACCGGACAACGCAGCTAGGACCGAAGCACCGCCTACGGTTCGAATTCTTGGAGACCTTCTACTGCGCTTCTTGCCATGGATATTCCTTTCCAAACATGCGATCGACTTCCAGCTGAATTCGCTCATCGTCGATTGCCGCCAAAGATAGCGCAAGCGAAATGTTGTCGACACGGGAGGAGTCGGCAAACACGGGTGCATAGCGCCACACTTGGATCATCGCCGTTTCGTTATCCGGCAACTCCCCGTCTGCGACTTCGAGGTCGCTCAGTTGACGCCATGCGCTTCTTAAGACGGCCTTTTGTTCCATGCCCGGCGCAGCGAGCATCGAACGCGCAGCGAGCGCCGTCTCCCCGGCGTCAACAAGATAGTCGATCTGCGGCGTCTTCTTTGCAAAAATGACCTTCGAGACAGGCGAGGATAGCTCTGCCATGTGTTCGCTGAGTAGAAGTTCAACGGCAACAGGGAACACGACGACACGTCGCTCGCGACGCTCGCGCCTCGCGAGCCCCCTGTCAACAAGCTCGGTTATGGCCTCACTCGCGCGGCTTGCCGAAATCCCAAGCGCACGACAAAGGTCATAGGGACGATATGGCTCCTGGGCTGCTCCCCAGATTGCGGCAGCCTGTGCGTTGGGTGACATCTTGGTCGCATGATTGCGAAACCGGGCACCGCCCCTCTCCGTGCAAGCTGTGCCCATAAATGGAAGAAAAGCCTGTCTACCGGGGCAAACAAACGGAATCCCTTGTGCAACCAATGCTTTGCGCTGACGTGCATCGGCATCAGGAAACGAAACGACAACAGGAGTCTCCGCGCGCAAGGCTAGCTGGCTATAGACTCTCTTAGCCTCGGGAAGCCCGACGCCAGTAGGCAAGCTTGCAAGCAAAAACGAAAAACCGTTTGCCTCAACAGCGCGGACCTCAATCGCCCGCAGATGCAGCGGCAAGCATGCGGATCCAGGCCAAGTTTTGGTCTTGGCGGAAAGGCCTAGTGCTTCTTGTAAGTAGATTAGTGCTTCGTTCATTTCCATCGTTTTCGTTCGATTCCAGTTTGTATTGGAATTATACATAATTTTCGGAATTAAATAGATACCGTTCGTGCCTAAGCCCGCATTTGAGTTTTCAAAATGTCCCGAATCGACTGGGCGATTCGGGATACAATATCAATAGAAAACGACGCACCCCGCGTAAATGTTTGGGAGCGCGGGCGGCCTAGTTTTCAGCTTTTGTTAAATGCCCGGGATCCGACCCCCGGGCATTCTTATTTGCGCTTTCGGCGCAAATGCCGTCCACCGTCCGCACCGCGCGTGCGCCTACGGACCTTAAACCGAACCTCATACGAGTCAAGAAACGCGATGACGAACGAGCCCACCGCCGCGAGGGCGGCGAGCGCGTTAAGGAATTTCAGCATCTGGGGACCTCCGATCGAGTCGTCGGCCGCCCGCGCACGGGATGCGTCGCAAGGGTATTTTACTGCGAGTGTATGCACCCACGCCTGGTAAACGCGATTTTGACAAACATTTGTTCGATAGTTACACACGGTTCCTCGCCCAGCGGAGCCTGGCCGCATTGTCCGGATTTGCCAGACGTGTTTGCGTTTTCAAAATGTCCCGGATCGGCGGGGCGATTCGGGATACAATAGCTACAGGAAACGACGCACCCCGCGTAAGTGATCGAAAGCGCGGGCGACCAGTTTCCGGTGTTGTTAAATGCCCGGGCCTCTAACCCCGGGCATTCTTATTTGCGCTTGTTGCGGCGCAACTGCCTTCTACCGTCCGCACCGCGCGTGCGCCTACGGACCTTAAACCGAACCTCATACGAGTCAAGAAACGCGATGACGAACGAGCCCACCGCCGCGAGGGCGGCGAGCGCGTTAAGGAATTTCAGCATATGGTGACCTCCGATCGAGTCGTCGGCCGCCCGCGCACGGGATGCGTCGCAAAGCAATTTTACTGCGAGTGCATGCACCCGCAGCTGGTAAACGCGATTTTGACAAACATTTGTTCGATAGGCAGACGTTCGATCTTTCGGGTAATGGAGCCTGACCACACTTCCCAAAAAGAACGGGGCAGACTCCAGTGCGGAGTCTGCCCCGAAAAGCGAATGGCAAAGCAAGAACGTAAATAGACGAGAAAAGTGTCCGCAAGTCTCATGGCCATCACATCTCGCCTGCCAGAGGGATGGGTGAGCGAGCGTTACTCCTGCTCGGACTCCTCAGCCTGCTTACGGCTGCGGATGAGGTGCGCCACGCCGATGCACAGCACCGCGCCACCAGCGATCCAAGTGAAGGTCACGCCGTTAAGGCCGGTGAGCGGGAGGCCGACGGACTTGGTGTTGCCGATGTTGATGGTGACCTCGCCGGCAGCGGCGTTGGTACCGGTGCCGTCTTGACCATGAAGAGCATTGTCGCCGGCATTACCGTCAAGATTGCCGAAGGCGATGTCGGTGCGGCCCTTGTCCTCCCCGGAGACATCAGCCGAGAGGCCCGTCACATTCATGGTCTTATCGTCGTACTTCGCAGTGATGGTGAAGGTAAAGGGGTTTGCCTTAGTGTACTTAGTGTCATCGGGAGTCTGGACCTCAGTCACCTTGTAGGTGCCGGCATCGAGGCCCTTGACCTCAATCGTTCCTTCTTTACCGCTGACATTGCTAGACGTGAACTGCACGTAGCTGGGAAGGTCGGTACCCTCGACGGTCACGAGTTGACCAGCAACAACTTTTTTATCCTCATTGTCCTCCGAGGCAACATACTGGCCCTTCGTGTTTGTATCATCGGACTGGATAGTGAACACAGCACCTCCAAGACCCTTCTCAGTGCCTTGGTCGACCTTCTTAAGATTGAGCTTGAAGGCGAAGTCGGCGACGGTGTCCCCGATCGTCTCGCCCGTGTCAATGCCATACGGGTTATTGGAGTACGTGAGCGTGACGGTGTTGGGGTTGCCACCCACGGTGTTCGCTGCGGTGTTGTTGCCGATAACAGCGTTCTTGTTAAGCTTGGCTTTGTAGAAGACAACGATCTCGGTGTTCTCATCAATGCTGAGGGTGCCAGTACCGTCAGCAATGGCAGACTTCAAACCCTTATTACCGTTGTTGTCAACAGGAAAGTCAACGGTAAGTTTCTGATTCTGGAAGCTAACCGTATAGGAAGTCGAGCTAATCTTAGTGTAGGTGTTGTTGTTCAGGGCGTACACCTCGACTGAGTTACCGACATAATCCAGACCCGTCGAAAGATTATCGGTGAATTTGTAAGCATACGCGTCAAAGGTGGCGTAGTTGCTGGCAATCTTGCCGGTGAGCTTGTAGTTCACCTCCTGGCCGATCTGGGAGTCAGCAACGTCTTTCCATGCTTTTGAGCTCTTGATATCCGTCGCCTTCGCAGCGTCAGCATCATCGAGGATCTTCTTCTCGACCGTGGGGACGCTCTTCTTGGGCTTAATGGTTGTTGCGTTGGTGCCGTCAATCACAGCATACACAGGAGCCGTAAACGCGTCGGTAGACTTTCCGTCAGGCTTACCAGGCGTCTTAGTAAGGAACAGCCAGTAACCAGCAGAGAGATCAGTAAGCTGGGCACTGTTTGCCGACGTTTCCTTCCAAGTAAGCGTAGTGTTCTTTTCAAGATTGGCAGCAATCAGACTCAGTACATTATCGTTTTTGACTTGCTCGGACGTCCCCGAGACGTGGGCATTTGCACTCAGATAGTCGGCTGCATCCTGAGCGTTCGTGCTGTTGTAATCGCCTTTTTCAGTTTGAATTGCATTAACAACAGCCTGCTGGATCGCTTGCTGCTCAGTCGTATCGGCGCCGGCCCACTCGATGCCGCTCACCGTCGTGGTTCCGTTAGTCGTAGTCACCTTAGCCTTGAAGATCTGAATGCCCTTGTAGGTAGACGACTTGGCGTAATCGGAATCACTGAACGTCACAGTTGAGCCGCCCTCAGCAGCAAACGCCATGGTCACCGGGGCCATGACGCCGGCGAAGCTCAGCGCTGCTGTGAGGCCGGCGGTTACTGCCAGGCGTGCGATGTTCTTGCTCATGCTCATCTTCTTTTCCTCCATTTTCCGATTGGTTCTCATTCGATCGATCATCATCTGTCTGTGTCTTAGCATCTACTTCGCTACGTCTCGCCCCGCTCTCTGTGGGGCTGCCAGCTACTCTTTATGGCTGCCACCTCCCCGCTTGACCAGGAGCGCGACCACGATGAGCGCGGCTCCGGCGACCGCTGCGGCGGCCGCGGCGTACATTGCCATATCGCCAGTCGAGGGCATAAAGCCTCCGGTGGTAATGCTAGGGGGTGTGCCGGTGGGCGTGTTGATGAGCGACGCCTCCAGGCTGCCCGTCGACCCGTCCGCGCTGTCGGCGCGCAGGGGCGACTCGGCCGTGACGGTGAGTTTGGGCTTGGCGGCGGCCACCTGGTCGACGTCCAGGCCCTCGGCCTTGACCGTCACGGAGCGCGCGCCCTCAAAGGCGGTGTAGCCCTTGGGCGCCTTGAGCTCGCGAACCTCCAGCTTGCCCGAGTCCACGCCCGAGACGGTCACGCGGCCGTCCTCGCCCGTGGTGACGGCAGCCTTGCCCTCTGCATCCCACGTGCCGTCGGCCGCCAGCGTGCGACCGCGGTCGTCGGCGATGCTCA
>UQQL01000093.1 GCA_900543275.1 uncultured Collinsella sp. | reverse complement strand
GCCGCGGCCGAGGAGGAGGCCTCCGGCCTCAGGGCGCGTCTCGCCGATGCCGAGAACTCCGCGAAGATCGCCGAGGTCGAGTTCGCCGCGCGGACTGAGAATCTGGCAACGCAGCTCGAAGCCGCCCGGGCTGATGCCGAGCACGGGCGCGGCAACGTGGCGTTCCTGAGCTCGCAGGCCGACGACCTGCGACGCCAGCTCGACGAGGCCCGTCGCGAGAATGATCGCCTGCGCGCTCAGCTCGACGCCCGGGAGGGCGGCGGGCGATGACGGCCATAAAGCAGGTCGCCGTCACGTCGGCCCAGCATATGAAGAGCTTGGCCGGGTATCTCGACAGGTCGAGCGCGAAGCATGATGCGCTCGACCTCGACTCGCAGAACCTCAACGACCCCGACGGTTGGGCCCGGGAGATGGACCGCACGCGCGAGGCCTATGGGCACAACGACCCGGGCCGCGCCGGCTGCAAGACGACCTACTGCTACCACCAGATAATCGCGTTCAACCCGGACGAGTGCGACGTCAATGGCGGCAAGCTCACCAAGGCCGGGTGCATGGGGTTCGCCCGGGAGTGGGTGGAGCGCTACTACCCCAACCAGGAGGCCGCCTGGGCGCTCCATCTCGAGCATTCGAAGGATGGAACGGACCGCTACGCCGTGCATATCGCCATCAACCGCACCGACCTCGAGAACGGCCGCAGGCTCGATGAGGGCCGCGCGAGCCGCCAGAAGACCCTCCATGCGTCGAGGATGCGCGAGATGGACGCCCGCTGGGGACTCTCGCAGCTCGAGCGCGGACAGCGCAACAGCAGATCCCATGCTCGTCAGGAGTCGCGCGGGGAGCAGATGGCCCGCGAGGCGGGCTTCGCGAGATCCGCCGGATTCGAGACCGATCAGGACCATGTACGGCGTGTCGTCCGCGAGAGCGTCCGTGAGGTCGCGGCGTCCGACGCCAAGAACAAAATGCGCGCCCTCAACGAGACCCTTGAGAAGAGGGGCGTCCACATGCGGCTGAGCCGGGATACCAAGGCGAAGAAGAAGGACGTCGTTTTCGAGTACCGTCCGACTTACGACCGCAGGGACGGGCGTGGCGAGCGGATAAGGGTCGCCGCCATCCGCGGGCACAGGCTCGGGCGCGGCTTCAGCATCGGCGGCATCCAGCATGCCCTTGGCACTGGCATGGCCATGTACCGCATGGCCGAGCGCGCCATGGACGACGGGAACGACAACGGCATGTAATCGCCGTTCAGACCAAGGAGGAGAACAATGGGCAAGGGATATCCGATTTCAAGGGCAACAAAAGCCTTCAACGCCATCTGCGAGGAAGAACCGGAGTACATGGCGGACGTCGCCGAGCTCGGCACCGTCGGGTTCAGGGACGAGATCGTCCGCGAGTTCACAGCTGACCTAATGGACGACATGGCGGAGATTGGCGTTTCAGACCCGGCCAAGCTCGGACCGGCCATCTACCTCGCCGCATCGAGGTTTCCGGACCAGTTCGCGCCGGACGACCTCGTTTGGGCGTCGCGGTGGAGGACGTGCCGCCAGGTGTACAGGCTCGACCGCGCCGTCGCCGACGAGATGCCCGAGACCGACATCGACGACGAGATACCGACCGAGATCTTCGAAAGGCTGCCGTATCCGATCGTCTACGTGAGCATCAAGTTCACGATGGTGCTCACGGGAGGCGAGCTGTTCCGCGGTGACGGCTACCTGGCCCATATAGAGGACAGTCCCCACCCGGATAGTGACTGCAGGCTCCTTGCCATCGACGCCATCAGCGAGAGCGGGGGCCGCGTGTTCTTCGCCGTCCCCATCAAGCGCGGCGTCACGGTGCGCAGCCTGATTAGGGGCGTCACGGTCCTTCCGGGCTCGGTGACGCCGGCCGAGAACCCCAGCGACGCCGAGGTCGAGGAAACCGACGGCTTCGATGAGATGAAGGTCGCCCTGTCGACGATCCTGAATTCGCTCATGTACGTAATCTCAGAGGAAGAGGATGTCGAGGTCGTCTACGCCCCCGTGAACGGAGGCAGGGGCTATGGGAGGAAGCGGAACGGCGAGACCGTCCGGACGGTCGGCGCAAAGATTGGCAGAGCCCTCGGTGCCCAGAGGAGGCGGTTCGTATCGGGCGCACCGTCAAAGGCGGAGGCGTCAAGGACGGTTCGCCCCCATGTGCGCTGCGCCCACTGGCAGCATTTCTGGACCGGTAAGCGCAAGGGCCGCGACGACGGCAGGTTCGGTGATGAGCTTATCCTCAAATGGGTCCCGCCGACCCACGTAAACGGAGACGGCGAGCCCGACGAGATCGTCCACCAAGGCTAAGGAAGTTCGGGAGTGTATATAAAAAGTATATACACTCCCGAACTTCTAGAGTGTAAAATAACTTTACCCTTCAAATACGTCCTGTATGCCCAGCAGGGCAGTCCCTCGGGGTCGCCTCTGCTATGGGTTCTAGTACGTGTTGCCTTGCGTTGTTCGTTGTTCATTTTGGAGGTCGTTTTGCCGGTTTCGAGGAAGCGCAAACAGTCTGGTGGCGGGCAGCCCGGTTCGCATGACGGCAGATGGTATGAGGACGAGAGACACGCCAACCAGACCAGGAACCAGACGCTGTTCGACACCCCCGGGTGGTACTACTGTTTTCCCGACGATTTCTACTTGTCGCTGTTTCCTGAGGGGACTCTTCAGAAAAAGGGAGCCGACTCCGACGGCATGCCCAACCTGATTGTTCTGGAGGATACCGGCAAGGAGATTGATCAGGGGACCGATTCCAAGGGCAACAAGCTCGTCAAGCGAATCATGCATCGTTATACCGTGCACGATGGTCTTGAGGAGCTAGAGGGTCTGCGGAGGCAGTCAATCGAGCAGAACACGTTCATGTTCCTTGCCCCCGTGAGCTATTACGGCAAGTCCCGCAACAGCCGCAATGCTCGGTACCTGCATGCCATCATGATTGACCTCGACTATGTCGGTGAGAAGGAGCTTGCGAACCTCCTTCGTCAGATGGACAGGGGCGTGATTCCGCACGCGAACTATCTCGTCAGCTCCGGCACCGGCCTTCATGTCGTCTACAAGCTCGACAAGCCCGTTCCGCTCATGACGCGCTACGTTGCCGGCTTGCAGGTCCTCAAGCGCGAGCTCACCGACCGCGTCTGGAATGCCAACACGAGTGCCAGCGATCCTGACAAAAAGCAGACGCAGGGCATCTTTCAGGGATTCCGAATGGTCGGCAGCGCCACGAAGCTCAATGGTGACATCGGTAACCCAAAATATAAACAGCCCTATGTCGCCGAGTGTTTTTCGCACGACGCGACCCCGCCGGCGACCATTTCATACCTGCTCTCCTTCATCCCGTCCCTTAGAGACAAGGAAGATCTGGCAGGTTTGGACGCATTGCAGGAGCTCACTCAGGAGGTACGTAGGAAGACCCCTTTGGCCGAAGCCAAGGAACTGTGGCCCGAGTGGTATGAGAAGCATGTCGTCGAGGGCAAGCCGCGAGGCGGGTGGACGTATGGGCGCGCCGCTTACGACCGGATTCTCAGTGTCATCAGGGAGCAGGTGTCGGTTAACCATCGCTACTGGTGCATTTTCTACCTGGCCGTCATGGCCAACAAATGCGGGGTGTCCTATGACGAGCTCGAAGATGACGCCTACGGCCTCCTGGAGCGATTCGACGCCCTATCCGTGGAACCCGACAACAGGTTCACGGCGAACGACGTCGCTGCGGCCCTCGAGGCCTTCGATGGCGGCTCAGCTGCAGGTAGGTCCCGCCGGTATTCGCAGTCATTCTGCGAGCGTAAGGCCGCGGTCTCGTATGGCGAGAAGATGGGGCATGGGAACAACCCGCCGGAGAAAAGACTTCCGAAGGACCTCTCGCTTGCGAAGGCCCGGATGACGCGAGACCTGAACCAAAAGGCGGCCGGCACCAACTGGTGGAACGAGGAGGGAGCGCCGAAGAAGGCCATGCAGGTCTGGAGGGCGGCCGCCGAGAATCCGGGGCTGAGCGTTACCGCCCTGTCGCGCAAGGCGGGGGTGTCGCGGCCGACCGTGTACAAGTGGCTCAGGCCCGGATGGCAAGGCGAATACGCGGCGGCCAAGAATCGCGAGCTTGCCGCCGACATCGGGCAGCGCAAGCAGAGACGGGCCATTCTGGAACAGGCCGATCTGCTCAGGAAGAAATACGAAAACGACCGTTCGGGACTCGTGCAACATGTCCTCCAGCACGTCGCATCGCATCCGTGGGAGCCGGCCGAGCAGACGTCCGTCTTTTTCGGTTTGTCCGGCGCTGCCGAGGTTGAGAGGATAGTTCGCGAGAATGGAGAACTGCTTAACCAAATCAAGCTCGGCATCGACGAGAAGCGTCGATCGTGGGATGCGGAGACCGATGATTACTTCGATGCGTTGACAGCTGCCGATCTTATGGGAAGGCGCTCCGACTTGATGAAAGCTCGCGCGCTCGGCGTCCATGCCGCAATTGAGTGGGCGAGGCATGAGGCGCCCGACCTGTTCGCAGAATTGCGCGCCGTAAGGAGCACGGGCCGGGTGCTTTCGGCCGACGATCTTGCCGAACTGAAAGAAAAGTATATACAGTCTATATAAACTGTATATACTTTCTATCTAACATACCGCTAGATACAACAGCGTTCTTGAGGAGATGCCCATGATTATCTCTGCGATGAATCTAAAGGGAGGCGTCGGCAAAACAACGACCGCGATGTCTTTGGCCACGGCCGCCGAGCGCGAAGGCAAAGACGTCGAGGTATACGATTGCGATCCGCAATCGAGCGCCAGCTTCTGGGCGCTTCTTGCTGACCAGAACGACGACTCTCTGCCGTTTCCCGTGTCGTCGGCGAACCTGGCGACGGTGCGGCGTGCTGGCATCAAGTACCGCAAGGACCCAGACAAGTGGATCTTTATCGATTGCCCGCCCAACGGCAACATCATGGACGAGGCGGCCGAGGCATCAGATTTTGTCGTGGTTCCGACGGGTCCCGGGGCGGCCGACGTCGTGAAGACAATCGAGACTGCCCGTACGCTCACCACGCGCGGCGTTTTCTACGGCGTGCTACTTACGCAAGTCGCCGCCAATACCCTTTCATTCGCGAAGGCCCAAAGCGAAATCGAAGACAACGACTTGAGCTATTTTGACCATCAGGTCCGGCGCCGCGAGGGTCTGCGAAATTTCTTCGGCAACTCATTCGGTGACGACCTTTTCGGCTATGAGGAGATTTGGGAAGAGCTAAAGGAAATCCTGCGCAACGATGAGGAGATTCGCTATGCCGGCTAAAAGACCAGTCCGTCGCATGACCGTGCCGGAGGAGGCCGCCCCGACTCTCATGGGCAACCAGGACACGCGCCACAAGGGGGATTCGACGTCCTCGCGCAAGAAGGGGAAGTGCATCACATTCTGGGTGACGGACGAGCAGAAGGCGGAGATCTCCGCCTATGCCGCCGAGCACAACACGACCGTTTCGCGTCTCATCGTCGAGGGCCTCGAGATGCGGATGAAGCGAGAGTAGATATATAGAAAGTATATACACTCTATATACCTGTCTCTTATACACATCTGACGCTGCCGACGAC
>UQQL01000092.1 GCA_900543275.1 uncultured Collinsella sp. | reverse complement strand
CTCGTGGGCTCGGAGATGTGTATAAGAGACAGCGGCGAATATCACGGGTGATTTTGTTCCGGCGTTCTAACGAACGCCGGACCGCTCGACGCTGCTTGCGCTGACGTTTTCTCGACCTGGGTGAGCTGGTCTTGGTTTGGTTTTATGTAAGGGATGGTGCCGCGTGGACGTGCAACAGCTAGAAGAGTCCTGGGCTGCAAGGGCCGGCGCGCGTGAGGCGTGTCTTGTTGCGGCCTCGCATGTGCCGGCGGCGCTGTCGATGCTGGGGATTGTGCAGCCCGGCGATCGCTTGGTGGCCTTTGCGGATGACTTTGCCGATGCGTTTGCGCGCGGCTTTGATGCCTGCGACGTTGTGCTCGTGGGGGAGCCGTCGGTTGCGGCGTTTACCGCCGCGTCTGAGGGCTTTGATGCTTCGTTTGATGCTGGCGGGTCGCATCTGTGGTGGTTCGTCAATTCCATCGGCGGGTTTGGCCTACGTGTGCCCGATCTGCGTGCGCTGGGTCGGGCGGCGCGTGAGGCCCGTGCGTTGCTCGTGGTGGATAACACCGTGGCAAGCGTCTTTGGGTGCGATCCGCTGCGTTTGGGTGCCGTCCTGTCGCTCGAGGCACTCGACCGTGTGCGTACCGGCGTTGCGCCGCGCAAGCTCGTCGCCGCTTCGGTGGCGCGCTCGCAGCTTAAGCGCCATCGCGTGGATGCCGCGGCCGAGTGCGCGCACGCCCTGCTCGAGGGGTGCGGATTGGCTGCGCTCGACTTGTCCTCCGATGAGGCCGAGATTCTAGAGCATGGGCTCGACACGATCGACACCCGCATGCAGGCGCATTTCGACCGCGCCCGTGCGCTAGCCGAGTATCTGGCCGCCAACGAGATGGTACGCAACGTGCGCTATCCCGGGCTGACCTCGCATCCCGACCATACCATCGCGACCGGCATCCTAGAGCACGGTTTTGGCCCGGCAGTAGAGTTTGACCTGATGGGCTGCACCGCGGGCGAATTCTTTAACGCACTGCCCGACAAGTTCCGTATATCGCCCGCCGGCGGCGCAACGACGCGCCTCTCTGCTCCGCGAGGCAAGCAGGGGAGCACCATCCGCCTCTTCGCCGGCACTGATGATCCCCTGGTAGTGGCTGCCACCCTAGACAACGCCCTCCGCAAGTAGCTAGTATTGGGTCTGTGCCACGACAACGGCCTATCTACTACGTTTAACCCCTAGGGGTCAACCATACCCGCCATTTTTGAAAAATGGCAAGCTGTCTACCAGCGGTTTTATTTTCACGAAATCTGGGGTGGTCGAGGGTGTTCAACTAAACGTAGTAAATGGGCGCATTTTATGGCGCGCGTCTTAATTCGTTAGTGCGGCGGACCAATAATCAGCCCAGATAGTCTACTTTGCGTTAATGCTGGCGATGAGGTCGTTGGCTTTGGTGGCAATGACTTGGTTGATGTCGGCCTGCAGCTCCTCGTAGACCGCTATGGCTCGCTCGCCGGCGGGGGTGAGCGATGATCCGCGGGCGCCGTCGCGCTCGATGAGCTTGCAGCCCAGCTGTCCTTCCGCCTCGTTCACAATGCGCCAGGCTTTGGAATACGCCATGCCCATGCTCTTGGCGGCGCGGTTGAGCGAGTGCTCGCGGGCGATGCCCTGCAGCAGCAAGACACAGCCATGGCCGAACACGCCCGGCAGGTCTTTGTCGCACGCTTGAATGACCAGCTTTGCCGTCGTCTTGTACTCCATGTGCTCCACGTCTCCCCACTAAAGTGTTTGCTGGGTAAACGCAAAGCCTGCGTCAAACCCTCGTGTGCTCTTCTTAAATCATGCATTGTAGCAGTCAAAGTGCGTTAAGATACTTCCCCAGTATTGGGCGCCCAAGGTTGGGCTGGGTCCTACGAGGCCTGCAGCCGACCGGTCGCATGGAAAAAGGAGAAACATGGCTACGTTCTTTCCCGGTGAGTCCCACACGTTTTCGGAGTATCTGCTGGTCCCTGGCTACTCGTCCTCGCAGTGCATCCCCAACAACGTCTCTCTTAAGACGCCGCTAACCCGCTTTAAGCGCGGTGAGAAGCCGGCAATCACCCTGAACATCCCCATGGTTTCCGCCATCATGCAGTCCGTCTCGGGCGTCGACATGGGTGTCGCGCTCGCTACCGAGGGTGGCCTGTCCTTCATTTACGGTTCTCAGACCCCTGAGTCCGAGGCTGCTATGGTTAAGGCCGTTAAGGATCACAAGGCTGGTTTCGTTCAGTCCGATTCCACGCTGACCCCCGACATGACCATGGAGCAGGTCATCGAGCTCAAGGAGAAGACCGGCCACTCCACCATGCCGGTTACCGACGATGGCACTCCCAAGGGCAAGCTCCTGGGCATCGTCACCAGCCGTGACTATCGCCCCAGCCGCGATGACCACCAGAAGAAGGTCTCCGAGTTCATGACCCCGCGTGAGCAGCTTATCGTGGGCGACAAGAACATCAGCCTCAAGGTTGCCAACGACGTCATCTGGGACAACAAGCTCAACGCTCTGCCTATCGTCGACGACAACGATCACCTTATGGGCATCGTCTTCCGCAAGGACTACGACAGCCACAAGACCAACCCCAACGAGCTGCTCGATAACGACAAGCGCTATATGGTCGGCGCCGGTATCAACACCCGCGACTATGCCGAGCGCGTGCCGCTGCTCATCGAGGCTGGCGCCGATGTCCTGTGCATCGACTCCTCCGAGGGCTTCAGTGAGTGGCAGAAGCGCACCATCGAGTGGATTCGCGCCAACTACGGCGAGGACGTCAAGGTCGGTGCCGGTAACGTCGTCGACGCCGAGGGCTTCCGCTTCTTGGCCGACTGCGGTGCCGACTTCATCAAGGTCGGTATCGGCGGCGGTTCCATCTGCATCACTCGCGAGACCAAGGGTATCGGTCGTGGCCAGGCCACCGCGCTGATCGACGTCTGCCGCGCCCGTGACGAGTACTACGAGGAGACCGGTGTTTACGTGCCCGTGTGCTCCGACGGCGGTATCGTATACGACTACCACATGACGCTCGCCCTTGCTATGGGTGCCGACTTTATGATGCTGGGTCGCTACTTCGCCCGCTTCGATGAGAGCCCGACCGAGCGCGTCAACGTCAACGGCCAGTACATGAAGGAGTACTGGGGCGAGGGTTCTGCGCGTGCTCGCAACTGGCAGCGCTACGACCTGGGCGGCGCGGCGAAGCTCAGCTTCGTCGAGGGCGTTGACTCCTACGTTCCCTATGCCGGTTCCCTCAAGGACGGCGTGGGCGGCACGCTCTACAAGGTCAAGTCCACGATGTGCAACTGCGGCGCCCTCTCGATCCCCGAGCTCCAGGAAAAGGCACGCCTGACCCTGGTCAGCTCCACCTCCATCGTCGAAGGCGGCGCCCACGACGTTGTGGTTAAGGACTCCCAGCAGTCCGTATCTTATCGATAAGCGGCTTTCCCAGGCACCGCACCTTGCCGTTCAAACCGTCGCTCGCGTACCAAAGTACGCCTCGCTCCTCTTTCACGGCAATCTGCGGCACTTGGAAAACCCGTTCGTTCTAGAACGGGTTGCACATAAAGGTTGAGTATCAACCACGTTATTTAGATAAAGCGAGATGCCTGCAAGTCGCAGACATCTCGCTTGTTGTATTTGCTATCATCAGTCAAGTTAACCTTAGGGTCGGGCGGCTTAGCTTTGTTCGCTACAAGTTCCGCACGCAAAGAAGAGCACTTAATGTGCTCTTCGTCTTGCGCAGGACTGTCCGCAGTAGCGAATAAAGCTAAGCCGACCGACCCCATTAAAGATTAAAGGAGCTGATATGTGCGATTGCACAGATCATAAGGATGAGATCCCTGCCTACGACGCGCAGGCCATTGAGTCCAAGTGGATGAAGGCCTGGGAGGACTCCAACCTTTTTGCCGTCGACACCGACGCCAGCAAGCCCAAGAAGTACGTGCTCGAGATGTTCCCGTATCCGTCGGGCGATCTGCACATGGGCCACGCGCGCAACTATACCATCGGCGATGCCATGGCCCGTCAGGCCCGCATGCGCGGCTACGATGTTCTGCACCCCATCGGCTTTGACGCCTTTGGCCTGCCTGCCGAGAACGCCGCCATCAAGCACAACACGCAGGCTGCCGCCTGGACGTATAAGAACATGGACCAGGCGCTCGCCACGATGAAGCGCATGGGCTTCTCCTACGATCTGGATCGCATGGTCAAGACCTGCAGCCCCGATTATTACCGTTGGGGTCAGTGGATCTTTGAGAAGTTGTGGGAAAAGGGCCTGGTCTACCGTAAGAAGAACCCGGTCAACTGGTGCCCCACCTGCAAGACCGTTCTGGCCAACGAGCAGGTCACCGAGGGCAAGTGCTGGCGCTGCGGCACCGAGCCCGAGAAGCGCGACCTTGAGCAGTGGTACTTCAAGATCACTGAGTACTCCCAGGAGCTGCTCGATGATCTGGAAAAGCTCCCCGGCTGGCCCGAGCGCGTCAAGCAGATGCAGGCCAACTGGATCGGTCGCTCCGAGGGCGCCGAGGTCGACTTTACCCTGTGCGACAAGGATGGCGAGCCCATCGAGGGCGACGAGGGCAAAATCACCGTCTTCACCACGCGTGCCGATACGCTCTTCGGTGTCTCCTTCTTTGTCCTGGCCCCCGAGTACGCTCGTCTGCACGAGCTCGTCGAGGGTACGGAGTACGAGGAGGCCGTGACCAAGATCGTCGAGGACTCCAAGCATATCTCCGCCGTCGAGCGTGCCCAGGGCACCCTCGAGAAGCACGGTGCCTTTACCGGCCGCTACGTGGTGAACCCGGTCAACGGCGAGAAGGTCCCCGTGTGGGTTGCCGACTACGTCGTTGCCGACTACGGCACCGGCGCCGTCATGGCCGTTCCCTGCGGCGACCAGCGCGACTTTGAGTTCGCCCGCAAGTACGACCTGCCTATTGTGCCGATTATCCTGGACGATGACGACCGCGCTGCCGTCGAGGCCAGCGGCGAGACCATTGATACCTTCCATGCCGAGACCGTCGACTGGGATTGCGCCCATGCTGCCGAGGGCACGCTCGTTCAGTCCGGCAAGTACACCGGCATGCGTGGCGGCAAGCACTCCGAGGGCGAGGCTGCGATTGTGGCCGACCTTGAGGCCATGGGCTGCGGCCGGCGCAAGGTCGAGTTCCGTCTGCGCGACTGGCTCATCAGCCGCCAGCGCTATTGGGGCAACCCCATCCCGGCTATCCACTGCGAGCACTGCGGCATCGTGCCTGTGCCCGAGGATCAGCTGCCGGTAACGCTGCCCGAGAACCTGGACCTGGGCGCCGGCGAGACCCTCGCCGAGTGCAAGGAGTTCTACGAGACCACCTGCCCGGTCTGCGGCCGCCCGGCCAAGCGCGAGACCGATACCATGGACACCTTCACTTGCTCCAGCTGGTATTACCTGCGCTATACGGACCCGCACAACACCGAGCTGCCCTTCTCCCGCGAGGCTGCCGATCGTTGGATGCCTGTCGATAACTACATCGGCGGCATCGAGCACGCCATTCTGCACCTGCTCTACAGCCGCTTCTTTACCAAGGCACTGCGCGACCTGGGCCTGCTGAGTGTGGACGAGCCCTTCACCAACCTGCTGTGCCAGGGCATGGTCAAGGACGAGAACGGCGACACCATGTCCAAGTCCAAGGGCAACGTCGTGCCCCCGAGCTCGGTCATCGAGCCCTACGGCGCCTGTCTCTTATACACATCTGAC
>UQQL01000091.1 GCA_900543275.1 uncultured Collinsella sp. | reverse complement strand
GCATACGAGATTGCTACGCGTCTCGTGGGCTCGGAGATGTGTATAAGAGACAGGGGCTCCGGGGCGGGCGTGCGCGCCTATGGCGTGTGTCTGCTGGGCGGGGCTGCCGGCGGTGGCGCGGCCGGGCAGCTTACCGTCGATGCGTCCTGGCTGGATGCGTCGGGCGCCGACGGCGGCGTCGCCTGCCTGGGCGGCTCGCTTGCATCCGCGCGCTTTGTGGCTCCTGCGGGCGGGGCCTTTGGCGCGGGCGGCGTGGTGGATGCCGACGGGGCCGCGGCAGCGCATGTGACGATCGAGCCCGAGGGCGCTGCTGGCCCGGCGGGGGAGAGCGATGCGCGCGATGTGCCGGGGGATGGTCCTTCCGTCCCTGGCACTGACCCCGCTACCGGAGAGCCAGCTACGGATCCGTCGACGAATCTCACTCTGAAGCCAGCGGCCGCGACTAAGACAGTGACCACGACAACAGTGACTAACAACACGGCCGCCAAGACCTCCAGGCTCAAGGCCGCCACCGCGACTTCCTCGTCACTCCCCAAAACCAGCGACAGCCATTGGATTGCCGTGTCCGGCTTGCTTTTCGTGCTGGGAACAGCGGTTCTTAAAGCTGCGCGCCGTTGCTGATGCTCCCGATTTCCGTATGTGCGGGAAAACCGGAGCCCGCCGAGCGCAAGCCAAATTCTGTTAATAAAACCGCAGGTCGCGAAAGCGCAAAACCGGGTTCTGGTCGGCAGAACTCGGCCCCCACCACTTCTGGACAAGGCCAGCTGTCAGAGTTCGTGTCTTATAGGAATTATTTAATTCACGCCGCGTTAAGTCTAGTCTGCTCCTTATACTCGAATATAAACACTAAGGAGGTAGTCATGTTTTGGAGCTATGTTCAGCTTGATGATGGCACCCAATTTGCCTACTCAGAGACAAGAGAAGACGGAACCGTTCGCGTGGCCGTCGAGCGCCCGGTTGACTTTGGCTTTGACCATGCGGAATGCTTCTTGCCTGCGGTCAAATGGTTCAACGTCGAAGGATTTACTGCTGATGACCTCAATTTCTTGACCGAATTTGTTAGATCAAACGCCCCGTTTATCTTCGAGCTCGCCGAACGCCAAAAAGCCGGACCGGCGGTGGCATAATGCCTCGAGTTCTTATTTTTGGGCAGTACGTTCTGTTCTTTTGGATTTCGGAAAACGGAGAACCAATTCACATACACGTAGGTGTAAAGAGGGCGGCTGCTAATTCGACCAAGTTTTGGCTGACGAAAGACGGCGGATGCAAACTTGCCAACAACGAGAGCAAGATTCCAGCTAAGGATCTCAGGGATCTTTCAAAACTAATCACCATGAATCATCAATTCATATGTGACAAGTGGTGTGAAACCTTTGGTGATGATTCGCTGACGTTCTACTGTTAAACGCCCAATTGAGACATGGTTTCACTTGCTGACATATCATCTGCGGCCTCCCGCATGCTGGTTCAATACGACGTCAGCGAGGCATATTTATTTGGTTCGTTTGCCCGAGGCGAGCAAACGCCTGATAGCGATATTGACTTGCGCCTAGTCTGCGGCAACACCATGACGTTCGGCACGCTTTACGAACTCTCCCATGAGCTCGAGAAGGAGCTTGGGCGAAAGGTTGATATCGTCACCAACCCACCAGAGCACATGCGCCCGGCCTTCCGCAAAAGCATCGAACAGGATGAGGTGCGCATCTATGAAGTGCTGTAGCAGGCTGAGGCGTTAGTGTGCTCCGGCGTTATCAGCAAGTCTTAATTTTGCCGCATACTTCCGGGCTCGGCCAGTCTTAAAAGTCAGTATGGATCTCAAACTCTGTTCCAGACATCCTCTTGCTCTTTGAATACAGGTATCGCTCTAGCGATAGTGTGCTATACTATCTCTAGAGCGATACCTGTTAGGAGGCTCGCATGGAACTGTGGCATGGTTCTCAGAAAATTATTGAGACTCCCCAGCTTGGCCTGGGGAAAGTCCATAACGACTATGGACGGGGATTCTATTGCACAGAGAGCCTCGACCTTGCAAGGGAATGGGCATGCTCGCGTGATGCCGATGGCTTTGCGAATCGCTATGAACTCGATATGGCCGATCTCAAGGTACTCGACCTGCTATCGCCGCATCATTCAGTTCTGCATTGGATTGCGTTGCTTGTAGAGCATCGTTCTTTTCGCAAGGACACCGCTATTGCCGTGGGGGCGTGCGAATATCTCTACGATCATTTTCTACCTGACACTAGCGTTTACGACGTGATAAGGGGATGGCGTGCGGACGACTCGTACTTTAGCTATGCCAGAGCTTTTGTGAACAATACGATTACCGTCGATCAGCTTGGTCGATCTATGAGGCTCGGCAACTTGGGAGAGCAGATTGTACTTAAAAGCGAGCGCGCGTTTAAGAGCATTCGTTTTGCTGGATTTGAACATGCGCCGCAAGCTATGTATGGTTCATTGGCCAAGGAGCGAGATGAAGTGGCAAGGGCGCAGTATCGGGAGCTACTTGCCGAAAATCCGTTTGAGGGAATTCGTATCGTCGATATCATTCGAGAGGGGATGACGGGCGATGACCCACGCCTACAGTGAGATGTATCTCGAGGATGCCATGAGAACGCTGGGCGAGGCGGTCGATTTTGCCCTCTGTGACCAAGGGCTGACTCCCACCGAGTTGACGGCGATCCTGTCGAACGCTTTTGAGATGAAACAGTTTGAGCGCGGTATACCTCGCGTCGTCTGCGGCATGGCGGGCGACGAGCTCGTGCGCGATATTATCGCACATGCGGGACTGACCCCCGTCGAATGCAGGGAGACCTATTCGTTCGACCGTTCGCCTCAGTATTGGGCGGGCTGGGTTTTGGCCTATGCGCAATGGATGTGCAGCCTGGGCTTTAATGAGCTACTCGAAGTCGCTCCGCTCGATTGGATTATCGGCTCGTACCATCCGCTCCACGAGGCCTCCGAAGACAAATTCGCCCAGATTGTCATTGATAAATGGAACGATGCCCAGGCAGACAAAAAGGGCCTCAAAGCGGCACGAAAGGCGGCCGGCCTAACGCAAAAACAGCTCGCCGCCCAATCGGGGGTTAAACTTCGCGCCATACAACTCTACGAGCAGAACCAGCTCGACCTACGCCGCGCCTCGGTCTCCTCGGCATTGGCGCTCGCAAACACGCTCGACTGCAGTATTGAAGACCTCATCTGGCAACCGATCGTTCTGGAGTACGACTCGCAGTCTTTTCCATCTACGAAGCTATAAAGGAGACGCACATGCTTTGGAGTCATGTTCAGCCAGATGACGGCACTGGTCGCGCTACTCAAGAAGATTACTCAGTAGCGCACGAGGCAAATTCAGCATCACCGATTTTGCTCGACGGCTTTATGTCGATCGACCATGCAGTTGAGTTAACCATCGCCGCCATGCCCAACGCGCTCAGACTCTTGGAGAACTCATGATGGCGACTACGCAGCGAGGCGCGCATCCGTTAGCGCCGCTCGTGCTCGATGATGCCGGTTCGCTCGAAGCTATGGCCGCGGCCGTGATGCGCCTACACAGCACGCTGATGACGGTCGGGCGCTGCTATACGACCGACGCCACAGGCGACCGGGCCGCGCTTGAGCTTGGACGCATCGAGTCCGTGCTTGCGGGTGCATTCTGTACGATATTCGGCCAATCGCCAACCGATCGCTTCGCAGACATCTTTGACCAGGCCACCTACGTCGCCGAGCACATGGTCAAGGACCACATCTTTGAGGACGGCAACAAACGCATCAGCCTTGTCTTTGCGTTGGCCGTTCTAAGGCTCGTCGGCAGTCCGGTCGTCCTGTCCGACAGCCCGGAGGCAAAAGACAACCAGTACTACGCTTGGATCCAGGACCTCGTTTCCGGAAACCGCTCTCGCGCCGACCTCGCCGAAGAGCTGCGCCGCGGTTGCGTTGCGGGCACGGGCGACCCGTCGCACGTATAGAACCAAAGCATCCGCACGCCGGTAATTGAATTGATTGGACACCACATGGATATCCCCAGCACCCTGCGCTGCCGCCCCGAGACTTCGTGGATAAAGCGGTAAATGGTGGTTTGGCTGCGGTTTTGCCGATTGTTTTGCTTACTTTTGCTTGGCTTGCACCCACGAATTTAAAATCGGGGGCAAAAAGTTCTTGGTAAACCAGGCGCGGCTATGATAGTATCTCTTTTGCCGAAAGGCGACGGGCGATTGGCTCAGGGGTAGAGCATATCCTTCACACGGATGGGGTCACAAGTTCGAATCTTGTATCGCCCACCATCAAAAGCACAGGTCAGAGGTGTTAAATCTCTGGCCTTTTTCTTTTTGACACCAAAGGTGACACCACAACTAAATCGTGGTCGTCTAAGGCATAATTTTTTATCACAACCTTTTTTGCTGACGTCATTGCATGTTTTGTATAAAACGCATGCGTATTTTCATTGAATTCCCCATGTGATTCATGCGCAAATGTGAAGACAGGGACCACACGCCCAGAACTCCTTCCAGCTGATTTCTATCACACGAGGGATTTTCGGCAGAACTCGTCAAGCTATTGGTCAGTGTTTGGTCAGCTTCCGGTACTTACCCGCATGATGCCCCAGTAGATAATCGGCGATGTCCGCAATCCGCACGGCCTATGGCCGATACCAGGGGAGACGCAAATGGACGAAATCATCTGCGCAAACACCGCATTCCGTTACTGGCGCTGCCCACCGCAGGTGCGCGATCTCTATCCGCGCCTGCCCAACTCCGAAGACGGCTGGCGAGCTCTGTCCCAAGCCCCTTTCGTAACCGAAGTCCTCAAGACCCCAATCATTACCACGACAGCGTCTGGTGGCGTTAACTACCATTCGGGTTTGCGAACGACAATCCACTGCGAAGACGCTTCGGGGGTGGACAGTACGTTGGAAACCACATTGGGCTTTAGGGTAACCAACCCACTTTCGACGCTATTTACCATGGCGCGCTTTGTGTCTCCATTCGATCTTGTCCTTGCCATGTACGAATTCTGCGGGTGGTTCTCCGTCTTTAAGCCCACCGCTGCGATAGAAGCGGAACTACGGAAAGCCGATGACGCCGTTAAAGGAGCCACCACCGAATCCCTCTTTGAACTCGATGAAAGCCAAGACGAAGCGCCGTGGAAACGCGTTTATGCGCGCATAAAAGTCAGAGAACAGGTGAATGCGAAGGGGCCCAATGGACAAAAGAAAACGAATGAGGTCACAAAGCTAAAGGGCACTTCGCTCTGGATGAGGAAGCCGCTCATCGAAATACACGAGCTTCATGAGTACGCCAGTAAGATGAAAAAACGAAAGTGGGGTACGAAGTTTTACAACGCCGCGCAGCTGGTGACGGGCATAGCCGCTTCTCCGCTCGAAGTTGCAGGAATTTTATTGCTATCGCTTCCTCGCTCTCGCGGCGGCGCCGGTTTTAGAAACGTTTACGTCAACGACCTTACGCCGCTAACCGCATCGGCGCAGAGCATTGCAGGGCAAAAAGTCTGCTACGGGGATATCGTGATCGTGAATCCAACCATAATGAAGGCGGGCATCGTGGAGATTCAGGGCGAGGTCATCCACGGATCAGGCGCCGTGCTCGACCACGATGCCAAACGCATGACGGCGCTGCAAAGTATGGGGTATGACGTCTTCCTGGTTACGCACGACATGCTTAACGATGCCGAGCAGCTTGATGCGATCGTGCGAAGTCTTTGCTCGCGCTTGGGTTTGCGCTATAGGCGCAAAACTAAGGCGCAAAAGACAACGGAAATGGAGTTACGAGCCAACGTATTGTGCAATTGGATGGAAATCGGTCGTTAGATGGGTGCCCTACTCACTTCCGGGCGCCCTCGGTCGGCTGCGCGCGACGCTGCCGCCACGGAA
>UQQL01000090.1 GCA_900543275.1 uncultured Collinsella sp. | reverse complement strand
CACTCTCTCCGTCGTCGGCAGCGTCAGATGTGTATAAGAGACAGGTGCGGCACCGTCGGCAGCCACGGACTCAACAGCAGCGGCCTGACGCTCTGCACGATCCCACACGCCCGAGCGGCCACCTTCCTTGTGCAACAGGCGCACGTCGACGATCTCCATGCCGCGATCGACGGCCTTGCACATGTCATAGATCGTTAAGCACGCGGCACTCGCGCCGGTCAGAGCCTCCATCTCGATACCCGTCTTGCCCGTCACGCCCGCCGTAACCAGTACGTGAAAGCCAACCTGCCCGTCCACGCGCGCCGGCGCCCAGCCCTCGGGCACGTCCTCGGCCGGCGTCCCCGCCGGAGCGGTGGGCGCAATGTCGCACTTGCTCTTGGTAATGAGCAACGGATGGCACATGGGGATGATGTCGCTCGTGCGTTTGATGGCCATAATGCCCGCCACACGCGCGCAGGCAAGCACGTCGCCCTTTTTGGCGCGGTCCTGCAGTACCATGGCCTGCGTCTCGGGATGCATGAGGATGGTGCCCTCGGCGATGGCGATGCGATGGGTCTCGGCCTTGTCGGACACGTCGACCATGCGTACCTCGCCCTTGGCGTCCACGTGCGTCAGCTCGTCGCGACGGGCGTCACGGGCGGGCTCGGTGGCAGCGCTGGAAGTCGGCTGCGCGGGCACGGCGGCGTTGCCTGTATTCGCCGCAGCCGTGGCTTTGTGGGCAGACATCGCGGCCCTGCGAGCGGCCTTGGTGGCATCGGCGTACCTGCTCTTGGCCATATGATCATCCTCCGATTTGGGACATAAATCGTTGCGTGCCCTCAATTATCGCGTGTTCCTGCGGTTTGTGGGCCACGGCATCGCGCCAAATCGAAAGTACCTGCATATCATCACCACGGCGCAGCGCCTCACGCACCGAATACTCGGCATCGCTGAACAGGCACGGACGCACGTTGCCATCGGCCGTCAGGCGCAGACGGTTGCAATTCGCACAAAAATGATTGGACATGGCGCTAATAAAGCCGACCGTTCCCGCCGCGCCCGGAAAGTGCCAATAGCGCGCAGGACCCGCGCCGGCAGGAGCGTCGTTGATGTCGAGCGGCTCGAGCTCGCCCAGCCCCGTTGCGGCGGCCCCGGCATTGATGCGCGCCCGCAGCTCGTCACTCGGCACGGTATCGCTCGCATCCCACAGCGCCGGATTGAGCGCGGGCGCATGCGGGTCCACAGCGCAATGCGAGCTCGTGTGTTCGTCGCCAATGGGCATGTATTCGATAAAGCGCAGGTGGATGGGGCGGTCGACGGTCAGCCGCGCGAGGGCCGCCACATCCTGGTTGAGTCGGCGCACAACAACGCAGTTGACCTTAACGGGCTCAAAGCCCCAAGCCAGCGCCGCGTCGATACCCGCCATGGTCTGCTCGAGTCGACCCAGACGCGTGATCTTTCCAAAGAGCGTAGGGTCGAGCGTGTCGAGCGAGATGTTGACGCGGTTAAGCCCGGCATCTTTGAGCTGCGGTGCCAGCTTGGGCAGCAGGGCGCCATTGGTGGTAAGCGAGATGTCCTCGATCTGCGGGATCGCGCGGATGTCGCGAATGAGCGGAATGATACGGCGGCTGACCAGCGGCTCGCCGCCCGTCAGGCGCACGCGGCAAATGCCCTCCCCCGCCACCAAGCGCACAAAACGGGCGATTTCCTCGGCGCTGAGCAGCTCGTCGTGTGCGCGGGGTGCCACGCCATCGGCCGGCATGCAGTAAATGCAGCGAAAATTGCACTTGTCGGTAACGGCAATGCGCAGGTAGTTGATATCGCGGCCAAAGCCGTCATGTTGCACGTGCCCGTCCACGCAGCCCTCCCCTCACGCGGCGTTTTATTCTTCGGAAAACATAATACCCCACGAGAGAATCATGCCGACACCCGTACGACAGGACAGGTTGCCTCGAGCAAAACCGGCTTCCCAAGCCCATCCTCAGCACGCAAACCATCACAACATTCGATGCTTTTTCGGATTTTGGCGAAAAACGTCGAATGTTGTGATGGTTTGCCTGTCCACGGCACCCCGTAGAAGGACCAAAGCGCCCCTAAAGGCCGCCGTCCCAGTGCCGGATCACGAATTCTCGCAAGTCGTTCTGCCGTTTCTGGAACGCCTCGCTCCGGTCGCACTTGAGACCCATAGCGAGCGCGATGGCGTTCATCGCCCGGTGCAATTGCAGCTGGTGGGCAAACTGAGTCCCGGTGAGGACGATCATCCTAAAGCCCAGCGCGCTCAGCACGGTCATGCGCTCCGCATCCGACGCGCTGCGCTGTTTATCAAGATGGTCCGAGCCGTTGTATTCAATCCCCGTACCGCTCGCAGGCGCATATACGTCGATCTCGAAATACCCGGCCTTTGCGAGATACTTGAACTCGTTGGGAACATCGACCCGATGGTTGAGCTCAACCTTGACGTATCCTAGCCCGCCCTGAGAACGTTTTGCTACGACCATGATTGCGGTGGCCGTCTCCATGGGCGACCGCGCGCCATCGTACACGCGCCTGAGCACGGCGGCCGCGCGTATAGCCCCCTGACGAGATCGGTTCTCATTGCAATAGGCAATCATGTCGGCAACGGTATATCTCTGCCTCATCTCGACATAATCGTCTGTCGACAGATGATTCAAATGGTATCGGGCGCAGATTTCGTAGCCATATTCCAACTGCTCGGGCTCACTCATCCACGAACCCGCTTGGACAAAGCACATGACCTCATCAACCACTAGAAGGCCCTCCGCCACCTCGATAAGATGGCCTGGGGGTACCGGCGCCCCAAACACGTGGCACCTAAATCCAGCCGGCGTCGAGCGCTCAAAATCGAAGTTAACGAGCGTATCGATATGATCGAGCTCTTCTCGTGGAATACCAAGCGAAACCAGATAGTCGATAACGATCCCAACTGCCGTCGAAGCCCTCAGCCCATTGGCATGGAGTCCCAATTTGGGCAGGCTCGCGGTCGGCTCCGCCTCGTTAGCAAGCGAGTCCTCATCGTATAGGCTGCTTGCTCGCGAGAGCGGCTCGGACGGGCGCGCCACGTTGTGGTACAGCCAAGCAGTCTTATGGGACAGGACGATCGGCAGGCCCATGAGCCCTCCAATGGAGTCGGATAACCAACCTTATTCCCCTGCCCACGGGTCCGCACACCTTCGTGCGCAAGAAAGCGATTCCACCCGGTCGAGTGGTAGAAAAACCATCACAACATTCGATGCTTTTCCCGTTTTTGGCAAAAAACGTCGAATGTTGTGATGGTTTGAGGCGAGGTGAAGAGCACGGAGAGGTCAAAGCATCGTGCTCGAACGGGTTAATCCAACTCTTTTAAGCCATGCGCCAGCTGCCAGTACTCGCCGTGCTGGGCGAGCAGCTCTTCGTGGGTGCCGCGCTCGATGATGCGGCCGTGTTCGAGGACCATGATGGCGTCGGCGTCGCGGACGGTGGACAGGCGGTGCGCGATCATAAAGGTGGTGCGTCCGCGCATGATGCGGTCCATGCCGCGCTCGATAAGCTTTTCGGTACGCGTGTCGATGCTCGAAGTGGCCTCGTCCAAGATGAGCACCGGCGGGTCGGCAACGGCCACGCGCGCGATGGCCAGCAGCTGGCGCTGGCCCTGCGACAGGTTGGCGCCGTCGGCCGTGACCGGTGTGTCGTAGCCTCTAGGTAGGCGGCGGATAAACGAATCCGCGCAGGCAGCCTCGGCAGCGGCGCGCACTTCCTCGTCGGTCGCGTCGAGCTTGCCAAAGCGGATGTTCTGTGCGATGGTGCCGCTAAACAGGTGCGTGTCCTGCAGCACAATGCCGAGCGACCCGCGCAGGCTGGCCTTGGCAATGTGCTTGACGTCGATGCCGTCGTACGTGATCTCGCCGTCATCGACCTCGTAGAAGCGGTTGATGAGGTTGGCGATGGTCGTCTTACCGGCGCCTGTGGAGCCCACAAACGCGATCTTTTGCCCCGGCTTGGCAAACAGGTTGAGATCCGTGAGCACACGGGTGCCTGGCACGTAGGAAAAGTCCACGGCATGGAAGCGCACGTCGCCGGCAAGTGGGACCAAGCCGCACGTGAGCTCGGTGCCGTCGGCAGCCACCGCACGGCCCGACTCATCAACGGCAGCCACATCATGCAGGTGCCCGTACGCGCCCACGCCCTGGCCCTCGGGAATCTTCCATGCCCACGCGGCGCCGCCCGTCTGCACCAGCTCCACGTAGCCCTCGTCCACCTCGGGCTTAAGGTCCATGGCGGCAAACAGGCGCTCGGCACCGGCCAGCGCGTTGAGCAAAAAGTTGCCCAGCTGCGTAAACTGGTTGATGGGCATGGCCGCCTGGCGTACAAAGACCAGGTAACTTGCAAGCGCGCCCACGTCGGCGAGTCCCTTGATGCAGAGCATGCCGCCCGCCACGGCGACGATGGCATAGTTGACGTAGCCAATCACGACGGTCATGGGCACCATGGAGTTGGCATAGCTCACGGCGGCGGTGCCGGTACGGCGAAGCTCGTCGTTGCGGCAGGCGAAGCCGGCAACATTCGCTGCCTCGCGGTTAAAGACCTTGATGACCTTTTGGCCCGAGACCATCTCTTCGATATATCCGTCCAAGTCGCCAAGCGATGCCTGCTGGGCGGCAAAGAAGCGCTTAGAGCGCGCGCCCGAGTAGCGCGCATACAGCACAATGGCCGCATCGCACACGAGCGTGATAATCGTGAGCTGCCAGTTGAGGATGATGAGCATGGCCGTGGTGCCCACAACCTGAATGGCGGCCTGAATCACGTTGGCAAAGCTGTTGTTGAGCGCCTCGGAGACGGTGTCGACGTCGTTGGTGAAAAAGCTCATGATGTCGCCCGAGCGTGTGCCGTCAAAATAGCTGAGCGGCAGCGTCTGGATGTGCGCGAACAGGTCGCGGCGAATATCGGACACCACGCGTTGGGCCGCGCGCACCATGATTTGTGAGTAGCCCAGGGCCGAGAGCACGCCCGCGGCGTAGATGATCGCCGTCAGGATGACCTGCTTGGCAAGCAGTTCCTCCCCGCCCGTGGCCAAACCGTTAACGATGGGGCGCACCATGTAGGTGCCGGCGAGGCTCGCGATGGCGGCGACGGAGGCGAGCACGCCCACCGCGAGCAACGAGAACTTGGCATGCCCCATGTAGGAGAGCAGGCGGAGCACAGTGCGCTTGAGGTCGGCCGGGCGTGCTTGGGCTGCGGTCTTAGGCATGGCGCTCACCCCCTTCCAAGGTCGATCCGCTGGGGACGGAGGAAAACGGATCATTCGCGCAGCCATCGTCACTGCCTCCGGCGGCGTCCGCGTTCCCCGCAAACTCCATCTGCGAGGCGTAAATCTCCTGGTAGATGTTGTCGCCCGCCAGCAGTTCCTCGTGCGTACCCACGCCGTGGACACGACCGTCGTCCAACACCACAATGCGATCGGCATCCATGACGCTCGCGATGCGCTGGGCGATGATGAGCACGGTCGTATCGGGAATCCGAGCGATGTGCTCGCGAATCTTAGCGTCGGTCGCCATATCGACCGCGCTGGTGGAGTCATCAAAAATGAGCACGCGCGGATGCTTGAGCAGCGTGCGCGCGATGCACAGGCGTTGCTTCTGGCCACCCGAAACACCGGCGCCGCCTTGGCCCAGCTCTCCGTCCAGCCCGCCGATGCGATCAAGGAACTCGTCCACGCACGCCGCGCGGCAAGCCGCGAGGAGTTCATCGTCCGACGCCTGTGGATTGCCCCACTGCAGGTTCTCACGCACGGTACCCGTGAACAGCACATTCTTTTGCAGCACAATGCCAACGGCGTCGCGCAAGGTAGCCAGGTCGTAGTCGCGCACGTCGTGTCCGCCCACAAGCACGGCGCCCTCGGTGGCGTCGTACAGGCGCGCAATCAGCTGCACAAGCGAGCTCTTGCCCGAGCCCACGAGACTCGACGTCATCTCGTATGCCGTCTTCTGCTTGAAAAA
>UQQL01000089.1 GCA_900543275.1 uncultured Collinsella sp. | reverse complement strand
TCTACACTCTCTCCGTCGTCGGCAGCGTCAGATGTGTATAAGAGACAGACCCATAGTCGACCATTATCCCCACAACCCTTCCGTGCGTATAGGCGGTATCAATCGTTAGACTCATGCTACGAAGCGAGGTTTTCCGAGCTGTTTCGCGCTCTTTAGAGCTGCGTTAAAAAACCCGATGCAACCGCACGACCATACCCGCCAAAGAGGGACAGGTTTTGACGATGTCCGCGCAAGCAGGTATTATCGAACATGTATTCGATAAGAACATGTGTTTGATGGAAGGACACGGATGGCGCACGAGCAGCACACCTATATCTGCATCGACCTCAAGACGTTTTATGCCAGCGTCGAGTGCGTCGACCGTGGGCTCGATCCGCTCACCACCAACCTGGTCGTTGCCGACGAATCGCGCGGGCGCACGACCATCTGCCTCGCCATCACACAGGCCATGAAGGACCTCGGGATACGCAATCGCTGCCGTCTGTTCGAAATTCCCGATGGCATCGACTACATCACGGCCGTACCGCGCATGCAGCATTACATGGAGGTGTCGGCGAAAATCTACGGTATCTATCTGGAATACGTCAGCCCCCAGGACGTGCACGTCTACTCCATCGATGAGTGCTTTATCGACGTGACGCCCTATCTGGACCTCTATCACACAGATGCGGAAGGGTTCGCCTGCACGCTGCGCGACGAGGTCCTCGCGCGCACCGGCATCACGGCGACGGTCGGCATCGGCCCCAACCTATTCCAGGCCAAGGTAGCGCTCGACATTACCGCCAAGCACGTACCCAGCCGCATCGGCATACTCGACGACGAGACCTTTCGCAAGGAGATCTGGCCTCATCGTCCCATTACCGATATCTGGGGCATCGGCCCCGGCGTGGCAGCCCGCCTCGAAAAGTACGGCGTCTACGATCTGATGGGTGTCGCCGCGCTCGACGAAAACCTGCTTTACGATGAGCTCGGCGTCAATGCCGAATATCTTATCGACCACGCCTTTGGGCGCGAGCCAACGACCATCGCCGATATCCAAGCCTATCGCCCGCAAGCGACCTCGACCACCACGGGGCAGGTGCTCTCGAAGGGCTATGCCTACGAGCAGGCCTACACCGTCTTGCGCGAAATGGTCGATGCCGCCGTGCTGGATTTGATCGACAAGCACGTGGTGTGCGACAGCATCTCGCTCTTTGTGGGCTATGCAAGCGAGCGCGCCGACATACGCCGGCTCAACGTCAGCGGCACGGCGCAGTATATAGACGGCTGCGGACACCTGCGCTCGAGTACATCGAGCATCGAACCCACCGCAACTGCCGGCCCCGAGCTCGCGCCCCGTGCTCCCAAGCCCGTCCAGCGCGATGACGAAAGGCGTCGTCTGGTGCGCGAAGCGCAGGCAATCGATGGCATCTTTGTGGGCGAACACGGCGGCAAACCGCGTGGTGGCTATGCCGCGCTCTTTGCGCACTCCAACGCCTCGCGAAAGCTGCCCGAGCGCACTAATTCGTTTAAGAAGATCATGGGGTATTTCGATGACCTTTGGGCACAAACAGTCGATCCCAAACGACCGGTCAAGCGCATCAACCTGGGATTTGGCAACCTCATGCCCGAGGAATTTGCCACCATCGATCTGTTCAGCGATATCGAGGCCGATGAGCGCGAGCGCGACCTGGCGCGCGCCGTCCTGGCCGTGAAAGGCAAGTACGGCAAGAACGCGCTCGTCAAGGGATTAAGCTTTACCGCCGGCGCCACCGCGCGCGAACGCAACGGCCAAGTTGGAGGACATCGTGCCTAAACCCAAGCAGCAGCCCGTGCGCCCGCCGACCGCCTTCGAGCGCCTGGCGGACCCCGAGGGCAGACGCCGCGCCGCCGACCCCAAGCTCACTGCCAACGGTGCCGTGCGCGCCAACCGCGCCGCACAGTTTATGCCCTTTGCCGCCCTCACGGGATACTACGAACTCGTGCGCAAGCAGGAAATCACCGTCGAGCCAAAACGTGAGCTCACGGAAGAAAAAGCCCTCGTACTTTCTAAAAAGCTCGAGGGTCTCAAACGTGGCGACTTGGTTCGTGTCAACTATTACGATACATACGGCTATCGCAGCCGCACCGGCATCCTCGACGAGGCGCTCCCCGCCTTCAAGCTCCTCAAGCTCCGAGACATCGCCATCAACTTCGACGACATCCAAGACATCGAACTGCGCGGACGAGCCTAGCCAAGGAAGCGCATCCAGGGCGGCGCTTACAGCGTCATGACGTAGTAGCCCGCATCTTTCACGGCCGTCTCGAGGACACCACGATCAACCGGCTGCTTAGAGCGCACGCGTGCCGTGTGGTCCGCATACGTCACCGTTGCCCACACGCCATCCAGCGCATTGAGGGCATTGGCTACGTTCTGAGCGCAGCCGTCACAGCTCATGCCGCCGATGAGCAGCTCATCGCTATAGGGATAGTGTGACGCATCGGTATCCACCACAACAACCTTTTTGGCCTTCTTGCCGCTCGTACCATCGCTGCAGCAACTCTTCCCGTGTGTCGAAGCGGCAATGCGACGCAGTCCAAAAAACATGCCGACGGCAATGACGGCCAGCACGATGAGATTCGCAGGGTTGAGCAAGTCACTCATGCGCTCCCCTTTCAAGTAGCACTATCTAGATACCCCCATGGGGTGTCCCCATCTTAACCCAAAATCATGTCTGTTCGGTCAATTAGTTTCCCTCTTCAAACTTTTTTGTTGACCATGGCTTACTTTCGTGTATAAGTTTTCCTAGGCTAACAGTTTAGATCCGTAAGGAGCGCCGTGACTCGAACCATAGATATCCCAACGTTTCAGGCAGCGGTCGTGCGCAACTGCTCTCCCACGCTCGCGGGCATCAAGCCGGCATCGCTCTTTACCTATCCAGGCACCTACGCCCACGGGAACGGCTCGACCACAACCGAAACCATCGCAGAACGTCGAGCACGCCTGCTCAACGTTATCGCCCAGTGCAATCGCGAGCTTGACCCGCTCGGCATCCACCTGAGTGTTTTGGTCTGGCGGCCCTGCGGAGCACTCGTGTACGTGTACCGAGCCAAAAGCCTCGCCACCTATTTCGCAGACCCTCGCGCCCAAACAGCGCTCGCCTCGGAAGGCTACGACACGAGAGACCTTTCGACATGCCTTGTGCATTTGGCATCACGCATCACGCTCGCGAGCAATAACGTCGCGGAATGCGCTTGTAGCCAGACTCGATGCGCACTACCCCAGCAAGCTAGCTGCAGCAACGACTGCACCTGCGAGTTTCCGCACGAAATAGGCTACTTCCTTGGATATCCCTACGACGACGTGCACGAGTTTATCGTCCAGCGCGGCGAGAACTACAAGGTCTTTGGGGCCTGGAAGGTCTACACGAATGTCGAGCAAGCGCTTGCGATGTTTGACGCCTACCGCGCTTGCACTCAATACCTCACCTTTGTCTATCAGCAGGGCTGCAGCTTGGCGCAACTTGCCCAGGCAACCCGATAGAACATAGAAGCCGCGGCAACCTGCCGCACAACTGAAAGGACTCAACATGAGCAAGATCGCCGTCGTCTACTGGAGCGGCACGGGCAACACCGAGGCCATGGCAAACCTCGTCTCCGAAGGCGCCACGTCCGCGGGTGCCGAGGCTGAGGTCATCTCCTGCGCCGACTTCTCTGCCGACAAGGTCACCAACTATGACGCCTTCGCCTTCGGCTGCCCCGCCATGGGGTCCGAGGAGCTCGAGTACGACGAGTTCCAGCCGATGTGGGATGAGGTCAAGGAAGTCCTCGGCGACAAGAAGGTCGTCCTCTTTGGCTCCTATTCGTGGGCCGAGGGCGAGTGGATGGATAACTGGAAAGCCGACGCCGACGAGGCCGGCGTCAACGTCGTGGACTCCACCATCTGCTACGATGCGCCCGACGATGAGGGCGAGGCGGCCTGCAAGGCCCTGGGAGCGGAGCTGGCCTAACGAAGCCGCCAGAAAGTCGCAAGGCAACTAACAGCCGAGCACCGCACAACAACAGTCGCTCATGCCCAAACAAAAACGGGGGCCGGATACTATCCGATCCCCGTTTGTTATATCGACAATTTCGACGCGCCGCTACGAGATATTGCCCAAGAACGCCTTGGTGCGCTCGCTCTTGGGGTGGTCGAAGACCTCGCTCGGCGTACCCTCTTCCACAATGACGCCGCCGTCCATAAAGACGACGCGGTCGGCGACATCGCGGGCAAAGCCCATCTCGTGGGTCACCACGATCATGGTCATACCGTCACGTGCCAGGTCGCGCATGACGCCCAGGACGTCGCGGACAAGCTCGGGGTCAAGCGCCGACGTGGCCTCGTCAAAGAGCATCACGTGTGGATTCATCGACAGGGCGCGGGCGATGGCCACGCGCTGCTGCTGACCGCCCGAAAGCTGACTCGGCATAAAATCGATGCGCTCGGCCAGACCGACCTTGGTGAGCTCCTCGACGGCGATCTTCTCGGCCTCTTCCTTGCTGCGCTTGAGCACCTTTTGCTGCGCAAGCATGACGTTCTTTTTGACCGACAGGTGCGGGAACAGGTTGAACTGCTGAAAGACCATGCCCAGGTGCGTACGCACTTTGTTGAGGTCGACACCCTTGGCGCACACATCCACGCCCTCAACGATAATCGAGCCACTCGTGGGATGCTCCAAACGATTGATGCAGCGAAGCATCGTCGACTTGCCCGAGCCCGAGGGGCCCAAGACCACAACGACCTCACCCTTGTGCACATCCAGATCGATATCGCGCAGGACCACGTTGTCGCCAAAGGCCTTCTGGAGATTCTTGATGCTGACGACGACCTCGTTCGAGTTATTGGTTTCGCTCATAATAGAACCTCCTTACAGACCGGCGATATGGTCGGCGGGCGTCGCGACAACCTGTCCGGCGCTCTTGGTGGGACGCTTCTTCTTGGTTTCGGCAGTACCCAGAAGCCTCGCCTCAAGACCGCTCACCAAGCGAGCAAGCGGCAGGGTGATGACCAGGTAGAACAGGGCGGCAACCACATACGGCGTGATGGAGCCCGTCGTTGCCACGATGGTGCGGGCGTTCATGACGATCTCGACCACGCCCACGGCCGCGAGCAGCGACGTATCCTTGTAAAGCAGGATGAACTCGCTGGTCAACGTAGGCAGGACATTGCGGAACGTCTGCGGAATCATAACGTAGAGCAGTGTCTGGAAGGCGTTCATGCCCAGCGAGCGAGCCGCCTCGTTTTGGCCCTTGGGGATCGATTGAATACCGGCACGGAAGATCTCGCACAGGTAGGCGGACGAGTTCATGGCCATGACGATGACGCCCAGCACATAGTCGTCAACCTTGACGCCGGCCAGCGGCAGGCCAAAGAACGCGATGTAGATCTGCAGGAACGCCGGCGTACCGCGAATGATATTCACATAGATACCGGCAAGACAACGCAGGATGCGCGACTTGGAGATGCGCATGAGCGACAGGGCGAAACCAAAGGGAATTGCCAGCGGAAACGCCACGAGCACGATCGAGAGCGACATGAGGAAGCCTTTGAAGACGATCGGCAGGCTCTGGACCAAAATGACCGGGTTCAGGAACAGGCGCAGGAACATGTTGGAATTCCATGCCTCGACCCACGGCTGCTCCTTAAGGTCGGCCAGGAAGTTATCGAATGCCGTCACGCCCTTGATCTCCACCGACGGAATCTTGGAGATCTTCTTGGTTGAACCGTCAGCCAACGTGTAGGTGCCGCTAAAAGCCTCGTCGCCGCCCTCGACGGGGAAGGTCACGCCGTAGACCTCGACACGGAAATAACCGCCGGCGGGCGCCGTCTCGCCAAAATCGATCTTGAGCGTCTGGCCGTCGACCTTGCACGTAGGCTTCATGGGCGTACGGTCCATAAGGTCATCGCCCGAGAGCATCGTCAGACGCGTGTCGTCCGCACCAAAGGTCGTGCCGTCGACAAACGTCAGCGAAAGACCGCTCAGTTCCTCATCGGCATCGGCCTGGACCTCCCAAGTGATACGAGTCTCGGTGCCACCGACCACGTCGCTACCCGAACCGGTATTGGGTCGGGCGGTAATCTTTGCGGTCTCAAGTGCCTGAGCAGTCGAGGGCACGCAGGCCCCCGCGCCTGTCTCTTATACACA
>UQQL01000088.1 GCA_900543275.1 uncultured Collinsella sp. | reverse complement strand
ACGAGATTACTACGCGTCTCGTGGGCTCGGAGATGTGTATAAGAGACAGGCAACGCGCTGCTGCTGGCCGCCGGACATCTGGTAGGGATACTTGTCGAGCACCTGACTGATGGACAGGCGCGCTGCCACATCCTGCACGCGGGTCGAGATCTCCGCCGAGTTTGTACGGGCGATGGTGAGCGGCAGGGCGATGTTCTCGCGTGCCGTGAGCGTATCGAGCAGGTTAGAGTCCTGGAAGATAAAGCCCAGCTCCTCGCGGCGGAACTGCAAGAGCTTGGCCTGCTTCATGCGTGTTACGTCCTGGCCGTTGATGCGGATGGTGCCGCTCGTAGCGCTATCGATGGTCGAGACGCAGTTGAGCAACGTCGACTTGCCCGAGCCCGAGGCGCCCATGATGCCAACGAATTCGCCGCGGTTGACGGTAAAGCTGACGTCGTTGAGCGCGCGGGTCACGTTGCCCAGCGCTCCATATACCTTTTCGAGATGCGCGACCTCCAGTACCGGGGTCGCCATGTGCGTGGTTTGCATACCGAGTCCTTTCTTGCGATTAGTCTACGGCATCTATAGTCGCAAGAAGCCGAGTCGGCTACCATCGATATGGCTTACGCTTGCCTTACCGTTGCGTAAGGTAAGGATAGCTAGCCTGTCACGTGTTGATGTTGAGAGAGGACTCCTGTTGAAGACTGTTCATGTTGCCGCTGGGATCATTCGCAAGGAAGGATCCGACGAGCTGCTGGCCGTGCAGCGCGGCTACGGCGACATGCAGGGACTTTGGGAGTTCCCCGGTGGCAAGCTCATGCGCGGCGAGACGCCAGAAGACGCCGTGCGCCGCGAGCTCATGGAAGAGCTGCAGGTGAAGGTCACCAACCTGCGTGACTTCTACACCGTTGAGTATGACTACCCCGATTTCCATCTCTCCATGGAGTGCTACTACTGCTCGCTAGCCGATGAATCCGATGAACCCCAGAAGCATGACCACCAACTCGATATCTGCTGGATTCCGCGTACCTCGCTTGCCACGGTGGAGTGGATGCCCGCCGACAAAGGGCTTATCGATGCTCTGATTGAGTTGAAGGAAGATCGGCTTGAGACAAGCTCTGCCGATGACGCCGCGCCCAACACAGCCGACAAACCCTCCGCCAAACCCAAGCGCGCACCTAAACGCCGCAGCAAAAAGCGTCCCAAGCCCGGTCTGCTCGACGGCATCGATACCTCGGACCTCTCCGCTGACGAGCGCGAACTGGTCCGCCGTCGCGCCGCCATCAAAAAGTCCATGAAGGGCAACAAGCGCGCCAACACCAAGCCCGAGCTGCTCGTACGTCAGCGCCTACGGGCCGCGGGCCTTACGGGCTATCGTTTGGAATGGAAGGTACCCGGCAAGCCCGACATCGCCTTCCCCGGCCGCAAGATCGCCATCTTCGTCAACGGTTGCTTTTGGCACCGCTGCCCCAAGTGCAACCCAAGCCAGCCCAAGCGCAACGTTGAGTTTTGGGAGGCAAAGTTCCGTCGCAACGTCGAGCGCGACCGTGCTGCTGTGGCAGCGCTCACTCAAATGGGCTGGACGCCCATAACCATCTGGGAATGCGAACTCAAAAAAGACCGCATCGACGCCACGATGGAAAAGGTCATCGAGCAGGTGCGCGCCACAGAGCCGCAGCGCTAACAGCGAGCATTCACACGCTCCGCACGTCCGCGCCACATCCACGTCACAAACCTTAGAAAGCCCTTAAGCTCAAAACCTTTCAAGAGTGTTACTCGATACCTCTGACCTGCAGTTTCATCGTAACACCAAACCAGGTTAAGCCTTTCTTTAGCGCTTCTTTGCGGCAGCCGCGGCATAATACTGCCAGCGCACGGGACCTAGCAGCAAACCCCGAGCGCAACCTTTTGGTGGACATCGAGGAGGCCGCATAAGCATGCATTCTTCCAATGACGCAACACAGCAGCCATCCCTAAAACATGCAAACCTTTTCTCCTTCCCCCCGACACAGAGAAACGGTCTCCTCGACTCCCCCACCACAAAAACCAAGCGCTCAGCCGATCAGAGCCTCAACTTACGAGCATCCTTCGAAAAGCTCCAAGCATGCCTAGACAAGGCGTTCCCCGAACAAGCAAGAGCAATCTAAGCCCATCGCGCTTTATACTGATGCCATGCGAAACATGGATCACATAGAATTGCACCGCGGAGGACGCGAGGAAGCGTTTCCCGAGACCGCCGAAGACTGGCCCTATATTGCCGAACGCGCAGAATTCGCTCGCTATCCGGGCAATTCCGTCCCCTGGCACTGGCATTCCGAAGTTGAGCTTTTCTACATGGAGCAGGGAGCGATTGACTATCGAACGCACGCGGCTCATGAGCACGTACGCTTTGAGGAAGGGTCCGCCGGCTTTATCAACGGCGGCGTTTTGCACAGCACGCTGCAATCACCCAATTCGGCACCAGCCATTCAAATGTTACATATCTTTCAGCCGTCGATGCTCGGCGATCCCGCGGGACGCCTTCAAAAGCGCTATATCAATCCTTTGCTGCAATGTCGAGGCGTCGATGTGCTCAAATGGTCGCCCACCAACCCCGACGATATGCCCTTTATCGATTTGCTAAAGAGTTCCTTTAACCACGACCTTCAACGGCCGCAGAACGAGATGGCGCTTCGGAATAGCTTGTCAGAGCTCTGGATTCAGATTTACGCCAAGGCCGAACCGCTCTTTTCCTCCGACAACGCCTCTTGGATGACCAACCGCGACGTACAGTTCAAGGCAATCCTGGACTATATCCGCGCAAACTATGCAGCCGCTATAGATGTGCCCCAGATGGCATCTGTAGCCGGCGTAAGCGAAAGAGAGTGTTACCGCATTATCGAAGCTTGCGCAGGAACGACCCCGGCGGCATATCTGCGCGCATACCGCGTAAACCGTGCTTGCGAACTTTTGGCACACACCACGCGAACGGTCCAGACAGTCGCGCGCCAATGCGGCTTTGCGACAGCAAGCCATCTTGGCCAGGTATTTAAAGAACAAATGGGATGCACTCCTTCGAGCTATCGAGCAGCGAGGCAGAATCTCGATAGTACCAGGCAGAAATCCCGCTAGCCCTTCTTCTGTCACTGCATCAAACTTGCAGGCAAACAACGGATAGGAGCTACTATATGAAGTACTTTGACTATATCGTGTTTGACGTTGATGGGACATTGGCAGATACAGAAGAAAGCGTTCTGTCATCGCTTGGCCAGATTATCCAAGAAGAAACCGGCAAAACGCTCCCCCGACACGAGCTTGAATTTGCCCTCGGCATACCCGGCAAGAACGCCCTTGAGAAACTTGGGATCTACTCGCAGGCAACGTTGGATCGCTGGTGCCAAGTTGCCGCCAGCTTTAAAAGCACCATCAGCGTGTTTCCAGGTTTGCTTGAAGTCATCGCAACACTCGCCGATAGCGGCTGCAAACTTGGCATCGTCTCCTCACGTGCGCGCGACGAATACGCAAAAGAAATTGCACCCCTTGGTTTCGATAAGTATTTTGAGCACATCATCCTTGTCGAAGACACAACCGAACATAAACCCGCACCCGCACCCATGCTCGAATATCTCCGACGTGCGGGCGCGAATCCTGGCAACGTCGTCTACGTTGGCGACACCGTCTACGACGAACAATGCGCAACTTCAGCAGGGGTCAGTTTTGCCCGAGCAGCATGGGGATCACACCAAGATATCCCAAACGCCACCTACAACCTCAAAACCCCCAACGACCTACTAACCCTAACAACCAAATAACCCACGCGTCCCACCCTTTCAGCCCCAACGCCACAAGGGCGATTGAGCAGGACGGCTTGGGCGGGTCCCCGTACTTAGTTTCCAAAATCATTCCGCAGCGCGAAGGCTTCTTATTATTTTCAGACCTAACGCCACAAGGGCGACGACCTCGAGTAGGTCAACTTGGGAGGGATGAGGGCTTAGTTCCCCAATCTTTCCGCAGGGGGCAAAAAGCCTCGCCGCACGAAGTGCGCAGCGAGGCTTTTTGCATGCCCGAGGACGATTGGTGAACTAAGCCCTCATCCCTCCACGGGATCTATTTTGAGTCGGAGTACCCTTGCTGTTACTCTGCTTTGCCCACGGAGTTGAGGTTGGTCATGCGGATCTTAACCAGCTCGGTGATCTCACGCATGCCCTCCTTGGCCGGCTTCTTGGGATCGAAGCAGGCGGGGTTCTCGGCCATGTAGGCCATGAAGCCCTTGGTGTAGGCCTGACGCAGCTCGGTAGCGTAGTTAACCTTGCAGATGCCGTTCTTCACGGCCTCGGCAACCTGCTCATCGGGCACACCGGAGGTGCCGTGCAGAACCAGCGGCACGTCGACGGCGTCGCGGATGGCCTTGACCACGGACTGCTCGATGTGCGGATCGCTCGTGTACACACCGTGGCTGGTGCCAACGCCAATTGCGAGGGAAGTGCAGCCGGTACGCTCGACGAACTCCTTGGCCTCGGCAGGATCGGTGTAGGGGCTCTCGCCCTCAACCGCGGGACCGTCGTCCTCCTTGCCGCCAACCTTGCCAAGCTCAGCCTCGACGGGCACGCCCATGGCGCGGCCAGCATCGGCGACGGACTTGGTCAGGGCGATGTTGTCCTCGAAGGACTCGTGCGAACCGTCGATCATGACAGAGGTGTAGCCAGTGCGGAAAGCCTGCATGCAGCGGTCATAGCCGTCGCCGTGATCGAGGTGCAGGGCAACGGGCACGGAAGCGCGCTCGGCAGCAGCCTTGACCATGCCGTAGAAGTAGTCCAGACCAGCGGTCTTGATGGTGCCCGGGGTGGTCTGCATGATGACGGGGGACTTGGTCTCCTCGGCAGCGGCCAGAACAGCCATAACAAACTCGAGGTTCTCGACGTTGAACGCGCCGACGGCGTAGTGGCCGGCCTGAGCGTCCTTGAGCATCTTTTCGGTGGTAACAAGTGCCATGAGCGTTTGCTCCTCTCCCTCGCCCGCATCTGGACATCGGGCGTACGTGTCCGCAAGGCGTTTTACCTTGCGTTTTGCTGCGCCCATTGTATGAAAATCGCATCTGTCGCATGCACGAGATATCACGAGCACGCAGGCCAAAACGCTCGTTTTTGAAAAGCAAACGGAAGGGATTCAGGCTAAATTCCCCTATCCGACATTACCGTTTTCAAGCGAATCATCTTTCTTTTATAGAAAAGATAAGTAATCGAAAGGCGTTTACTTGCTCAAAAAGAAAATGAACGAAAATAGACTCAACACAATTCCTGCAAATTTAGGTTGAGGATGGAGCAGCTATGGCCCACGCAACAACCCGAGCTTTCGCCGATGAGCGACGCGCCGCCATCATGGAGATGCTTGAACATAACGCCTCTGTGCAGGTGGCAGAAATCGCCCAGACCTTTGGCGTATCCTCCGTCACCGCCCGCGCCGACCTGGACGCGCTAGCCGAGTCCGGCAAGTTGCGCCGCACGCACGGCGGCGCCGTGTCGCTCCACAAACGCCTAACCGTCTCCACGCAGGATCGCCGCATCAACGTCAACGTTGCCGCCAAGCAAGCCATTGCCCAAAGCGCTATCAGGCTTGTTAACGACGGCGACACGGTGCTTGTCGACTCCGGCACCACGGCACTCGAGTTCGTTCGGCTCCTCGACCAGCGCGACGGCATCACCGTCATCACGGCCGACATTACCATTGCCGATTACATCGACGAGAGCATGCCCTCGGTCGATGTCGTCATGCTGGGCGGGGCACTGCGCAAAGGCCATCGCTATCTGTACGGCCCACTTACCATGCAGGCACTGCAGGTGGTTCACGCCGACCTTGCCGTCATGTGCCCCGGCGCCTTCGTCCCCCGCTGCGGCTTTACCACCGACTTTCCCCAGATGGCCGAGACCAAAACGGCCATGATTGGCGCCGCCCGCCAAAGCGTGGCCCTCATGGACGCCAGCAAGGTCAACGGACGGGGCATGTACCGCTTTGCCGAGCTGACCGACGTCAACGCCATCGTGATGGACCGTGACCCTGACGATGCCGTTGCCACCTCTATCGCCGAGACCGCCGACGACGCCCGCCCGAGCCTCATCATCGCCGGCGCTTAAACAAAAACCACCACAAAGGTGCCTGTGAACTGCCTCCCATTTCTTGGACATCGGGAAATGGGAGGTTTTCCATGAGTAT
>UQQL01000087.1 GCA_900543275.1 uncultured Collinsella sp. | reverse complement strand
GCAGCCGAGGATGCAGCCGACGACGTCGGCGGCGTCACGCTCTACAAGAATTTCTCCATCGACGCCATCATCAAAAAGACCGCCGGCGACGACGGCACCAAGCGCACGTTGCGCACCTATGCGCACCGCACCAAGGTCGATATCGCGTCCTACTGCGAAGGCAAGCAGCCCAAGACGGACGATGAGGTGGCTATCGACCGCGTTTTTGCCACCAACAACGACCTTGTCGTGGGCGATAAGGTTGAGCTTGAGGGCCGCACCTACACCATCTGCGGCATCATGACCCAGCCCGATAGCCAGGCGCTGTTCCTCAACAATTCGGACTTTACGGTGAACACCATCACCTATGGTGTGGCCGAGGTCACCGACGCCGGCTTTGCCGCGCTCGAGGATGCCGGTGGTGCACCTGCCTACACCTACTCCTTTGCTTTTACCGATCGCGACCTCCCCACCGCGGATCGCATCGATGCGGAGCAGGATATGGTCGAGGCGCTGACCGATGCCGATGCGCGCGTGGACGATCTGATCGACGCCGATTCCAACCAGGGTATTGGCTACGCGCGCGACGACGTAGACGGCGACTCCATGATGTGGATGACGCTGCTCAACATTATCATCGTGATCATGGCGTTCGTCTTTGTGGTCCTTACCGACGCCACCATCGAGGAGGAGAGCGCCATCATTGGCACGCTGCTCGCCAGCGGCTATCGCCGCCGCGAGATCGTGCTGCACTACCTGGCACTTCCCGCCATCGTGGGCGTGGTCGCGGCGCTTTTGGGCACCGCGCTCGGCGTCGCGTTCTTTACCGAGCCCATGCGCGGCCTCTATTACGGTTCGTACAGCCTGCCTCCCTTCCAGGTGTACTGGAGCTGGGAGATTTTTGTGAAGTGCGCCGTGGTTCCCGCTGCCGCGCTCATCCTCATCACGCTGGTGGGCCTGCTTCGCAAGATGGGCAAGACGCCGTTGCAGTTCCTTCGTCACGAGGCGAGCGGCAAATCGGGCACCAAGCGCGGCCTGCAGCTGCCGGAGCGCATGGGCTTTGTCTCGCGCTTTCGCCTGCGCATCTTCCTGCGCAACCTGGGCAACTTCGCCACGCTCTTCGTGGGCATTGCGTTTGCCTCGCTGCTGCTGCTCTTTGGCCTGGCGATCCTGCCCACGATGACGCACTATGCGGACAACCTGGAGACAAGCCTGGTCGCCGAGCACCAGTACACGCTCAAGGCTCCGCTAGAGCTTGAGGGTACTGCCGAGGAGCGCGGGCAGTGGGCGGCGCTCGAGCGCTTGCAGTCGATTGACGGCGCGCTGCTCTCCGCCGCCCAGGATGCCGATGACGAGCTTGACGACGCGGCCGATGCGGCGCAGACGGCAGCCGATGCCGCGACCGCATCTCCGTCTGCCGAGAGCCTGACCGCAGCGCGGGATGCGCTTGCCAAGGTCCAGGACAAGAAGGATGCGCTCTACGCGCGCCTTGACGATCTTGCCGATGCCCTCGGCTGCAACCGCGATGAGGCCATCGATCTGATCGACAAGGCCTCTAAGATCGACACTGACAACGACGATATCCACCCGGTCAATACGACCGACAACGGCGCGGGCGCAATCGCGCAGGCCGAGAAATATGCCGTTTACCAGCTGCAGTACGACCGTGGCGACGGTAATGGCGAGGAGACGATTTCTGTCTACGGCATCTCGTCCGATTCGCGCTACTGGAAGGGCCTCAACATCGGCGATGGCCGCGTCGTCTTTGGCGGCGGTCTGCTCGATAAGTTTGGCTGGAGCGAGGGCCAGAAGGTCACGCTCAGCGACAAGTACGAGGGCGAGCATTATTCCTTTGAGTACGCGGGCAAGGACTGTGCCTGGGGCTCCAAGTCGGACATGAACATCTATATGAGCATCGATGACTTTAACGAGCTGTTCGACAACGATGCCGCCTACTTTAACGGCTATGTGAGCAACGAGAAGCTCGACCTCGATGCTCGTTACTTTGCCGGCGACACCACGCCCGACGACATGCGCGCCGTGGGTGACCAGTTCATCGGCATGATGAGCAAAATGATCGGAATGATGATCGGGCTCGCGGTGTTTATCTTCCTGCTGTTTATGTACCTGCTGACCAAAGCGGTGATCGACCACAGCGCCCGTTCGATCAGCTACATGAAAGTCTTTGGCTATCGCGATAGTGAGATCTCGCATCTGTACATCCGCTCGATCACGCTGTGCGTGGCGGCGTCGCTCGTGCTGAGCCTGCCGGTCATTATTGGCTCGCTCACGGCCATCTTCCGCTCGATGCTGCTCGCCTACAACGGCAATATCGAGATCTACGTGCCCGCTTGGTCCATGGCTGCATGCGTCGGCATTGGCTTTGCGACCTACCTGGTCGTGGCGCTGCTACACACGCGCTCTATCAAGCGCGTCGGCCTGGCCGAAGCCCTCAAGGTGCAAGAGTAGCAATTGGGGACGTTCTTAAATGACTAGTCGTTGGGGACAGTCTTTGCCGATCCGCCGGCTCGCCGGCCGGACTGGCAAGGACTGTCCCTGGCGGCACTCATTTAAGTCTGTCCCCAATGAGTGGCCGTGCTTGACTTCAACCCCACTTCAACGGGTACCATCCTCTATGTCTGTAACGCCATATAGACCGAGGGGATATATCTATGACCGCAACTGCACCCGCAGCACCCGCTAAGGTGTACTTTACCAACCTGCGCACGCATGCTCGCGAGAGCCAGCTCGACAAACTCAAGCGCCTCATTCGCCGCGCCGGCATTGAGCAGATCGACTTCGAGAACAAGTTTGTCGCCATCAAGATTCACTTTGGTGAGCTGGGCAACCTGGGCTTTTTGCGCCCCAACTACGCCCGAGCCGTCGCGGACGTCGTGAAGGAGCTGGGCGGCAAGCCCTTCCTTACCGACTGCAACACGCTCTATGTGGGTAGCCGCAAAAATGCGCTCGAGCACATCGACACCGCCTACCAGAACGGCTTTACCCCGTATGCCACGGGTTGCCAGATCATCATCGCCGACGGCCTCAAGGGTACCGACGAGGCGCTCGTCCCGGTCGAGGGCGGTGAGTACGTGCGCGAGGCAAAGATCGGTCAGGCACTCATGGATGCCGACATCGTGATCAGCCTCACCCACTTTAAGGGCCATGAGCAGGCCGGCTTTGGCGGTGCCATGAAGAACCTGGGTATGGGCGGCGGCAGCCGTGCCGGCAAGATGGAGCAGCACGCCGCTGGCAAGCCGAGCGTCGATACCACCAACTGCGTAGGTTGCCGTGCCTGCGAGAAGATATGCGCGCACAGCGCCATCACGTTTGACGGTACGCGTGAGCGCGAGCTTGCCAACGGCAACACCCGTACGGTTCACGTCGCCGCTATCGACCACGATCGCTGCGTGGGCTGCGGCCGTTGCATTGCGGCGTGCAACCAGGACTGCATCAAGCCCGACTATGATGCCGCGGCCGACGTGCTCAACTACAAGATCGCTGAGTACACGAAGGCCATTGTTCAGGATCGCCCCAGCTTCCACATCTCGCTTGCCATGGACATCAGCCCCAACTGCGACTGCCACCCCGAAAACGACACGCCCATCGTCAACGACATTGGCATGTTCGCGAGCTTCGACCCGGTCGCCATCGACCAGGCCTGCGCCGACGCCGTCCTGGCGTCCGAGCCGCTGCCTAACACCGAGCTTACCGACAGCGCGGCCAAGATGGAGTATAATCACGAGCATCTGGAGGGCGAGCAGGCCAAGGATCCCTTCTGCATCACGCATCCCGACACCGACTGGCGCGCGTGCATCGCGCATGCCGAGAAGATCGGCCTGGGCACGAGCAAGTACGAGCTCATCGAGGTCAAATAGCATCTAGTTATTGGACATATCAAGCGCTTTTGTAGCGTTAGTTGAGCAAAAGCCGCCCTCGAGCACAAAGCTCGCGGGCGGCTTTTCGGAAGTGCTGGGGCGTCAGATAGATCAGTAAACCGTACTATTTGCCTAAAAATTCTCGTCGAGGAAGTCGTCGACCGTATTCCAGTAGAGCTCGGGGTCAACTTGCGCACTCTTGGCGTGGGTGGCGCCATGGATGGTGAGCTTTTGCTTGACCTTGCTGGCGCACGCGTCGTAGTTTTGGTCGAGCATGCTGTACGGCACAAAGGTGTCCTGGTCGCCGTGGATAAACAGCATGGGAACCGTCGCGTGTTTGAGTTGCTCCACACTGCTTGCCTCATGAAAGTCGTAGCCCGCGCGCACGTTGCACACCAAGTTTGCTACATCGAGCAAGGGAAAGCTGGGCAGCCCAAATACATCCTTGAGCTGCAGGGAAAACTCGTCCCAAACACTCGTATAACCGCAGTCCTCGATGATGCATTTCACGTTGGACGGCAAAGATTCCCCCGCGACGTTCATGGCGGTTGCCGCACCCATCGACTCGCCAAAGACCAGGATGCGCGCCTCGGGGTCAGCCTGAACGATCCGCCCAATCCATGCAACGACATCGAGCCGCTCGGGCCAACCCATGCCGATATAGTCGCCGCCGGAGCGCTCGTGGGCGCGGGCGGCGGGTGCGAGTACGTTCATGCCGCGGTCGTGGAATCGCTTGACGTATCGGGCCATACCGATGGGCTCGTTGGTATATCCATGCAGGCAGACGGCGTAGTCGTGCGTGCTCTCCGACGCAGCAAAATACCAGGCGGCAAGCTCGGTCCCGTCGTCCGCGGTGAGGCTGCTGCTCTCGCGGTTTTCCTTAAACCACGCCCGTGCCTCGCCCTCCTCGGCGTCAATCTGCTCGCCCTTTTCGGCGTCCTTGCCGTCCTGCATCATCTTCATGGTGTAGGGCGCTTGGGGATTCAGGGCAAAGTCGAACAAGAAGTTGCCGGCAAACCCCAGCAGCGCGACAACGAGCACCAGTGCAACGATGCCGGCTATCTTGAGCTTTCGATGGGAATGTGCGTTTTGAGCCATGCGGTATTCTCCTATAAGATGTTAATGCATCAACATTTAATGCAAGCGCATTATGGACGTTCGCCGTTGATGCGTCAACAGGCAAAGAATGGGTAAACAAAGGGTCACGTATGGTGCAAATTTCGCACGCACCCAGACGCTTTGATATAGTGTTGAGAACTCTTTACGTTGGAGGATGTAACCGGCATGTCCGATTCGAGCGACAGTTCCAAGCCGCGACCCAAGGCCGCGGCCGTTCCGCACTACACGGTGGGCGAGGAGATCATGAACTCCGTCACCCATGGTGTCGGCTGCTTGCTGGGTATCGCGGGTCTGGTGCTCCTGATCGTATTCGCTGCACTGCGCGGCGGTGGCCCGGCCCACATGGCCGCGGCAATCGTCTACGGCGCCAGTATTATTCTCGAATACCTAGCCTCCACGCTCTACCATGCGATTCAACCCGCGCGCGCCAAGCGCGTGTTCCGCATCATCGACCACAGCTGCATCTACCTGCTCATAGCCGGCAGCTATACGCCGTTTTGCCTCATCACGCTCGCAAACGACGGCGGCGCCGTGCTGTTCTTTGCCGTATGGGCCATCGCCATTATCGGCATCGCCCTCGAGTGCTTTATGCGCGAGCGTCAACCGCACTGGGCAAGCGGCCTGGTCTACCTGCTGATGGGCTGGCTCGTTGTCTTTAAGCTGCCCGAACTTGTGGCGCTGCTCAACCCCGTGGCACTTGCCCTGCTCGCCGTCGGCGGCGTGTGCTACACCGCGGGCGTGCCGTTCTATATCGCCAAAAACGTGCGCTATCTGCACAGTGTTTTCCACTTGTGGGTGCTCGCCGGCAGCATCTTCCAGTTCATGGCGGTGATCCTCTTCGTAATCTAGCGACCGCGCCCACGGCCCCGCTCGCACGGGCGACCGGCGCAATTGCCCTATCCGTCACCTACGCTTACTACCCAACGTCCCGAATCTTGGAGGTTCGAGAAACTCCCGATGGACATAACCATCTCCCTTATCACCACCCTCGTTTTGACCCTCATCAACGGCTACTTCTCTATGTCCGAGATGGCTCTCACCACGGCTAAGCGCGCCGTGCTGGAGCACGATGCCGAGGAGGGCGATAAGCGCGCCGAGCGCGCCGTCCAGCTCGCCGCCGACTCCGATCAGCTGTTGGCTACCATCCAGGTCGCCATCACGCTCGTGGGCTTCGCCTCGTCCGCCGTCGCCTCGACGAGCCTGTCCGATCCGCTCGCCACGTGGCTCATGAGCTTTGGCATCGCGCCGCTTTCCGCC
>UQQL01000086.1 GCA_900543275.1 uncultured Collinsella sp. | reverse complement strand
CTCTTGCCCGAGCCCGTGCCGCCGAGGATGCCCACCGTCGAGCCGCTCTCGATGCGAAGGTCGATATGCTCGAGCACATCCTCGGCTGCGTCCGCGCGGTATTTAAAGGAAACGTCGCGAAACTCGATACTGCCGTCCGCTGGCGCCGCAGTCGCGAGGTCTCCCGCAGGGTTGGCGATAAAGGGCTCCTCATCGAGCACCTCTGCGATACGGCCCACACTCGTGAGAGCGCGCGTGAGCAGCAAAAACACGTTGGAAATCATCATGAGCGAGTTCATGATCAACAGCACATAACTCATAAAGCCCGTGAGCGAGCCCACGCCCAAGCGACCTTCGATGATCATGCGGCCGCCAATCCACAGAATCGAGAGCGCAGCCACGTACATCGAGAGTTGGAACACCGGCAGGTTGAGCACAGCGGTGCCGAAGGTCTTGGTCGCCGTGCCGGCGAGCTCGGTATTGACGGTGTCGAACTTGTCGCACTCGTGCTCGGCGCGCACGTAAGCCTTCACGGCGCGCACGGCGGTAAGGTCCTCTTGCACCACGCCGTTAAGGTGGTCCATCGAGGTCTGGAGTTGGCGGTAGAGCGGACTGACGCGATAGGTGATAACGCCCAGTACGATCGCCAGCACCGGCAGGATGATCGCGAAAACGGTGGCGAGCGGGCGCGACAGCACCAGCGCATAGACCAAGCCGACGATAAGCGTCACGGGACCGCGCACCATGGGACGAAAACCGTTGCCGATGGCGTTTTGAATCACGGTGATGTCGGTGGTCATGCGTGTGACAAGCGAGCTGGCGTCGTAGTTGTCCAGATTGCCAAAAGCGAGCGTCTGGATCTTGCGATACTCGGCCTCGCGCAGGTTAGCGCCCAGCCCCGAGGCAACGCGGGCAGACGTGCGCGCATAGCCCAAGCCAAGTACCAGCGAACATGCGGCGCATATCAACATATACGTGCCCTGCAACAGCATATAGTTGATGTCGCCCGCGGGCACGCCCACGTCGATGATATTTGCCATGATGACCGGGATAAACAGCTCGAGCGCCGTCTCGGCCGTCACAAAGAGCACGCCGAGCATGGCATCGCGGCGGTATGCCCCCAGATAGGAAAACAAAATCTTGAGATTGCGCACGCAGGTTCATCCCCCATCAAACGTTGTTCGCAAACCCACGTATTATGGCGCGCCGTGCGGCGGTGTCAAGTGATGCGAAATCGATTTCTGCAAGGTTGGCGCAGGCTTTATGCTCGCAGGGCGCACGTCCGTATTCAATTAGAAATAAACGCGAGCGCGGCTTTTTCGCCCCGCCGCCAACACAAACCTTGACTCTACAATCGTTGTAGGGTTTTCACTACACTGGTACGTAAACGACCCAAGCCAGAAAGTGCCCCGCCCATGGAACACGACCTCACACGCGGCAATATCCTCAAGACCATCGCGGTCTTTGCGCTGCCCTATATGCTCTCGTACTTTTTGCAGATGCTCTACGGCATGGCCGACCTGTACATGATGGGACAGTTTAGCGGCGCCGCCGGCATCACCGCCGTGGGCAATGGCGCGCAGACGCTCTATATCATTACCGTGACGCTCGTGGGCCTGGCCATGGGAACGACGGTCATCGTCGGCCACGCTGTGGGCTCGCGCCGGTTTGACCGCGCCGAGACCGCCATCGGCAACACCATTACGCTCTTTATGGGCGTCTCGGTGGTGCTGGCCGCTGTCTTGCTCGCACTGTGCCCGCAGATCGTGGCACTCATTGGCACGCCGGCCGAGGCGGTCGAAGGCACTGCCGCCTACCTGCGCATTTGCTTTGTAGGCATTCCCTTTATCGCCGCATACAACATCCTCTCGGCCATCTTTCGCGGCCTGGGCGATTCGCGCTCGCCCATGTACGTGATCGGCGTGGCGTGCATCATTAATATCGCGCTTGATTTTCTGTTTATCGGCCACATGGGGCTCGGCCCCGTGGGCGCGGCACTCGGCACGGTGACCGCGCAGACAGCCAGCGTTGCCCTCGCGCTCGTGTGGCTCAAGAGCCGTCGCACAAACATCCACGTTAAGCGCAGCGACCTGCGCCCCCAGCCCGAGGTGCTCGGCAGCATTCTTAAGATCGGCGTGCCCGTGGCCGTGCAGGACGGCTGCATCCAGGTGGCGTTTATGTTTATCACCGTCATCGCCAACCACCGCGGTCTGGTCGACGCCGCCGCCGTGGGCCTGGTCGAGAAGATGATCAGCTTTTTGTTCATTGTGCCGAGTTCCATGGGTGCCACCGTCAGCGCACTCACGGCGCAAAACGCCGGCGCGGGCAAGGGCGACCGCGCGCGTCAGGTACTCAAGGACGCCATGACGATCTCGGTGGTGTACGGCTGCCTGATCACGGTGCTGATGTGGCTGGTGGCGCCGGCGTTTATTGGCTTTTTTGCCAAGGACCCCGCGGTGGTCGCGGCCGGTACCGGCTATATGCACAGTTATATTTTCGATGCAATCTTTGCCGGCATCCACATTTGCTTTAGCGGCTTTTTCGCTGCGTATGGCAAGAGCTACATCGGCTTTGCGCACAACGTGCTGGCCGTGGTACTCATTCGCGTGCCGGGCGCGTGGCTGCTGTCGAACGCCTATTCCGGCACGCTGTTCCCCATGGGTATCGCCTCGCCGTGCGGCTCGATTCTGTCGGCGGTCATCTGCGTGATTGCATTTACCGCGCTCAACCGCCGCGGGGCTTTTGACAAGCTGGTGGCGTAGCGGGGCAACGCGAAATCGCCCTTATCGACGACATCATCAGCGACGACCCAGCAACCTACGTGACGCAGATCACGGTGCCGGTCTCTCTAGGCTAGACCGAGCCTCGCCTCTAACTCGGTCAACGCCTCAAAGGCATCGCGAGATGCACCCGCCGCGCGCTCGCGCTCGGCAACGCAAATTCGCATCATTAAGCGCTCTTTTGCCTGCACTTGGGAATGCCTCGCGCGCCCTTCCGCCTGCGAGCAATTGCGATTCTCGATATCCATTACGCCTCCGGCACCTGACCAGTAGCCAAGATCTGCTCGAGTGCGTCCTCGTCCAGCACGGGTACGCCCAGCTGCTCGGCCTTGGTAAGCTTGGAGCCCGCCTTGGGGCCGGCGACTAGATAGCTCGTCTTCTTGGATACGCTGCCCGAGACCTTGGCGCCAAGCACCTTGAGCGCCGCGCCCGCCTCGTCGCGGGTGCGGTTGACGAGTGTGCCGGTGAGCACGAAGGTCAGACCCGCGAGTGGCTGTGCGTCGGCAAGCTCGCCTGCCACGCCAGCGTCGGCTGCGGCTTGCGCGTGCGCGGCGCCCAAGTCGACCTCGAGCGACAGGCCCGCCTGGCGCAGGCGTTCCAGCACGGCAAGGTTCTCGGGCACGGCCAGGAACTGCTTGACGCTCGCCGCAATCTTGGGACCGATGCCCTCGCACTCGGCGATGTCCTCTTCGCTCGCCAAGATGAGCTTGTCAATCGACAGGAATCGCTCGGCAATGACCTCGCCCACACTCTTGCCCACATGACGGATACCCAAGGCAAACAGCACGCGACCGAGCGGCTGGCTCTTAGACTTGTTGAGCTCGGCGATGATTTTCTCGGCCGTCTTGAGGCCCACCGGAATGGGGTCGCCCTTCTTGACGCCCTTTTTGCTGTTGGAGCTGGCATACACGCGGCCCGTGTCCAGGCCGGCGATGTCGTCGACTGTGAGCTGGTAGAAGTCCGCGACATCGTGGATAAGGCCGGCGGCGATCATCTTGTCGACGATTTCGTCGCCCAGGCCGTCCACGTCCATGCAACCGCGGCTCACCCAGTGGAGCAGGCGCTCCTTGAGCTGTGCGGGGCAGTCGATGGACACGCAGCGGTAGGCCACCTCGCCGTCCTCGTGCACCACGGGGCTGCCGCACACGGGGCAGGCCTCGGGCATCTGCCAGTCAACGCTGTCGGCCGGGCGCTTGTCGAGCACGGGGCCCACGACCTCGGGAATCACGTCGCCTGCCTTGTGCACGATGATAGTGTCGCCCTCGCGCACGTTTTTGCGGCGGATCTCGTCGATGTTGTGCAGCGTGGCGCGCGCGATGGTGGAGCCGGCGACCGTCACCGGGTCGAACTCAGCGACCGGCGTGAGCACACCGGTGCGGCCCACCTGGATGCGAATCTCGCGCAGGACGGTCTGCTTTTCCTCGGGCGGGAACTTAAAGGCGATGGCCCAACGCGGCGCACGGGCGGTAAAGCCCAGGTCGAGCTGCTGTTGGAAGCTGTCAACCTTTACGACCACGCCGTCGATGTCGTAGTCCAGGTCACCGCGATGCTCGAGGGCCTGGGCACAGAACTCGTGGACCTCGGCCGGCGTGGCGCAGCGTGCCACGTTGGGGTTGACGCTAAAGCCGGCACTGCGCAGCCAGTCGAGAAACTCACGCTGGCTGTGGACGTGCAGCGGATCGGTATCGGCAATGGCGTAGATAAAGGTAGCCAGGTCGCGGCGCGCCGTGACCTTGGGGTCCTTTTGGCGCAGGCTGCCGGCGGCGGCGTTGCGCGGGTTGGCGAAGGGGTCGCGGCCCTCGGCATCGGCCTCGTCGTTCAGACGCACAAAGCTGCCCTTGGGCATGTAGACCTCGCCGCGCACCTCAATGGTGCGCTCGCGGTCGGCACCCATGTGGGCGAGCGCAGGCTCGGACAGGTGCATGGGCACATCCTTGATGGTACGCACGTTGAGCGACACGTCCTCGCCCGTGGTGCCGTCGCCGCGCGTGGCGGCGCGTACGAAGGTGCCGTTTTGGTAGGTAAGGGCCACGCCCAGGCCGTCGATCTTAAGCTCGCAGGTATAGGTGACGCTGCCGGCACCGAGCGCATCCTCGGCGCGCTGGAGCCACGCGTCGAGTTCGTCCAGGTCCATGGCATCGTCCATGGAGTACATGCGTGCCATATGCGTGACCGGCGTAAACTGCTCGCTCACGTAGCCGCCCACACGCTGGGTATAGCTGTCGGGGGTCACCAGGTCGGGGTAGGTCGCCTCGATTTCCTGCAGCTCAACGAGCATTTTGTCAAAGGCGGCGTCCGTGATCTCGGGCGCATCGAGCATGTAGTAGCGATAGGCGTGGTAATCGAGCTCGTGGCGCAGCTCGGCCGCACGCGCCGCCGCCTGGGCACGGGCATCGGCCGGTGCGGCGGCATCCACGCTCGCGGGCGTTTCGGTATCGATGTCCACGCCGTCACCAAACAGGCTCGATTGCTCCATAGCGGCACTCCTTCGCTCGATTTCAAACGGATACAAGAGTACCACCGGTCACCATGGCGCCGAATAACCCTTTCGAACCGCACCGAATCGGCAGCCGCCAGACTGGGGTGGATCGCGCGATTAAACCATGCCCTTGCCAGTTCTAAATGATCCGTTTTCCTCCGTCTCCAAGGGATCATCGCGAAAAGAGGGGCTGTCCCGCGTTGGCGGGACAGCCCCTCTGGCTTCGATATGTGCAATACGGCTCGTTAGAAACCCTGGCCATAGCCTTGGCCTTGACCCTGGCCCTGCTGGCCAAGCAGCTCCTCCAGATACTGACGCAGCTGCTCGTCGGTAATACCGCCGTTGCCGGTGTCAGTCGCGCTGTCGTCCTGCTGCTGGTTCTGCAGCTTCTCATCGGAGCCCAGCTCGACGGTGACCTTCTTCTCTTCCTTGCCGCGCATGAGCGTGATCTCGACCTTCTCGCCCACCTCATGGCTGCGCAGCGCAATGATCAGGCCATCGGCGCTCGTGATCTCGTCGTCGCCCAGCTTGGTAATGACATCGCCCTCCTGGATGCCGGCCTTGGCGGCGGGACCGTCCTCGACGACGCTCGCCACGTACGCGCCGCTATCGGTGCTCAGCTTGTTGGTGCGGGCATTGAGCGCGTTGACGCTCGAAAGCGTGGCGCCCAGGTACGGATGAACCGGCGTCTTGCCGTCAATAATCTGGTCGGCAATGTTCTTGGCGTAGTTAACGGGAATGGCAAAGCCCACGCCCGAGCTGGAGCCCGAGTAGCTCTCGATGAGCGAGTTGATGCCCACCAGCTCGCCGTTGTCGTTAACGAGCGCGCCGCCGGAGTTGCCCGGGTTGATGGCGGCATCGGTCTGGATCATGTTGGCATAGATGGTGTTACCGTTGGTAGAGCTCATGGCCGTGGAGCGATACAGCGCCGACACAATGCCCGTGGAGACAGACTGCTCGTTGCCGAAGGGCGAACCGATCGCCATGACCCACTCGCCCACGTTGAGCTTGGAGGAGTCACCGATCTCGATCGGCGTGAGCTTGGAGGCGTCGGCGTCCTTGAGCCTGTCTCTTATACACATCTCCGAGCCCA
>UQQL01000085.1 GCA_900543275.1 uncultured Collinsella sp. | reverse complement strand
CGATGGCTTGGACGTGCTCATCCACGTTGGTTTGGACACTGTTCAGCTTGAGGGCAAACACTTTACCGTACATGCGCAAGTGGGTGACATCGTCCATAAGGGCGATGTGCTCATTGAGTTCGATCGCGAGGCAATTGCTGCCGAGGGCTACGATGTGACGGTTCCCATCTTGGTGTGCAACTCTGTTGAGTTCTCGAGCATCAAGGGCTCCGTTGGCGTGCATGTCGAAGAGATGGACCAGCTCATCGTTGCTCGCGAGCGCTAGCAAGTGCACGTGGCCATTAGCCTACAATTCAAACACGTTTACGGAGGGCGCCCTTGAAAGAGGACGCCCTCCGTGGCAAGATGGGATTTGTCCGAAGCTAAAAGGCTTCGGGTCACCGTGGACGGGCAGGGGCCTCGACGCGGCTAGACACGAGACACATACATTACGCGACCTCGCCCTGGTGGCCGCACACGTTGGTTGCGGCCGACGCGGGCCGCGGGCAAGTGCTTGTAAGGGGAGCCTTGCCTCTCTTGTACGAGAAAGGACGCGTAATGAAGATCATTAAAGCTAAAGACTACGAGGATATGAGCCGCAAGGCCGCCAATATTATCTCGGCGCAGGTTATCCTCAAGCCCGACTGTGTGCTGGGACTTGCCACCGGCTCCACCCCGATCGGTGCCTACAAGCAGCTCGCTGCTTGGTACGAGAAGGGCGACGTCGACTTTGCCGAGGTCAGCACCTACAACCTGGACGAGTATCGCGGCCTTTCGCACGACGATCCCCAGAGCTATCACTACTTTATGCGTGAGAACTTCTTCGATCACATCAACATCGACCTGAACAACACGCATGTGCCCGACGGTTCCAACCCCGACGCCGCCGCTGCCTGCTCCGAGTACGACAAGATCGTCGCCGCCGCCGGTTACCCGGATCTGCAGCTGCTCGGCATTGGCAACAACGGCCACATCGGCTTCAACGAGCCCGATGACCACTTCTCCAAGGGCACGCACTGCGTCGACCTCACCGAGAGCACCATTCAGGCCAACAGCCGCCTGTTCGACAGCATCGACGACGTTCCCCGTCAGGCCTACACCATGGGCACCCAGACCATCATGTATGCCCGCATGATCCTGGTCGTCGCCAACGGCGAGGCCAAGGCTCAGGCCGTGCATGACATGTGCTATGGTCCGGTTACGCCCGCGTGCCCGGCTTCGATCCTGCAGCTGCACACCAACTGCGTTGTCGTTGCCGACGAGGCTGCCCTTTCGCTCTGCGAGTAGCGCGAATCCTGCACCTCGACATAGCCTTGCCTAAGGCCTCCGCTTTGCGGGGGCCTTTTTGCTATCCCTTTCCGCTCACTTGACCAAAATCTTGCCGCAAGCTTGACGAATGCCGGATGCCCAACAGTTTGATTCATTCCATACCAGATTCTATGCAAAAATGCCACTAAAAGGTCGTAGACGGTAGCGGGTGCTAGGCGAGTTGAATGACATAGCTGAACCTTGTTCATTTGCGTTACACTGCCGCTTAGATGGGACAAGCTGACAAGCTCATTTACCTGCTTAAAGACCGATTAGTCGGGGGATTAATAAGAATCGGCCCTCGCTGTACAAAAACTTGCCGCTTGCGTACCAAAAGACAACCTAAAACACAAGGTCGCTCTATTCATAGCGCGGCTTGTATGGTCTTGCGGCTACAGTGTCCATACGGTCGAGTTGAGGAGCGGGCATGGTAAACGATTTGGGCAGTATAGACGACCTCGAGCTGATGCCGCTGGGCGGAGGCTATATGGTGCGACGCGAACGCTTGATGAATGAGCTTCTCGCCAAGGGCCGAAAGGCCGGCATCGTGGTTCTTTATGCGCCCGATGGGTTTGGGAAGACCTCGGTGCTGCTGCAGTACACCCATGAGGTTAAATGCGACCCGACGCGAGGCCCCGTGCGGATTATCGAGGCCGATCGCGCCACTGGGCGCGAGGTGTTTATGCAGCTCGAGGTGGTTACCGAAGAACTCAAAGACAAACCGCACTCCCTTATCGCGATTGATAATGTGCCAAACCTCGATCAGCACGATACCGAAGACCTCATCGACAGGATTCGCGGCCTGCGCGCTATGGGGGTAGGGGTCTTTATCTCCTGCCGTCCTTCAAATCGTCAGCTGATTCATAGGCTGGGCGATTCGGTTAAGATCAATGCGCAGATGCTCAAGGTGCATGCCTATGAGTATTCGGCGTGGGCATCGGCGTTTTCGATCAGCACATCGCTCGACTTTTATCAGCTCACGCAGGGCGTGCCCGAGCTCGTTTCGGCATTGCAGACGGGTCTGTATGGCCAAGGCGACGTAGCCGGTCTGCTCGAAAACGAGATTGTCAACGTATATGGCGCGGCACTTGTCGATCTGGCTTCGCTCGACAATAATGCGCTGTTTTGCGTGGCATGTCTCATGATTTTGATGGGCGAGGGCAATATCGCAGAACTCGAGGCTTGTGGGGTGAGGCTGTCGATGGTCGACCAGTCCTACTTTGTACGCGACTATCCGATCTTTGGCTTGGATCCCGCCGAGCGGAGTTTTACGTGTCTGGGCACGGAGGATAACGGACGCTTGCGTTTGCGTAAGTTGGTGGCCGAGGTTCGCCCCGAACTTGTTCCGAGGGCGGCCCGGATTTTGCTTAAGGCGGGCCGATGCGATGCGGCGATGGGCCTGGCGGACGTCTTTTTGGACCGTGATGCGGTCCTTGAACTTGCTGGGCAGTATGGGGTCGATCTGGCTCTGACGGGGCACGGGGCCGATATCTGCCGAGCAGCGCTGGGCACGATCGATGCCGACGATCCGGCTCCAGAGCCAACGCCTGCCGAGGCGCTTGGCGTGTATTTGGCAGCGGTCAGCGTGTCCAATACAAAGCTCGCTCGCTATATGGCATCGGTCATCGAGCGCGGGGGCGAACGGGCGGCCTGCGAAATAGACCCTGTTTCATGGAGAGTGGCCCAGACACTGACGGCTGTTTGCTATGGGGACAACGGGCTTGGGCTTCCTACGAACCTGGCCGTGCCAGAAATCGAGACATCCCATACCGCACTCGATATGTTGTCCGCGCATATCGAGGTCAAGCGCTGCCTGACCGAGCGGGGAGATGACGGCGGCGTTCTACAGCAGCTCAAAACGAGCAAGGCCTACGACTGTGAGCTCGACATCGCGGGGATTGTTATACGGGCCGATAGCATGCTGGTGGAGCTCTTTGACGGGTCGTTTACGGGAACCGACGAGCGCGACGACGAGATGACGGTGGTGCGGGAGGCGCTCGACGTGCGTGGGCTTAAGGCGATGGCTATCTGGGTGCGCATGGTGTTGGCGGCACGGCGGCTCCTTTCCGGCCTGCCGGTAACCGACGACGCGGCGTTCAACGAGCTCGATCGTTTTGCCGTGCGCATGCGCGACAACCAGATTCAGCTGTTTGGCCTGTTGCTAGAAGGCTGGCAGTCGCTGGCAGAGGGACGGCCGGTTAATGCAAAGTTCCGTGCGGTCCAAGTGCTCAAACTTGCCGAGGAGTCGATTGCGTACATGCGCGATAACGCATTGCTGCTGGAGCGCGCGGCGTATCTGCGTAACACCTCGATGGTTTCGGTACGCGAGGAAGCGGAGTTGCTCGATATAAGCCAGACGCAGGTTGGTGGTGCAGAAGCCTGGATGGTGGCGCTGCATTTGGCTTGCGCGGGGCGAGATAGCGATCTTGCGGCCTGGATGTCCATGAATCGCGCGGGGATTCTGGAACCATCGTATCGGCTCTTTGCGCGCCTTGCCATGCATTGTCTGGGCGAGCCGGCGACCAGGATTCGCAAGAAGCTTCCCGTGCGCGAGCTGTCGCGGTACTCGCTGCGCGACGATTTGGAAGGGGAGGGCGAGCGCCTGTTCCAGGCTGGCGAGGTTGAAGCCGTTGATACCATCGACCATATCGAGATTCGCATGTTTGGTGCGTTCCGCGCCGAGCGCGACGGGTTTCCCATCACGGACAAAATGTGGCGCCGCAAGAAGGCGGCGACGCTTGCCGAGCGGCTTGCACTGGGCATGGATGCACTCGTCGACCGCGAGACGCTGGCAATGGAGTTGTGGCCCCATGCCGAGTTCAATAGCGCCCGCAACAACCTGTACTCGACGATATCGCGCTTGCGGTCGGCTTTGGGACCGACGCCGGATGGCAAGTCGTGTGTGCTCATCCAAAATGAATGCATCGGACTCAACGGCGACTACGTCAAGACCGATGTACGGCTGTTTGACCAGATAAGCCGCGAGGTTTTGGGAAATCGCACGGGTGCGCGCGGGCCCCATTTAGTTGAGCTGTGCCTTAAGATTGAGCAGCTTTATGCCGGACCGCTGTATGTTCCCAATGGCTGTAATCCAACCTACTTTTTGCGCATGCGGCGCATTATGCAGTCAAAGTACATCGATTGCATGATTAAGGGGGCAAATGCCGCTCTAGAAGAAAACGACCTGCAGTCGGCGATTTGGCTGGCGGAGTCGGGGCTTCGGCAGGAAACGGCGCGTGAGGATATGGTGCGCTGCGCCATGCGCGTCTACAGTGCGGCGGGGCGGCGGCGCGATATCGTCGAGCTGTACAGCGGGCATATGCACCATCTGAGGGAGCAGGTCAATGGCGTGCCCGAGCCCGAGACGCGGCGTCTATACGAGCGCTTGGTGGAGGGACGGCTCAATCGCGTGCTGGTCGAGCGATAAAAAACGGGCGCCCGAAGTACTTGGGCACCCGTAAGCTTGCTATGTGTTGGCTCGCCGGATCATTGGCTCTTAGACGAGCTTGATCTTCTCGATGTCCTTGCGCGAGGACTCGCGATACAGCGAGAACTTGCGGCCGATGACCTGGACGACCTCGGCGTGGCAGCGCTCAGCGAGCTCTTCGGCGGCCTCGCGGGCGGAAAGACTGGAGCCATCGAGCACGGAGCACTTAACGAGCTCGTGCTTCTCCAGGTAGGCGACCGTCTGCTCGACGGTGCCCTCGTTGACATCGGACTTACCGATGATGATGGCGGGGTTGAGGTGATGGGCCATGCTGCGAAGCTGCTTGACCTGGGCTCCTGTCAGTGCCATGGGTTCTCGCTTTCTATGTATGGGGCGCCCCGCGACGGGGCCTTAATCTACGTGAGCTGTCCCACGATAGCGCAGGAACGGCGCGGTGTGGGGCGCGTTTGCCCAGTTCGCAAAGAATGCGGATGCCGAGGTGATGGGCAGCTCGGGCTGTGAACGGGCTACGAGCGGGATTCAGAGACCGGTTCCCATGCAATAAACGCCCAGCGAACCTTACGGATATGGTCGAGCATATAGCACCCCTGCGGCACGCCCTTGGAGCCCGGCTCACCGGCATGGGGATTCTCGATCATGTGTTGGGCGATGTAGTCGCGCAGACGGTCGACCTTATCCTCGTTGCCATGCTCAAGCATGCGGGAAAAGTCCGCCACGCCTGCCTCAAGGCTATCGAAGGTATCGCGACGAGGCGATTCAAAGTACGTGACCTGCGGCAGGGCACCCATCTGAATGAGAATGTTAAAGGCGTACACAAAGCCATTGCTGCAGGTAACCGAGGCGCCGATGGCGTTCATCAAGTGCAGATCATAGCGCGGGCTGGAGTTGGCGACCATCGTGACAGCACAACGCCGACGAGCCGTTCGATTAAGCTTGGCAAGCGCATCTTTTAGATTGGTCGTCGTAACCGACCGACTGGCAAAGGCAACATCCACCGCTTTCGCGACCGGTCCAACCAAATCCCAATCATCATCCCAAGCAAGCTCAAGCGGCGTTATGCGCCCCTCGAGCCCGTAATACTCAATGCCGGCATCAAGGGTGCCCAACATAGCGGGGGAGAAGTCGGCTGCAATCACAGGATGCCCAGCCTGAGCAAGCGGAATAGCAATCGACCCAGCCCCACACCCCATATCAAGCACCGATTCACCAGGCTTTAACGCCAACAGCTTCATAAAGTCCCGGGCATACGGGGCAGTCTCCAACGGCCGAAAATGCCGAGCCCGCTTATCCCATTCAAAAGAATCATCAGCCCGCCGCCGATCAGCTTGCAGACGCATCCATTCGCCATTCCAATCCGCAGAAAGCAGCTCAGATTGAATTACACCATCAGCCACGGGCCATCCCCCTCACAACAAAAAAGCGGCTCCTCCCAAAAGAAGAGCCGCAACAAGCATATATCAGAAAAAGAACTGTTCCAACGCCAAACCGCCGCACCAGCCAAGTGGTGCAGGAGCGAAGCAACTGCAACCGGGATAGAACCCAACTGAGGTCCCGTTGTGCGGGAGCCCCGGGGAGGGCAAATATATAAGGTCGATCGCGAGTTCCGCACGAGCCGGAGAGCACTTAATGTGCTCTCCGT
>UQQL01000084.1 GCA_900543275.1 uncultured Collinsella sp. | reverse complement strand
CCGTCGTCGGCAGCGTCAGATGTGTATAAGAGACAGCTGGCCAAGTGCACAGCCTGTTTGCGCCCATTTCTCTTGTTTTTCGGCAGCTCGATGGCCGTACGCCGCTCTATGCGCTCGCGGGTGAGCTTGTGGATGATGGGGTCGTAGTACGCCTCGATGGCCGCGAGCGCGTGTTCCTCGGTGAAGTGGTTGTCCTCGCGCTCGGTCAGGTCCTCGAGCGTCGGCACGAGCGCGAGCGCATCGGCCTCGAGCTCCTCGTACGGGATACCGCACTTCTTTGCGTACGCCGCGAGCACGTTCAGACACCAGTAGCGGTGGTGGTCGGTGGCCTTCGTCTTGACCTCGCCGAGCCACCAGTCGTACAGGTCGCGCTTGCAGGTCCAGCGGCCGGGGGCCTTGCCCTCGACGATGCGCGCCTGGTACCACTCCGGCCAGAGCTTCTTGGCGCGCTCGATGGGCGTACGCCCGGCGGTGCGCATGAGCTCGATGAGCTCGGCGCGGTCCTTGCCGCCGCGGACCCCGGCGTATCCCAGCAGGTAGTCGAGGCTGCATCGCCAAGGCTTCCCGTCCTCGCCGTTGTGGACGAACGCCACGGCCTCGTACTTGTCCTTAATCTTCGACCCGGCGGCCTTGCCGTTGAGCTTCGTCGGGGTGCCGGGCATCCTGAAGGGCTGGTAGATGCCCTGGTGCTGGACGTCCTCGAGCGTCGAGACGGTATCGCGCCAGATGTAGTCCGTGAGCATCGCCTTGATCTCCTGCACGAACGGCACGATACGCGGGATCAGCGGAATCGGCTGGTCGAGCACGTAGTAGAGGTGGAAACCCGTACCCGAGTTCACGAGGAAGGTCGGCTGGGGGAGGGATACCCATTTGTCCGCGGCGAACTTCGGGTCACGGCCGTTTCGGAACTGCTTCAGCATGTTCTTCAACTCCTGCACGCCGACGCCGTCGAGGTCGATCGCGAACGCGTGCAGGAACCGGGCGTTCGCGGCAACGCGGCTCTTGCCAAAATACGACACGGGTGCGCAAAAGACGGACTCGTTCTTCCTGTTCGAGTCGACGACACGCTCCTCAACTCCGTCGAGGTCGTCGGTCAGCGTGAACCGCTCGATCACGGGGACATCGTGCTCGATGCCCGTCTTGGTCTTGACTCTCTTGGTCTTATGGGTGATCTGGATGGCGATGCCGTTGGGATGGCCGCCACCCCTCTCATGCCACGGGACCACCTCGCCGCGGGGCTGCAGGAAGCCATCGGGGAAGATAGTCCGCCAGAAGTCGTACGGGCTGACCCATTCCCAGGACGGATAGTCGGACAGAAGGATGTCGTTCTTCTCTATGTAGGCATGGCGCTGGGCTGCCCACCAGGCGTCATCATGCCCGGGTTTCTTCTTGCGATCTGCCACTGAACACCACCCTCCATACCAGCCGCCCCCGAGGGCTAAGGCCCCGCCTTTACAGGACGTATATTATCAATACAGTTATTTTACACCCCTGCGGCCATCTGTATAACGTGTTTTACACCTATACGGCGAATGGTGTGCTAGAATGTATAACGTGTTATACAGATGATTGGGAGGTGCACCGTGGCAACTGCTACCGCGGCATTGAGGATGCCCGAGGACTTGGCAATCAGGTACGACCGTTTGGCGAAATCAACGGGACGCACGAAGACTTTCTACATGACAGAAGCGCTCGCTGCCGAGATTGACAGGCTTGAGTACGAATACGGCCTATTGAAGAAGGTCGAGGATTACCGGGCCGGCAGGCTCGAGACCGTGACGCTCGACGAGCTGGAGGAAAGCCTTGGCTTGGCGGATTGAGATCGACAAGGACGTCCAGCGTTCGATGAAGAAGCTGGACAAGCAGATCGCCAGGAGAATCGTGGCGAAACTTCATGAGATTTCACAGCTCGAAGACCCGAGAAGCATGGGAAAGGGATTGACCGAGAACAAGTCAGGTCTCTGGCGCTATAGGGTCGGTGACTATCGGATAGTCGCCGATATCGAGGACGATGTTCTCGTCATCCTTGTTGTCGATGTTGACCACCGAAGCAGGGTCTACAGGACTCGCAGGTAGGCTGGTCGACACCGCTAACGAAACGGGGAGGGTTTTGACCCTCCCCGTTTTTTTACGCTTGCCACCACGGACGCCCATCGTACGGACGACCGTCGGGCAGTCTGTCGTACTCGCGCGGCCCCGTCTCCAGCAGCTCCTTGGCGCGGTCGGGGTCATAGCGCACATCCCAGGGAGAGCAGTAATACCATGCGGAATTGCCTCCGTATCGGGTAAGCCGCCACCGAGCCTCGGCAATCGGGACGAAGCCGAGATCGCACCACTGGTAGGCGGTGTGGTCGCGGCGGCCCTCCTGCAAGGTTTCCTCGTCGATGTGAGCCCCCCAACAATCGAGAAGGTCTTTGCGATGCTGTTCCGCGCGGGCGGCGCCCTCGATGCGCTCGCGCTCCTCGGCCTCGCGCTTGGCCTTGGCGTCGGCGCGGCGGCGGCGGTTGACCGCCTCGACGTCCTTTTTCGCCCAGGGGCGCGTCTGCTCGATGTTGTAGAACATCGCGGTCGTGTTTCCGTTCGGGGAGCGCCAAGTGCGCTCCACGCCCTTTCCGAGCTGGCCTTTCTTGACATGGCGGTGCTTCTTCTCCCACTGTGCCGCGGTGCGCAGCTCGACGCCGTCAATCTCAATCATGGCGGCTCACATCCTTGGGCAGATCGCAGTCGAGATAGACACGGACATACCTGCTCTCGCCGCGGTTCGGGTACTCGCGGGAGCGCTCCAGAACGCACCCCGCCGCCTGCATCGCGTCGGCGATGCGCTGAACCTCGTCGGGCAGGCCCTCAAGACGAACCCTGACCATGACAACCTCCTTGCCTTGAACCCTGCGCCACCGTCCGTGGCGCAGCCTAAGCGTACGGCTCCGAAAAAGTCCGAAAAAGTCTAGTTATCGCAGGTCAGACGTGCCATCGCGCAGGCGCACATGCACGCGTATATTTACACGCGCGAGCCCTCCAAAATATTTTTTTCGCCACTGCCGCGGCAGCCGCGAACGGTCGGGATACCGCTGCGGGCGGCCGTGGCCAAAGCCGCCGCCAAGGTAGCTGAAGCTACCGTCCGGCGGCTAGTGCTTGGGCTTGTGGCCGCGGGGGCGTTTCTGTTCGGCCTGCGGCGGCTCGGGCTTGCGAGGCGCGGGGTCCTCGCCCGCGAGCCTCGCCCGCTCGTCAGCGAGCTTGCGGCGCTCGATGCCCAGCCCCGCGGCCTTGAGCAGGGGGCCGGACAGCATCGCAGCGCTGTTGCCGCCCTGCAGCTGGCGAATCTTGAGGTCAAGCGCGGCAATTTGCTCGTCGAGCTGAGCGATCATCTCCGCGCGGGTATCGACCTGATCCGCGGTGGCCATGGCCACACGGCGCTGGGCATCGGCGGCCGCGGCGGCGGTGGCCATGGCCACGCGGCGGCGCTTGGCCAGCGCGCCCCTGTGCCTGCCCTGGGCGCGACCGCGCTTGGCCTTCTCGATGCGGCCGCGCTGACGCTCGAGCTCCGCGACTTCCCGTTGCAGCTGCTCGAGGGCGGCGCCCTCCTGCTGCAGCTCTGCGCGAAGGACCCGCAGGCGGGCGTTGCGGTCGCGTATCTCTTTATTCAGCTTGACGCGATCGGCGTGCCCGATTAGCCCGGTGCCGCCCTCATGCACGGTCGGCTGCTCATCCAGCCCTCTATCTTTATTGCTGCGATGGTCGATAACCTGTGCCGTGGTTCCCGTTGCGGCGGCGTGTGCCGCGAGGTGCCTGTTGGCGATCTCTGCCCAGGCCGCGCGGACGGCCGTGAGTTCGGCGCTACCGACGTCGCGCGCGGCCTGACCCGAGATACGGTGCATCTGCACTGGCCTCTTACTCGTGCGGTCCTTCGTGCCCAGGCCCTCGGCCTTCGCCTGCTTCATGGTCAGGCGGCGGCCATCCTTGAAGTTATATATCTTCTCCCAGCCATCTGCCTTGGCTGCCTTCCAATCGGTTGCGCGGATGGGTGCCTGCTGCCCATGTGCATCCTGGCACAGGTACCAGCACTGCCCCTTCTCGGCCTTGGTCCTCTGGATGAAGCCCTGAGCGCTAATGTCGAGCGCGGAGACGAGTACGTGAGCGTGGGGGTTCCCGCCGCGGCCGTCGTCATGTATCGCCCAGTCGCACGCCTTCGCGGGGAACATCCCGCAGAAGTCGCGCACGCAGGCGCGGCGGCCGGCGGCATCGAGCTCGATCGGCAACGCAAACTCATAGCGCAGCGCGACGAGCTCGTTGCCGCCGCCGCCCTCGGCCCATGCCCGCTCGGCCCCGTTCCAGAGCTCGCCGCGCCCGATGGGCGGCACGCCACCGGGCAGAGACAGACCCTCCTCGACGACGCGTTCCTTCCTGGCATAGTCGCAGAGCTGCCCCGACCGCTCTTCCACAAGCGCCTGGCCCGACTGGTACGCGGCCTTCCTGACCGCGCCAGCCCCGGTGGCGGGCGAGCAGCCGCGGTAGTTCAGATGGAAGATGGCCATGCGAGTTCCTTTCAGGCAAGGGGCGCAGATTCGCCCCGCGCAGCGGCGCGGAGTGCCGTGAGCCGCGGTCGGCGAACGGTGCCCGCGGCGCGGAGCGCAAGGGAGCGCAGCGACCGCGCAGCCCGACCCCGTAGACGTGAGCCGTCTCAGGCGAACGGCTTCGGGGTCTGGCGTAGGGCCGTCTGCTAAGACCGCACGCAGTGCAGGACTTTTGACGCATCGCGGCAAAAGTACTGCCAAGTGCGCACTACCTCTGGTAGTGATATACCCAGCTCGCGAAATTTTACCGTGAGTATGGGTATATTTTGCTGCAAAGACAAAACGCTAACGAGCAAGGAAGGGCGGTCATTTATGACGGCATCCATCGACGAGCAGATTGCACGGAAGAGGGCCGCGGCCGACAAGCAGGCAGCTCGCGCCGCCGCGCTGAAGAAGGAGCTGAGGGACCTCGAGAAGAAGAAGGCCGCGGCCGAGCGGAAGGCCCGCACGCACCGCTTGGTCGAGGTCGGCGCGATCCTCGAGCAGACCGCTGGCATGACCTTCGACACCGAGGACAGCCGCCGCGCCCTGTCTGTCGCGCTGACCGAACAGCTGCGGTACACGGACGGCACGCCGTTCACCCGCGGCGGCCAGATCGCCGAGGCCGTCGACAGGCTGCTGGGGGATCGGAAATGAACGTCACCATCACTTTTAAAAACAAGGTCGAGAGCTACTACACCCGCGCCGACGGATCGGCCGCGCTGAGCAAGGACGTCCTCGAGCTCACCGCCGACGGATCGGCGGCGGTGCTCTGGAGCCGCCTCGAGTTCGACAGGGGCGGCGGTGATGACGGGACCAAGCCCCGCACCGAAAGAGGCTTCAGCCGCGAGGTGCTGCGCCTGCCGCCCGCCGCGGCGGTCGGCCCCGGCGGCAGCCTGGATGAGTTCTGGGATCGCGCCAACCAGTACTGCGGCGTGGCCGAGGTCGAGATCGACGGCAAGCTCGTGTACCCGTTCTGACCCTGCCGCCGCGATGAAAACCGAAGAGCCCCGCGGCCCATCGAAGGGGCCGCGGGGCTCCCGCTATTCTCCCCCTGGGCCGAGCAGCTTCATGGCCATGCGGCCGCGACGCCACCACGGCGTCGCGGCGATCGCCTGCTGGCGCTCGGCGAGCGACGCGAGCTTTCCGGCGAGCTCCGCGACCCTTGCGTTGGCCTCGGCGAGCTGCGCCTTGGCCTCGGCCTCGGCGCGGGCGGCGCGGTCGCGCTCGACCGCAAGCGCCTCCATCAGTTCGGCGTTGCGGGACCGCTCGATTTCCAGTTGGGCGGTCAGGGAGTCGGCCAGGGAGTCCGGGGCGGGCGCCGCGGCCGCTGGCTGGCGGGACGGTTTCTCGGGGTTCTTCAGCGCATCGGCGATAGCCGCCGCGGCGAAGTCATCGAGAATGTCGGTGTTCCCGTTTCGGGAAACGTGGTTTCCCAGTCCCAGTTTCCCGATGTAGTTAGCTATTGTTCGCTTGGAAACTCCCAGCTCAGACGCTATTTCACGCTTCGTTATGCCCATTGGTTAACCTATCGTCAATCAGGAACTTTTCCCGGGAACTATCGGGAATTTTCCCGGTGGTTCCCGATGATTTTACCGTTTCCCGTTCCCGTTTTTCCCGTTCCGATGGAGCTCTTTCTATGGGGAGCACCAAGGTTCCGTCGACGGCAGCGAACTCGAAACAGGTGCGGATGGCGTCCCTGAATTCAACCATCGCTGAGTCGCACGAACCATTCGGCCTTTCCGTCTCGGCAACTTCCTCCGGCGCATCCTTCAGCCACTTGATGACGGTCGGGCGTGAGATGCCGAGAGCACGGGCGATCTCACTATGGTTGGCGTCGGGGTGCTCTGCGGCGTACTCGCGAACGAGGTCGGCCTTCGTCGGGGCCCCATCCTTATTGCGCCATGCGCCATCCGGGTCGTCAAATTCTTGAACCGTTCGCGCCCTGTCTCTTATACACATCTCCGAGC
>UQQL01000083.1 GCA_900543275.1 uncultured Collinsella sp. | reverse complement strand
CCTTGAGCTTGATGACGGCCAGGTCGCTCGAAGCATCGTTGCCCACGAACTCGGCCTCATAGGTGGTGCCGTCGTCCATGGTCACCACGTACTGGTCATAGCCATCGACCACGTGGTTGTTGGTGAGGATGTGGCCCTCGGTATCGAGCACCACGCCCGAACCGACGCTGCCCGAGCTATCCGACTCGTCGGCAGACTGCGAAAGCGAGCCATTCTGGCTACCGCTCGAAGTGGCGGTGATAGAAACGACGGAGGGCAGGGCCTTGGCAGAGACGGCCTCGGCCAGCGTGGTGTCCTCGGAGTCGATGGTAATCTTTTGCGTCGATGAGCCCGAAGCACCCGCCGTCACGGCATTCTTTCCGCCGCCAATGTTGAGCGTACCGCTCATAATGAGCGCGATGACCAGCAGGGCGCCGCAGGCACAACCGGCAAGCGCCGTAATGAAGATCGGCAGCTTTTTGGTCTTGGTCTTGACCACCGTGTGCTTGTTCACGACCTGCTGACCGCCCAGCGGCTGGCCGGTCTGTGTGTCGTAAGCCTGCACGTAGGGAATGTTGCTGCCGGCAGGCGTCGACTCCACCTGCACGCGCGGCTGCTGCTGAGTATCGCCGGCATTGCCAACATCCTGGGGACGCTGGGAATCGTTCTCGCTCATAGCTGCGATCCTTTCGTCAAATAACCAAAGGCCCGCCAAACATGTGGCGGGCCATCATTGTTCATGTTGAGTTGTACCCCAATATGCGGGTGCACGTGTATGAGAACGCAATCTTTTAGGAAGGCTTAAGTTCTGTTGAAGACCCGAAAGGAACCCACGCATGCGGCAAAACCACCACAAAGGCGCCTGTCCCCTTTGTGGTGGAAATCTAGTCCTTAAACAGATAGCCCACGCCGCGGACGGTGGTGATGTGCGCCGCGATCTGCGGGCCCACCTTGGAGCGGATGCGTCGGATGTGCACGTCGACGGTGCGCGTGCCGCCGCAGTACTCAAAGCCCCACACGCGGTGCAGCAGCACCTCGCGGCTGTAGGCGCGGTTGGGGTGCGTCGCCAAAAAGCTCAGCAGCGAGTACTCCATCAGCGTCAGGTCGATGGGCTCGTTATCGAGTGTCACCTGGTAGGTAGCCAGGTTAATCTCGAGGTTATCGATATTGAGCACATCGTCGGCGGTAACGGTCTCCTCCTCGCCCATCAGGCGCTGCGCGCGAGCCTTGAGCTCGTTGGGCGTCGCCGCGGGGCATACAAAGTCGGCATGCGCGTGATTGGGCAGGCGCAAGGTACCGAGTGCCTCGTCGTCGACGATCACCAGCATGGGGACGCCGCCGCGATCGTCGAGCCATTTGGCAATCTGATCGATGCGGTCGCTGCGGATGCCATCTGAATCGAGAATCAGCAGGTCAAAGTCGTGCGCCGCAGTTGGCGAATCGGGGGTTGCCAGGCTCACCTCGACACCCAGGGTAGTCGTCAAGCTGCGGGCAAACTCGTGGAAGCGCGTCGTGCGCGCCATGAACAGGGCACTCTTTTCGGACATATCGGCCTCCAAAGAAATGAGCTCAATCGTACTGGAACAAGCCAGCGCGATTAGGAGTTCGCCAGGTAGTGCTTGATCTCCCACTCGGTGATCGTAGACTCAAATTTATGCCACTCGTCGCGCTTCTTTTTGAGGAAGAAGCTGTGAATGTGCTCGCCGAGGGCATCCTTCATAAACTGCGAGTCCTCAAACACGTCAAGCGCCTCTTTGAGCGAGCGCGGCAGCGGCGCGTAGCCGGCCTCGACCATCTGACGGTCGGTAAGCTTGAGCGTCTCGGCCGTGGCCTCGGGCGGGAGTTCCAGCCTGCGCTCGATGCCGTCCAGACCAGCCGCCAGCGTGACGGCGTTGACCAGGTACGGGTTGGCCATGGGGTCGGGACTGCGCAGCTCGATGCGCGTGGACAGCGGCTTGCCGGGCTTGTAGACCGGGATGCGGACCATACTCGCGCGGTTGCGCAGGCCCCACGTGGCGTACTGCGGCACGGAGTCGCCACCCGTGGTGATGCGCTTGTACGAGTTGACCGTGGGATTGGTGATGGCGCTGATCTCGCGCGCGTGCGCCAAGATGCCGGCCATGTAGTGCTTGGCGATTTCGGAGAGGTGGTACTTCTCGTCGTCCTCGCCCCAAAAGACGTTGTTGCCGTCGTGGTCGAACAGCGACTGATGCAAAAACATGGCGCTGCCGTCCTCGCCCGCCAACGGCTTGGGCATAAAGGAAGCGTGGCAACCGCTCTCGTAGGCCTGCTGCTTAATGATGAGTTTGGCCGTGGTGATAGCGTCGGACATGCTCAGGGCCTCGGCGTGACGCAGGCTCATGCCATGCTGCGAGCGACCGGCGGCGTGGAAGGTGTACTCCACGGGCACGGACATCTTCTCGAGCGTGAGGACCGTGTTGCGACGCAGGTCGCGGGCGGCATCGCTCACCGAAAGATCGAAGTAGCCCACGTTGTCGAGCGGCTCGGGGGTGTGCTCGTCGGGGAAGTAGTAATACTCCAGCTCGGCACCCACGTTGAGCAGATAGCCAGCCTTCTCGGCCTTGCGGAACATGCGGCGCAGGGCATCGCGTGGGTCGCCGGCAAACGGCTTGCGATCGGGAGTGCACACGTCGCAGAACACGCGGGCGACGCCGTTGTGGCTCGGGCGCCACGGCAGGATTTGGAAGGTCGAAGCATCGGGGAACGCCAGCATGTCGGCTTCCTCGGGCGTGGCAAAGCCCTCGATGGCGGAGCCGTCAAAGCCAATACCCTCCTCAAAAGCGACCTCGAGGTCCTCGGGGCTAATGGCAAAGTTCTTGAGGCGGCCGAGAATGTCGACAAACCACAGACGCACAAAGCGGATATCACGCTGCTCTACGGAGCGGAGTACGTAATCGATGTTCTGCTGGTTCATGTCGCTCCCCTTTCTTTCGGGCGGGTTTCGACTGGTCTATATCGCAGATACTATCGCAGAAAAATGTTTCCGCAGGGTTAAAGCGTATCAAGCGCTCAAAAAACGTGCGCGAACAGGCCGTCACGAACGAATGGTTAGCGCGAGGTCGAAGCGCGGTGTTCGATGTGGCCGGGGACCTCGATGCGCTTGGGGGCGAGCTTTGCGGCATCGCCCACCGTAGTGGTAACAACGTCGATGCGCTCGGACAGGCGCTCGACCACGCGCTCGGCAATGGTGAGGGTGTCCTGCGCGGCCGTGGTCACACCGCCAAAGAGCACGTGGTTCCAGGGATAGTCGTCAAACGTTGCGATCTTGAGACCCGCCGGCAACGAAGGTCCCAACTGTGCCAGCGCCTCGGTCAGGCGCAGGAAGACCAGACCGTTGACGGCAATGAGGCCGAGCTTTTTACCCGCATAGCCGCGGATGGTCTCGTCCAGGCGACTGACACCCGTGGCGCCACCGTCGGCCAGGGTGACGACCTCGCCCGCAAGACCGCGGCGCGAAAGCTCGTCGGCAAAGGCCTCGGCGCGCTCGCGACGCACGGGGCTGTCATCGCTTGCCTCGGTGAGCAGGCACAGGCGCTCGCTGCCAGCAGCGGCCAAGGCGCCTACCAGGCCGGCAACCAGCTCGCGGTTGTTAGAGGTCACCAGATCGATGCCACCGTCGGCGACATCGCGGTCGAGCAGCACGACGGGCAGGCGCCCCGCAGCCGCGGCAATCGCCTTGTCGTTGCCTCCACAGGTATTGACGACCAGGCCGTCCACACCGGCATCGATAAGTCTGGTGAGCGACTCTGCCTCCTTGGCGGGGTCGTTGCCGCTAATGGCCGTCATGAGCGAGCAGCCGCGCGCGGCGGCGCTGGCGGAAAGCCCTTCGAGCATGGCGCTGGAGAACGGGTTAGCGATGTCGGCCAGGATCACGCCGATGAGGTTGGTACGTGAGCTGCGCAGATTGCGCGCGGCGGCACGCGGGCGATAGCCGGTGCGCTCGATAACCGCCGCGATGCGCGCGCGAGTTTCCTCGGTCATTTGCCCGGGGCGGTTGTTGAGATAGCGCGAAACCGTGGCCGGGCTCACGCCCGCCTCGGCGGCAATGTCCTTGATTCTCATCTGCGCCATAGCGCACCCCGTTTCCCAATTGTCGGCAGTCTGAGCCATTTTAGGCATTTTTTTAAAAATCTCGCTTGCAAAACGTTGTAGGTGAGCGGCATCGTTTTTGCGCCTCGAGCAGATGCGATGATGGGCTAGATAGACGAATCTTTGGACAGCTCGAAATAGTCAGGATGCAAGGCGATAACCGGGCCCTGCTCCTCGGGCATCAGATGCAAGTGCGTCTCTGCCAGGTAGCTCGCCGTGTCGGTATCGCCCCTCTTAATGGCCTCGAGAATCCGACGATGTTGTCGACGAATCGGCTCCCAATCCAGGTCCTGCGACACCATACGCAACCAGTTGTATCGCTCAAAATGCGTGTTGACGCTCTTCATCCAATCCCACAGCATGTGACGACCGGCAATCACGAAACACGTCTCATGGAACAGGTTGTCCAGGTCAAAGAAACGACGCGTTTCGCTATGGTCGAGCGACTCGGACTCGGCAAGAATCTGCTCGAGCCGATACTTTTGCTCGGGCGAAGCGGCCGAACAGCATTTAATAAGCACGCTTCTCTCGAGTTTCTCGCGCAAGAAACAGGCATTCTCGGCGTGTTCCATGCTGATCTTAGAGACGTAGGTGCCGCTCTTGGGACGCGTTTCCACCAGCTCCTGCTCGCGCAGGCGCACAAAGGACTCGCGAATGGGCGTACGCCCGATTCCCGTCTCCTTTTCCAGACCAATCGCCGAAAGGCGCGTGCCGGGCTTGAGCTCGGCATAGATGATCTTGGAGCGCAGTGCGTTGTATGCCTGATCTTGCAGGCTCTGATAATGCTGGTGTTGTTCCATAAAGCCCTCGGATGAAGCCCACGGTTTGTCGAATTTCACCACGTAATACTATCGCATCGACACGCCCCAGCTCCCAATCAGTCTTTTTGGGACGGGGCTCTTTTAGCTACCCTGGCCCGCAGATCGGCCCCCTTGCCACAAAAGTGGCCCATCTACTACGTTAACACGGATAGCCTCGGCCATACCGAAAACCGTGAAAACAAAACCGCAGGTAGACAGCTTGTCGATTTTCGAAAAAGCCGGCTATGGTTGACCCCTGCGGCTTAAACGTAGTAGATAGGCCCTTTTCGTGGCGCAGCACTACTGCACCCCAAATTGGCACCCCGAGCCTGTTATAAGTTGCTGTGAAATACGGACGGTTGATAATCAAGGGTTGAAAATCAAGGCGCACTATACGGCTTGCTATATCTCACTATACTTTGCTGTACGTCGCTATACTTTGCTATAACTTGACAATAATCGGCCCGTTACCATCCGGGATATAACGGACCCCAAGCCAACGCTGGCTTGGGGTCCGTCTTGTACCATAGCTCTTTTGGACTATGAGCGCTCGTATTTCGTGGCCCGCCCGGTTCCCTGCCTTACGATTGCATTCCGTTCAAGCAGAGATTCGAGTGCCGCCAACGTCCGCATGCGGCTCAGCCCCGTCTGTTTTTCAATCTCGCTTCGCGACATAATTCGCCCGCCCGACAAGGCCTTGAGAACCTGGGCCTCTTCCTCGGACCCTTCAAAGGCATCGGTAACGGGCAATGTGACGGCCACCATGCCGCCGCGAACATCAAAAATTGGTTGATTGATCGAATCGCGATAGGCACGTCTAATGCGCGCAATTCCCGTACCAAATTTCTCGATATAATCCAGCTTTAAGAAGGCCTCTGCAACGATGGGGTTTCTGAGCACGGATATCTGCCCATACAGGTATTGTTCTGTCGTCAAACCGGCGGGCAGCGATCCGGGGGAGGTCACAACGACACGATCATCGTACAGGGCAATTTGAACGTTCGCTCGAACGTCCCACGTCCGATGCACCAAAGCGTTTGCAACAGCTTCGCGGAATGCCTCAAGAGGAATTCGATCGGTTTGGACGCGCTCCATCCCTTCGATACGCTCATAACGGTAGTAGCGTGCAAACATAGCCACCGCGCTGTCCGCCTGCTCAATTGCGGATACATTTGTCGCCGCCTCGCGATCCAAGATCACATCCTCGGTATCGCCAAAACGGACGCAGTCAATGCCTGGAAAATCATTCTTATCCGCTAAAATCGCCGCGGCATTGGTATAGCCATCCTTGCCGAGCAAGCGAAGCGTGCGCATAATATCCGGCGTTAGCTCGGAAATGCCGAGATGTTCAACACACTTATGCTCGAGCGTGTGAAAACTCAAGTCCTGGCGAGCCGACGTGAGCGCGTCGAACGTTACGTTGCTGCCTTCGAGCGTCAGCCTGCCATACTCAAACCGGTCGACCTCCACCGTTGCCGAATCGTTTCGCCTGTAGGCCTTTCCCTTGCTTCGATAGGGTTTGTCCTGGCCCTCATAAACCGTAAGGATTACGGTCCCGTGTTTCTCATCGCGCTCGAGCGTGTAACGGGGAGCGGGATCCAAGCTGTCATTAATCATGTTCTCGATGCGGAGACACTCTGCGACCGGATCTGCAAGGCCGACAGCCACGCCCTCGTCATCAACGCCAAACTCAATCTTGCCCGTCCCGTAGTTTGCATAGGCGCTCACCGTTTTAAGAAACGTCGGCGTAACGCTTTCCTTGTATTCGACTGTAGGGCTCTCTCTAACAACCATATGCACAACCCTCTCGTTTCGTACCATTCATAACCGTATTATAAGACGAAAACCGTTTGCGTACTGATTTATAGAAGACGCAAATGGTTTTCGTCTTTATTTGCGTACGGAATTAAGACGGATAATTTCGCTTTCGTATGGCTCAATACCGGACACAGACTGTTTTCGTCTGTCAATACGCCTGCAATCCAAACGAAAAGAGCCCCGAGCTCGTATGAATTGCCTCCCATTTCTTGGACACAAGAAATGGGAGGCCTTTTTATGGCTGGA
>UQQL01000082.1 GCA_900543275.1 uncultured Collinsella sp. | reverse complement strand
ATCTACACTCTCTCCGTCGTCGGCAGCGTCAGATGTGTATAAGAGACAGCTCAATGGCCTGTCGAGTCTGGAATCTCGCTTGGATTAGGCGCAGGCTCGAGTTCGCGAGGCGCTTGTCGGGGTGCAGCCCGATCGACCAGGCGACGAGCATCCCGCCGAAGCAGTCGATGACCGGGCTCAGGTAGACCTTCTCGCCGCCCGGGAGCCTGAACTCGGTGATGTCGGTGAGCCACAGCAGGTTGGGCTCGTCGGCGTGGAAATTCCTGTTTACGAGGTTCTCCGGCGCCTTGTAGACCTCGCCGGCGTAGGAGCTGTAGCCTGAGGATCCTTAAAAGAAAGTCCAGTTTATCCTTTCCACCCCAATTGGGAATCCTCCGATGCGCCTTTGCACGCTCGCATGACCTCGATACCGTGCGAGCGTGCGAACTCGACGAGCTCTGCGTTGCGGGCGTTAATGGTGCCGAAGGCGGCGGGGCACACGATAAGGCGCGCGCAGTGGACGAGGAGCTCTTTGGCGCGGGCTATGGTTTTATCCCCGATCGGCTCGAAGGCGCGCTCGGCCACGCATTCCGCCGCCAGGTCGCGCGCTAGCTCGCAGTCGATGTCCCCTTCGTGCAGAACGCCCGTGTAGAACGCCTTGCCCTGCCGGATGAGCTGGCGAAACACAGCCGACCCCGTACCTGCGCCGGCGATGACGAACGTGTGCGCATCGCCGTGCGGGCGTCCAATTTCCACGCTGCCGAAGCGCTCGTTGAAGGTGCCATGTTGAAGGCCGTAGAGCTCGCCAATCGTCTCGCGCGTGAATATGTCCTCGGGTGCGCCGGCGCGGAAGACCCGGCCGTCCTTCACGCAAATCACCTTGTCGGCGCTTTTCTGCGCGAGCTCGAGTTCGTGGATGGACATGATGACAGCCACATTCCGCGATTTCGCAAGGTGGCGAAGTATTCGCAGCAGGTCGATCTGGTAGCGGATATCGAGATACGACGTGGGCTCGTCGAGCACGAGCACACGCGGATCCTGCGCGATGGCGCGTGCGAGCATGACGCGCTGGCGTTGCCCGTCGCTTATCTGCATAAAGTCGCGCTCGGCGAGCTCTTCCACATGTGCGGTTTTCATGGCCTCGTCGACCCGACTATGGTCGTCGGGCGAGAGTGTGCCCATTCGCCCGGTGTAGGGGTGCCTTCCTGCCTCTACGACATCGCGGCAGGTGAGGAGCTCGGTCCGGGGGCGATCTGTCAGCATAACGGCAAGGTTCCTTGCAAACTCCGCCGTCTTCCATCGGGAAATCTCCCGCCCGTCGAGCTCGACCGCGCCGGCAAGCGGTGCCAGATGGCGTGTGATGGTTTTCAAGATGGTCGACTTGCCCGAGCCGTTCGGCCCGATGAGCGCCACGACGTCGCCCGCGCGAACCTCCAGATCGACGCCTTCGACTACGACCTTCTTGTCGTAGCCCGCCGACAGGTCGCTTATGTGGAAAAGCGGCGCTCCGTCAGCCTGCGTTTCGACCGTAGTTTCGAGGTTCGGCTCCGCTCGGAGGAGGCGTTCCGCGCGCAGTTCCGCACGAGCCGAAAGTGCCTTCTGGCGCTTTCGTGCGAGCTCAGGACTGTCTAAGCATGGAATGTCCCCTCCGAGCGTTTTGGGCCGCGGCACGAATTCCCCCATCTACCTCACCCGCTTCTTCAACATGAGCGCGATAACCACCGGAGCGCCGAAGATGGCGGTGACGGCGCTGATGGAAAGCTCGACGGGAGAGAACAGCGTGCGCGCGATCAAATCGCAGCCCGCGCAGAAGATGGCGCCTCCCAAGAAGCACGCAGGAATCACGCGGATGGGCTTCGACGACTTTAGCGCCGACTTCACGAGATGCGGAACCGCGATGCCTACGAACGACACCGGACCAGCGAACGCGGTCACGCAGGCGGAGAGCATGCTCGCTAGAAGGACGAGCACCACGCGGAAGCGTGCGACGTTCACGCCGACGCTTTTCGCGTAGGCTTCTCCCAGCTGGAAGGCGGAAAGGGGCTTCGATATCGCGAATACGCATGCGCTCACGGTGATCACCACGACCGCGATGATCGCGATGTCGTCCCAGCTCGAACCCGAGAAGCTACCCAAAGACCAGTTGTGCAGGTTCACGATGGACTGGTCGTCGGCGAAGGCGATGAGGAAGTTCGTCGCCGCCGAGCAGATGTATCCCACCATGACGCCCGCCACGATGAGCATGGCCATGGAACTTATGCGCCGTGCGATGAGGAGCACGAAGCCGATGGTGATAAGCGAGCCCAGAAACGCTGCGGCCACCATGGCCGGCGAGGACATGGCCTGGTTCGCGCCTAGAAGTACGATCATCGTAAGCGCGACGACGAACTTTGCGCCCGAGGAGACGCCCAAGATGAACGGGTCGGCGATGGGGTTGTTGAAAAACGTCTGCAGCAGGAACCCGGAAAGCGAAAGTGCCCCGCCGAGAAGCACGGCTGAAAGCACGCGCGGCAGGCGAATCTCCCAGATGACCTGGCTTTCCATGGAATTGGCCGCGCCGCCCGAAAGGATGCCGGGGATGTGGTCTGCGGGCACGAGCGCGCTCCCGATGCACAGGTTGGCCCCGACGAGCACGATGAGGGCAACAGCGAGCAGCGCCGTCACGACGCGACACCGCGCGGCGCGCCCCGATTCGTCGTATGCCATGGAAAGCCGGCTTCTCATGGCGCTAACCGAGCTTCCTCAGATAATGGAAGTCGCTCGCGTCATCGCCGGTGAACGCCCCGTGCAGCTCGTCGATAATGTCGGCGGTAGAAGTCATCTGCTGGTACATGTCGGCGCTTGTGACCCAGACGTTGCCGTTCTTCACGGCTTTGAACTGCGACAATAGCGCGTTTTTGCCTACGAAGTCGTTCAAGGTGGCAACCGATTCGTCGATGGTGCCGTTGTAGACGATGATGTCGGCATCCTTCGCCGTCGCGTAGAAGCGCTCCATTTCGAGCGTTACTGACGAACCTGACGTCGACGCCGTCTGCGCGTCATCGAGCGCATAGCTGCCGCCTGCAAGCTCGATCATCTGCGCCACGTAGTCGCCCGCCCGCCGCGTGACGGCGGCCCCGTTCGTGTTAATGTAGAAATACGCCACGGTTTTACCTGACGACGCGAGCCCCGACGTTTGCTCGACGCGGGCCTTCTGCTCGTTGAACAGGTGCGCGGCCTCGTCTTCCTTGTCGAACAGAACGCCGAAAAGCTTAATCCACTCGACGCGCCCGAGTGCTTCGGGCTCGCTCGACGACTGTTCGGTGAGCACGACGAGCCCGAGCTTCTGCAGCTTTTCCTTCACATCGGGCGTGTGGTTGATCATGGTGTTCTCGATGGCGAGTGTGCAGCCCGAGGCCGATATTCGCTCGTAGTCGGGCGCGCTGTACTTGCCGCCGTAGGCGATCGCCCCACTTTCGAGCGCGCTTTTGAAGCCCACAACCGAGCAATCGTCGGCCTTCGTGCCCGACATGATGATATTGTCGTTCGCATCGAGCGCGTCGACCAGGCACATCGTCGCCGACGACACGAGGTACACCTTGTCGGCGGGGCGCCTTATGACCGCGATGTCGGAGCTCAACCCATCAGGTACCTTCGCATCTTGCGGCACCACGAGGAAACGTTCCCCATTCGAAACGCAGATAAGCCGCAGACCGCCTTTGAACTCGTCGACAGTGAAGTGCTCGGCGTATTCAAGCTGAAGCGCCCCCGTCGGCTCCCAGCCACAGCCCAAATCGGCGTTGTGGAAGTCGGCCGCGGCGCTTGAAGCCGTTCCCACAGGGGAGCCGCCGCTTGCTTCGTCGCCCGATTTCTCCTTCATGGTGGATGAGTCGAAGTGGATCGTGTAGTCGATGGTGTGCGGCGTCGACATGGCGACGGTCTCGGCCGACACGGCGATGTCCTCGTCGAGCGTGACGGGTATCTCGAACGTGGAGTTGCCGCCGTCGTTTACGGGCGCGTAGTCCACGCCGTCGACGGTCATCTTGTCGTAGTTCGAACTCGACCAGGTGATGGTCGCGGTGTAGGTGTCGCCATCCTTCACAATTGTGGTGGGTGAGGCGATGCTTGCGCGCCCTGACCCGCCGGAAAGCGAGACATTCACAGTGTATTCCTGAGAGCCCGCCGTGCCACCGGTCGCGTTCGGGCTCGCACTGCACCCCGCGAAGGGAAGCGCGAGCAGGGCGACGAGAACGCAGGCGATCGCGCGCGCCGCGATGCTTCGGCGCTTCCTGTTTTCCCCCTTGGGAAGAATCGACCGCATGGCGTTACTTCAGTGCGTCGGCGCGTAGATCGACGCCGGCGGATTCGAACACGAGCGTGCGGTCGTACCACTGCTCTTTTCTAATACTCCACGCGGCACAGGCGGTGTCCTCGTCGAGCGCATCAACGGGCACGTCGTAGGTGTACTTGCCTTCCGCGTTTTCCACATAGGGGATGAAGTCGGCCTCGCTCGCGGCGGCAGCCTCGTCGCCCGTGCCCATGAAGAGCTTGCCGTAGCCCGTGCCGGAAAGCGTCATCACGCAGTGCATGGAGCCGTTTTCCACGATGAGCTGGGCGTCCACAATCCTGAACATGTTCGAGCTGGAATCTACGGTGATCGGATAGGTGCCGTCGGCCACCTTGTCGGCGGTGATGGGGGCAGCGCTTGCGCCCTCGGTCGCATCGGCCGCCTGCTCGGTCTTTTCCTGGGAATCGGTATTGCTTGCCTTTGCGCTGTCGCTTGAATTTCCGGCGCAGCCGGCGAGCGAGAACGCGAGAAGCGCCGCCGACAGGGCGAAGACGAGGGTTTTCTTCAACATGGAGGGGTTCCTTTCAATCGCTTCTACCGCCCGCGCCGTGCGGTGGGCGGGCGGGATGCGAATGCAACGGGCATGCGCCGTCGGTCGGGGAAGGCGCATGCCCGTTGCACGGGGACGCGACCGGCGCCCCCGTGCGCGGCGAGTTTACAGCTTGGCGATGGCGTCGTCCACGTGCGAGACGTAGATGTCGTCGACCGCGGCGTTCTGTCCCAGACCCTGGAGCAGGCACGTCACTTCGAAGCCGGCGGCCACGAACTTCGCAGCCCAGCTGTCGGGGTCGGTCTCGTCTGCCATGTCGTTGTTCGCGTGGTCGCCCGCGACCACCATGAACGGCGCGAGCACGGCCTTCTTGTACCCTGCGGCGCTCGCAGCGGCGATAACATCCTCGCAGGTCGGTTCAGCCTCGACGGTGCCGACGAAGAACTGCGTCAAGCCCTCGTTCTTGAACACTTCCTGCATCTTGGCATAGTCGGCGTTGGAATCGGCTTCGGTGCCGTGGCCCATGAGGCACAGCGCCGTCTTGCCGTCGTCGAAGGACGCCATGTTCTCCTTAATGGCTGCGGCCACCTTCTTGTAGTCGTCGTCGGAGGTGAGCAGCGGGTCGCCGAGCGAGATCTTGTCGAACTTGTCGGCGTACTTGTCAAGCTCGTCTTTCACGTCGGCGTATTCCAGGCCAGCCATGAGATGCGTCGGCTGCACGACGATTTCCTTCACGCCGTCTTCCACGCAACGGTCGAGCGCCTCGGTCATGTTGTCGATCGTGATGCCGTCGCGCTTCTTCAGCTTGTCGATGATGATCTGCGCGGTGAAGGCGCGGCGGATGTCGTAGTCTTGCCAGTACTTCTCGCGGATAGCGTCTTCGATGGCGCCGATGGTGATGTGGCGCGAGTCGTTGTAGCTCGTGCCGAAGCTCGTGACGAGAATGACCGGCTTCACGGTCTTCTCCTTTTCGCTCGATTTCTCGGAACTCGCGGAGGTGCTGGAGCAGCCCGCGAGCGCGACTCCGGCGAGCGCGACGGCTCCGGTTGCTGCGGCGCCCATGAAGCCGCGGCGTGACATCTGGTCGGACATGGTTTTCCCTTTCCTCGGTTTGCCGGTCCCCCGGCGACAGTTGCTTATCGGCACAAGCGAAAGAAAAGCGCGCTCGTCCGCAAAGGGATAGCGCGCCTGTTTCTTGCATTCGAAAGGGAAGCGCACTCCTCGGGGTTCACAAGGAGCTAACGCCACGGCGATGCCGTGAGGAAAAGGCGAAGCAGTCTGGCTTGGGGCGCGAGGCGGTTCGCCCGCGCGTCCTACACAGTAATGTCCCTTGCCCAGGATTCCCACCTGGTTCCCTCCGCAAGCCAGCGCGGACTGTGTGGGCGCCGCGCCGGTCGTTTCCTTTTATTCGATTGTCATATGCTCGTTGCCGAAACTACCACTATGATAGTGGGCGTTTGTGGGCGTGTCAAAGCCAGGGCGGGCGGCATTGCGCCTCCTGCCTACGTATTTGCGCCGATTGCCGCTGCGGGCGCCGTGTCTTGCCCGCTGTGCGAAGGGCGGCGTAAACGGTTGCGATGAGAAACGGGAAGGGAAGGCTCGGATGATTCATATCGTTGGCGCAGGTTCGGGCGCCGCCGACCTTGTCACGCTGCGCGGGGCGCGTCTTCTGCGCGCGGCCGACGTGGTCGTTTGGGCGGGGAGCCTTGTGAACCCCGAGCTGCTCGCCGAGTGCAAGGAATCCTGCGTCGTCTACGACAGCGCGCACATGACCTTGGAGGAAGTGCTCGACGTGATGTGCGCGGCGGATGCGCGGGGCGAGGAAGTGGTGCGCCTGCACACGGGCGACCCGTGCCTGTACGGCGCCATCCAGGAGCAGATGGACGCGCTCGACGCGCGCGGCGTGGACTACGAGGTGGTGCCCGGCGTGTCGAGCTTTTGCGGTGCCGCGGCGGCGCTTCGCCAGGAATACACGCTGCCGGGAATCAGCCAGTCGGTCGTGATCACGCGGCTTTCCGGGCGCACCCCCATGCCCGCGGGCGAGGGCATGCGCACCATGGCGGAAAGCGGCTCGACTATGGTCATCTTCCTGAGCTCGGGTATGCTCGCCGAGCTTTCCGCCGAGCTTTTGGCCGCGGGCCGCAGCTCCGACGAGCCGGCGGCGCTCGTGTACAAGGCGACCTGGCCTG
>UQQL01000081.1 GCA_900543275.1 uncultured Collinsella sp. | reverse complement strand
CGAGATTACTACGCGTCTCGTGGGCTCGGAGATGTGTATAAGAGACAGGTAGAGCAGGAAACCTTATATCCGGCCCCTCCGTCCGGGGACCGCGCCGTACCAGCTACAGCGTCATGTTTGGATCGGCGTCGACGTCGAACGGCGAGATTTCACCTCGGTCGAATTTACGGCGGGCGACCTCCGCGATCATGGCAGCGTTATCGGTGCACGCCGAAAGCGGCGGTACCGTCACGCGGATCCCCTGACGCCCAAGCTTCTTGATCATCATCTCGCGCAGATGCGGATTAGCCGAGACGCCGCCGCCGATGCAGTATTCCTTGCATCCGGTGGCATGCAGGGCGTTTTTGGCCTTCTTGTACTGAACGTCAAAGACGGCTGCCTCAAACGAAGCCGCCAGATCGGGCAGGTGAATCGTGCGCCCGGCCTTGGTCTCCTGCTCGATGTAGAGCGTCACGGCCGTTTTAAGACCCGAAAGCGAGAAACGATAGTCTCCCCTGCTGTTAAGCGCGCGAGGAAAATCGATCGCCTTGGGGTTGCCCGTCTCGGCCAGCTTGGAAATGATGGGGCCACCGGGATAGCCCAGACCCAACGCCTTGGCTACCTTGTCGAAGGCCTCGCCCACAGCGTCGTCGAGCGTCTCACCGAGCACCTCGTAGTCGCCCCACGCCTTCACGTGCACGAGCATGGTGTGCCCACCCGAGACAAGCGTGAAGATAAACGGCGGTTTGAGGTCGGGTTGCGCCAGCAGGTTGGCAAACAGGTGCCCCTCCAGATGGTTGACGCACACGAGCGGCTTGCCGGCAGCGTAGGCAAAGCCCTTGGCGAAGGCGACGCCAACCACGAGCGCGCCCACCAGGCCCGGGCCCTGTGTCACGCCCACGGCGGCAAGCTCGCTGGGGGCAATGGCTCCATCCTCAAGACCAAGCGATGCTGCGGCATCCTCGAGCGCCGCATCCACGACACTCACAATCACCTCGACGTGTTTGCGCGAGGCGATCTCGGGCACCACGCCGCCAAAGCGGGCGTGAAAATCAATCTGCGTCGACACCTGGTTGGCCAGCATATTGCCATCCGCATCGATAATCGCCACCGCCGTCTCGTCGCAGGAACTCTCGATGGCAAGCACTAGGCGGCGGCGCTCAATTTCGGCACGCCCCCCCTCGGAGCGCCTAGGCGCAGGCAGCGGCCATACGCGCTGCTCTGCCGCCGTCGGCTCGGGCGAGGCATTGTCGACCGGAAGCACCAGGGGCAGCAGAGCCGTCATGACGATGGCGTCCTTGCCGGCACCATAATAGCCGCGGCGCCATCCTGCCTCGGTAAAGCCCAGAGCGTTATAAAGCGCGATCGCTCCCTTGTTGTCGTCCTCGACCTCGAGCGAAGCCGTGGTGCAGCCGAGCATCTGGGCATCATAGCTCACATGCGACAGCAGCTTGCGGGCAATGCCCTCACGGCGATGTGCCGGGTCGACGGCGACATCCAGAATCTGCACATCACCGTCCACGACCATACCGCCGGCAAGGCCCAGCAGCTTGCCGTCGTCGTGTGCCACCCACCAACTACGCGGCGCAGCGACGTCCTCGCCCAGTTCGGACAGGAACATGCCCGGCGTCCACGCCTCGTGTCCGGCACCTTCAAAGCAGGCAGCCTCTAGCGCGCTCGCGCCCTCGGCATCCGCCGCGCCCATGGGACGGAACTGCAGATGACGACCGGCGAGCTCATCGGCAACGCCCGTAATTTCGCTCTGTGCACTCTCAGCAAGACCAAGACGCTTGCGCTCGTTTTCCTCGGCATCCGAAAGGCGCGTGTAAATCGGCAGGACGCGAGCCGGATCGCCGTCACCCGCAGCGTGCGCGAGCAGCAAGCCCTCGCCCGAAGGCCACCACAGGTCGCGCTCCACGCAACGGTCGGTCTCGTCCTCACCCAGCAGCTTGCCATAGCGCACGAGACCGTCACCGGTCAGCTGAACCTGGTCCCAGTCCGCTGCTCGGCGCCACTCATCGAGCGCCACGGCGGCCTTGACCACGTGTTCGCGCTCAAATTGACGCTCGGGTCCCTCATCGACCAGCATATACAGCGCCGGATATACCTCGCCGCGCATAGCATCGGCCAAGATACCAAGCTTGCCGCGCACGCCAGCCTTCCACGCCGTCCAAGCGCAAGCATCGAGCGTCGACACGCCCAGTAGCGGAACATTGGCACCACACGCGAGGCCCTTGGCAGTGGAGATGCCGATGCGCACGCCCGTAAACGACCCCGGGCCGCGGCCGACCACGTAGCAACCAACATCGCTGCGATCCAGACCGGCTTGAGCCAGCACGCCATCAACGGTATTCACGAGCTCAACGTTGGCGTGACGGCGACACATGTGATCGCCACTCACGAGCTTCGTCTCGCCCGTCTGCCCATCAATCCATCTTGCCGCGCAGGCAAGCATGTCGGTCGAGGTATCGAGCGCCACCACCAGCGCATTGTCGTTATGCAAGCTCATCTTGTACAGCCTTATCAATCAAATGGGAAAGCTCCATTGCGCGGTCACCGTGCGCCTCGAGCGTTATCGTTCGCACATCGCTGTCGCCCTCATCACGCTTGAGCGTCACCGAAAGATACTCATCCGTCAGCTCGTCCTGGAATTGTTCGCCCCATTCCAGCAGGCAAGCACCCTCATAGCCCAGCACATCGAAAATGCCCGTATCCTCGAGCTCGTAGGCATGCTCCAGGCGGTATAGATCAAAGTGAAACAGCGGAATACGACCTTGATCGTGAACGGCCATGAGCGCAAACGTAGGGCTCGTAACCATATGCCCATCGCCCAGCCCGCGCGAGACGCCCTTGGTAAAGTGAGTTTTGCCCACTCCCAGGCCACCGGTCAGGATGAGCACATCGCCGTCCTCAAGGCACGGTGCAATTAGCTCGCCAAAGTACTCCGTATCGGCAGCGCAAGTCGTTTTGTAAGTACCTACCCCCAGGCGCTCCAGGGACATATATGCTCCTTATTATTCCGAGGCGTCCTCTGGCGCGGGATGTCGCTCCAGATAGTCGCCCAGCATCTTAAAGTCTTCCTCCAGCAGCTCCTGCCACGCCGGATTGCGCAGCGCTGCTGCCGGATGGAACGTGGGCATTACCACAAAATGCCCCATCTGGTGGAACCTGCCGCGCAGCTTAGTAATGCCAATCTCGGTCTTTAGCACAAAGTGCGTCGCGGGGTTGCCGAGCGTCACAATAATATCGGGCCAGATGCTTCGAATCTGCTCACGCAAAAACGGCGAGCAAGCCAGCACTTCCTCGGGACGCGGATTGCGGTTTCCCGGCGGGCGGCACTTAAGCACGTTGGCAATGTAGACGTCTTCGCGTTTGAGCCCCGCCAGCGACAAAATGCCGTTGAGGTCCTCGCCTGCCGCCCCCACAAAGGGCTCGCCCTGCAAATCCTCATTGCGGCCCGGCGCCTCGCCAATAAACATCACGCGAGCGTGGGGGTTTCCCACGCCAAACACGATGTTATGGCGCGACTGGTAGAGCTGGCAGAGGTGACAATCGCCCAGAACGGCCTCAATTTCCTCGAGTGCGATCTCACGTGGCGCCTGATGGGTATGGCCGGGAATGTGCATGACGCCCATGGCGACTCCTACACGTAGACCTTGTCGAGGCGCATGCCAAAGCCGCAGGCGACCTCGTAGTTAATCGTGCCGCGCAGTCGGGCCATCTCGTCCATAGTGATCTCGGCATCGCCATCGCGGCCGACAATAATCATCTCGTCACCATATTCGGCCTCGGGAATCTCGTGTGCCGGGTTGGACTGAATGGCGACCATAAACTGGTCCATGCAGATATTGCCAACCTGATGCACGCGCTCGCCGCGATACAGCACATCCATACGATTGGAAAGCGTACGCGATAGGCCATCGGCATAACCGATCGGCAGCGTGCAGATCTGAACGCGCGTACGCGGTACGCGGTAGGTAAAACCGTAGCCCACGCCCTCGCCCATCGCAGGGTGTGCCACGCGCGTCACGCGCGCATGGACGCTCATAACGGGATCAAGCTGCATCACGCGGCCACTCAGCTCGCACGGCTGCATGCCATACAAGCCGACGCCGGCGCGAATCATATCAAAATGCATCGAGGGGTCGAGCATCGAGGACGGCGTATTGGCGCAGTGCACGATACCGCACTCAAAGCCCGCATCCTTAATGGCCTGAACGGCCTCGGTAAAGCGCTGACACTGCAGTTTGTAGTCCCAGCCCGAAGGTTCATCGGCCGTGGCGAAGTGCGTAAATACGCCGTCGCACTGAATACCGCGATGGAAATTAATACCGCGGACAAAGTCGAGCACCTGCGTGTAATGTACGCCAATGCGGTTCATGCCCGTCTCGATGGCGAGATGATACTTGCCCACCTTGCCCGCCGCGACGGCACATTCGCCATACGCCAGAGCAAAGTCGGACGTATAGACCGAGGGCATGATATCAAACTCGAGCAACGTCGGAATAGCCTCGATAGGCGGCTCGCTTAGGATGAGGACGGGTTTCGTAATCCCGCCCTGTCGGAGCTCAACGCCCTCGTTAACCGTCGCCACGGCAAACATGTCGGCACCGGCCGAATACATGATCTTGGCGCACTCAACAGCTCCATGACCATAAGCATCGGCCTTGACCACACAGCACAGGCGCTGACGTGGATTCAGCAAGTTCTTATAGGCCCTCGTGTTGCGACGGAGCGCCCCGCGGTCGATCTCGACCCAGGACCAGCGCGTCAAATCGGCTTTATTCATGATTAGTCATCCGACCCTTCGTCCATGATTCCCAGATCTTCGAGCGCATCCTTTGCCGCCAGTTCCATGGCAGGACCGATCAAGTCGATAAGATCGGTCGCGATGACGCTCTTCTCACCATACTCCGTCGCCGCGGCAAAACCGGCGTAGCTGTGAAGTGCGACGGCGTACGAATACAGCAACTCCCAACGATCCATCTCGTCGCGCATGGTGGCAAGCGTGCCGGCCAAAATACCCGCCAGAACATCACCCGAACCGGCAGTTGCCAGAGAAGCCGGACCCGAGAGTGGCAGCAGCACGCGCTCAACACCACAGATAGCCGTCGTCGGCCCCTTGGCAATGACCACCAGATTGTCGGAGCCTGCAGCCCAAACAACCTTCTGCGCGGCCGCAATCGCGGTACCAAGGTCGTTCACCTCGTCACCGGCAACCAGACGCGAAAGCTCACGATAGTGCGGCGTCATAACCAACGGCTGCTCGCGGCGATACATCTCGGGGTTACTATCAATACCGTCAATGGCAATCTTAGCAAGGCAGTTGAGTGCATCGGCGTCCAAAATTAGCGGTACATCAAGCTCGAGCAAGCCCGAAACCACCTGCATAGCGCCGGCAGACGTCGTCATACCGGGACCGCACAGCACGCAGCTGTACTTCTTTGCGATCTCGCACACCGTCATGCGCGCAGCGGCGCCAAAGGAGCCGCGGGAATCAGACGGAATAGCAAAGACGGGAATCGAAGGAAGTGCCATGCGAATGAGATTGGCACAGGCGTCAGGAGCCGCGACTGCCACGTAACCAGCACCCGCGCGAGCTGCAGACTTGGCCGCCATAATGGCAGCACCAGGATATTGCGCAGATCCGGCGACAATAAGCACAGAGCCACGGGAATACTTATCGATATTCGATGGTAGCGGAGCAAAGTAATCAACTAAGTCACCGGGCTCGACAATCTCGGCGGCGTGGTCGACATCATCGATGACCTCGTCAAGACGGTCGTAAAGATTGCCGCAGGTCAAATCGCCAGCATACTCAGGACCATCAGCGCTATACAGACCAATCTTGGGCGCAATCATCGTCACCGTGCGCTCGGCACGAATGCAGTCGTCATCAACAACGCCCGTCTCGGCATTCAGCCCCGAGGGGACATCAATGGATACGACACAATCGGCGCATTCATTGACCGTAGGAATCCAAATGGAGAACGGCGCACGCAGATTCCCGTGGAAACCGGTACCAAAAATGGCATCGACAACAACATCGGCCTTATCGATCAAAACCTCGAGTTCGTCACGCGAGGGACCGACGCAAACGTGCACATCGCGGCCGGCAGTTCGACGAGCAACATGACGTGCCAGAGCAGCAGGAATCTCATCCGGCTCAACCGGAGAAACGATATCCACGTCCACACCCTTGTGGCTCAGGATATCGGCGGCAACCCAACCGTCGCCGCCATTATTACCAAAACCGACCAGAACGAGAACCCGATCGGGATTGAGCTTCAAGACCTCGTTGGCGGCAAACTCACCCGCTAGCTCCATAAGCTCGGCCTTCGAAGTCCCTTCGCGTTCGATGATATCCTCGAGACGAACGACTTCTTCGGTACTCAAAACCGGTTTCATCTATGCTCCTAGCGTATCTTGCGAAGCATCGCCCAGGTGCTCCGTCAATGCTGAATTCTGCAGCTGCTCGAGCTCATCTAATACAGAGCGAGCCTCTTTAAATGTCTGCGCAACGCGTTTCTTGGTACTCACCTTTTCCTCTTTTGGCTTAGGCCGAGCATCTTCGGTAATCGCGATGGCATTCGCAACAGCCAAGTCTCCCGTAAGCGTAATGGAAAGAGCGACCTCAACAACACCCAGTTCTTGAGCGATCTCGAGAGCACGGCCCGAAAGCAGCGCCTTCGGTTTGCCGAGTTTATCACGCGTTACCGAAACATCCTTGCGACCCACGCCTTGACTAAAACCCGTGCCGAGAGCTTTAAGCACCGCCTCGCGCGAAGCAAAGCGGCTCGCATAGTGAGCAGCGGGACGCGATGATGCATCGCAATACGCACGCTCTTCTTCGGTAAACACACGCCGAGCAAACGACGGCGTCTTTTCAAGAATAGATTTCATGCGGGAAATCTCGACGATATCAACGCCGATACCAGCTTCAGCCATGTTCACCTCCATATTGCACAGACTAAGCTATTGTAGCCCGTTCACAGAAGATGCGACAAACGAGGGTTATAAAACACAGCTACTATGTGAGACAAAAGCCCGTAAACGCAAAAAAGGGGGAGGCCGCGAGGCCTCCCCCTTCTTCAATCTCGATGACGGCTCGGTGCCGTCCACCGGTCAGCGGCGCCCTGGCCTCCCACGGGCTGGCC
>UQQL01000080.1 GCA_900543275.1 uncultured Collinsella sp. | reverse complement strand
CCCGCCGAGACCTTCCACCACATCCACTACAAGCAGCCGATCTTTGACGGCGTTGAGGGCGTGGCGCTGCTGGCCGATTACGTCGGTGTCGATGACGGTACCGGTATCGTCCACAATTCGCCCGGCCACGGCGTCGACGACTACTTCGCCTGCCTCAAGGAGGGCATCACCGACATTTGCATGCCGGTCGATGACGACGGCAAGTTCTACACCGGCGAGGAGTTTGGTACCGGTGGCCCCTTCAGCGGTATGGACACCGACGAGGCCAACCCACACATCATCGAGTTCCTGCGCGAGCGCGGTACCCTGGTCCTCGAGAAGAAGATCACGCACAGCTATCCGCACTGCTGGCGCTGCAAGCATCCGGTGCTCTTCCGTGCTACCGACCAGTGGTTTGTCTCGATGGACAAGACCGGTCTGCGCGAGCAGGCTGGCAAGGAGGTCCGCGAGAACGTCAAATGGTATCCGGCCCACGCGGCCAACCGCATTGGCGCCATGGTCGAGCAGCGTCCCGACTGGTGCATCAGCCGTCAGCGCAACTGGGGCGTGCCTATCCCCAGCTACACCTGCGCCGACTGCGGTGAGAAGGTCATGAACGACGCTACGCTCGACGCCGTCATCAAGCTCTTCCACGAGAAGGGCTCCGACGCCTGGTTCACCGACGCTCCCGAGAGCTACCTGGGCGAGGCCTGCGTCTGCCCCAAGTGCGGTGGCCATCACCTCAAGGCCGATAAGGACATTCTTGACGTGTGGTGGGACTCCGGCGTCTCCTGGAAGGCCGTCTGCGAGTACCGTCCCGAGCTGGAGTACCCGGCGGACGTCTACCTCGAGGGCTCCGACCAGCACCGTGGTTGGTTCCAGAGCTCGCTGCTCACCTCGGTGGGCGCCAACGGCCATGCTCCGTACAAGGCGGTCGTCTCGCAGGGCTTCACGCTCGACGGCCAGGGCCGCAAGATGTCGAAGTCGCTCGGCAACGTCATCGACCCCAACAAGGTCTGCGACGAGATGGGCGCCGACATCATCCGCCTGTGGGTTGCCTCCGTCGATACCAGCTCCGACGTGTCCATCGACCACGAGATCCTTGCTCGTACCTCCGATGCCTACCGTCGTTTCCGCAACACGCTGCGCTTCCTGCTCTCCGAGCTCGAGGGTCAGTTTGAGCCCGAGACCGACGGCGTCGCCTTTGCCGACCTGCTGCCGCTCGACAAGCTCATGGTTGCCCGCCTGACTCAGGTCCAGGCCGAGGTTGACGACGCCTACTCTTGCTACGAGTTCCCGCGCGCCTACCGTGCGCTCTACGACTTCGTGGTTACCGAGCTCTCTAACGTGTACCTCGACGCCCTGAAGGACCGTCTGTACTGCGATAAGCCCGGCTCGCTCGAGCGTCGCAGCGCCCAGACCGTGCTTGCCGAGCTCTTCTCGATGCTCATGCGCGACCTGCAGCCGATCCTGTCCTACACGGTCGACGAGGCCATGGCCTATGCGCCTGCCGGCTGCGTCGATCACCAGAAGTACGCTGCGCTGCTCGATTGGTATAAGTCGCCCATTACGGTCGACGAGGCCAATGAGTTCGAGGGCGTGCTCGAGGCTTCACTCGAGCTCCGTAGCGCCGTGACCAAGGCCCTTGAGGACGCCCGCTCCGCCGGTACCTTCACCAAGAGCCAGCAGGTCCGCGTCAAGGCGGTCGTTCCCGCCGAGATGTACGCGCTGCTGACCGGCGACAAGGCCGTCGACCTGGCCGAGTTCTACATCGTCTCCGATGTTGAGTTGACCCAGGGCGAGGAGCTCTCCGTTGCCATCGAGGCTGCTGAGGGCGAGTGCTGCGACCGTTGCTGGAACTACCGCACCACCGTCGGCGAGTACAACGGCCACGCTCACATCTGCGAGAGGTGTGCGAACGCTTTGTAGTTACGCGGTTTTACCAAACCGCGTAACAGGTTGACGCTGCAAACCCGCCAGAGCGGCAATCTGCCTTTCAGCTTCGGCGGCATGACCAGAAGGTCTATGCCGCCTTGCTTCAAGGCACCTTGCTCGCTCTGGCGGGTTTTCGCTGTTGGTAACGAATCATCGGCTATTTCGTTGCTGGTCAATATAAGATATTGATTTGCGTTAAACGTAATTCGATGTTCTTGAGGGTAGGGGATTGATTTGGGTCGTACTGGGGATATGACGCCGCCTTTGCGTTGGCGGTTGGGTGTTGCTGGTGGGATGGCGCTGGTTGTGCTGCTTCTTGACCAGCTGACCAAGTTTGCGGTTCGTGCCGTGGGCGACGCTTTGCATGTGACCGTCATCCCTGGTGTCATCGACTTTATGTTTGTCCGCAATATCGGTGCCGCCTTTAGCATGGGCGAGGGGCATGGCATCGCGTTTGCCGTGCTGGCGTTGGCGGTCATTATCGCTATTTTTGTGTACCTCGTTCGTGCACCCCAGCTTGCCCATCTTGAGGTTGTGGGCATGGCGATGGTTGCGGGCGGTGCTATCGGTAACGCAATCGATCGTTTGGCCTTTGGCTTCGTGACCGATTTTATTGCCACCACCTTCATCGACTTCCCCGTCTTCAATGTGGCCGATATCGGCATTACGGTCGGTGTAGTGCTCGCCCTCTTCGGTTACATGTTCTTGAGCCCCGCGGCCCGTGAGGTCGATGCGACCGCCGAGCTTAACGCCCGTGATGAGGCCCGCGCCAAGCGCAAGGCTAAACAACGTGGGGAGCGTGCCCGCAAGATTCGTGAAAGGAATGAGCGCTAATGGCCGACATCCATATCCTTGTTGCCGACGATGCCGCTGGTCAGCGTCTTGACGCCTATCTGGGCGCCAATGACGGCTGCCCTACGCGCTCTGCCTGCGCGCATCTGATTGAGGGTGGGGCCGTAGTGGTCAATGGCGAGACCTGCCTGTCCAAAAAGTACGCCGTGCGAGCCGGTGACCGTATTTCGGTTGATTTGCCCGAGCCGCACGATCCCACCGATGTGATTCCCGAGGCCATCCCGCTCGACATTCGCTACGAGGACGACTATCTCATCGTGCTCTCCAAGCAGCGCGGCCTGGTGTGCCATCCTGCGCATGGTCATGAGAGCGGTACGCTCGCGAATGCCCTGGTCTATCACTGTGGTATCGACCATCTGGGCACCGTGCAGGGCGAGGACCGCCCCGGTATCGTGCATCGTTTGGATCGCGATACCTCAGGTCTTATGCTTGCGGCAAAGGACGACGACACCCAGCGCGCGCTCCAAAATCTTATCCGTACGCGCACGCTCGACCGCCGCTACATTACGCTCGTTCACGGGCACATCGCCATGGACGAGGGCACCATCAACACCGGTATTGCCCGATCGACGCGCGACCGCGTGAAGATGGCGGTTTCGGACGATCCCTTTGCGCGCCAAGCCATCACGACCTTCAAGGTCCTTGAGCGTTTTGATTCCACGCGCTTTGATGACGGCTACACACTCGTTGAGTGTCACCTGTTTACCGGTCGCACGCATCAGATTCGCGTGCACATGCGCCATATCAACCACGCCTGCGTGGGCGATCCGCTCTACGGCAAGTGCGATGCACGCGCCGATCAGGGTCTGACCAGGCAATTCCTCCATTCCTGGCGCGTAGCGTTCGATCATCCCGTGACGGGGGAGCGCATTGAGCGCCGCGACGAGCTGCCGTGGGATCTCGCTGCGGTTCTTGACGACCTGGCCCCGCGTTCGCTTGGTCGCACTGCTGCCGGCGACGAAATCGTACCGCAGCTCGGCCTGCTCGAAGCCTAGCCAGTATTAGGTGGTTTCTTGAACGCCCCTAGCCTGCGGTAAGATATACGGTTGTTTACGTAACGCGTTCCTGGGAGCCTGCATGCTCGCCTTTTTACAAACCAACACACCCATCGTGATCTTCAACCAGATTGTCGTCACGCTGCTCACGGTCTGCTTCTTGTACCAGGTGGTCTTCTTTGTCATCGGTGCTCTCCGCGGCGAGGTCGCGCCTCCCAAGGCCAAAAAACTCCACCGGTATGCCTTCTTTATTGCAGCACACAACGAGGAGGCCGTTATCGCCAACCTCGTTCGCTCCATCAAGGACCAGGATTATCCGTCCGAGCTCATCGAGGTCTTTGTCGTCGCCGATGCCTGCACCGATAACACCGCGCAGCTCGCGCGCGAGGCGGGCGCTGTCGTGTACGAGCGAAACGACCTGGCCCGTAAAGGCAAGAGCTGGGTCATGGACTTTGGTTTTGACCGCATTCTTAACGAGTATCCCGATACCTTTGAGGGCTACTTTATCTTCGATGCCGACAACGTTATCTCCCGCGATTACGTCTCCAAGATGAATGACGCCTTTGACCAGGGATTCCATGTGGTCACAAGCTACCGCAACTCCAAGAACTTTGGCAGCTCGTGGATCTCGGCTGCCAACGCCACTTGGTACCTGCGCGAGGCGCGTTTCCTTAACAACGCGCGTAATATCTGCAAGACGTCCTGTGCCGTCTCGGGTTCGGGCTACCTCATCTCCGCCAGTGTTATCGAGGGTATGCACGGCTGGCAGTTCCACACGCTGACCGAGGATATTCAGTTCACCACGTTCTGCGCCATTCACGGCATTCGCATTGGCTATGCGCCGGCGGAGTTTTTTGACGAGCAACCCGTGACGTTTAAAGCGTCTTGGAAGCAGCGTATGCGCTGGACCAAGGGCTTCTACCAGGTGTTCTTTACCTACGGTAAGCATCTGGTCAAATCGACGTTTTGCTATCATCGCTTTGCCGCATATGACATGTTTATGACCATCGCTCCGGGCATGTTGCTGTCCCTGATCTCCATGCTCGCCAACGCTACCTTTCTCATCGTGGGCGGGCTTTCGCATGGCTTCTTGGCCACCGAGGTCGAGATGCAGGCTTGTGCCGCCTCGCTCATTATGACCTTCGCGATGATGTACCAGACCTTCTTTATCCTGGCGCTACTTACGACCATCTTTGAGTACAAGCACATTCATTGTGCGCAAAAGTGGCGCCTGGTGACCAACCTGTTTACCTTCCCGATCTTTATGTTCAGCTATATCCCCATCACGGTGGCAGCGCTGTTCCTAAAGGTCGACTGGGTCCCGACGCAGCACGCCGTCAACGTTACCCTCGACGAGGTCATGCAAGGCGCCAAATAACCACCATCAAAACCACCACAAAGGTGCCTGTACCTTTGTGGTGGTTTTTGCTTTTGAGCAGCTGTTCATGGAGGTGCACGATGGTCTATATCCCGTTTTGGATTTGTTTCTTTGCCGGCGCGGTGATTGATGCCCGTGAGCGGCGGTTTCCCAATCAGCTTGCCGGCGCGTGTGCGGTGGCGGCGCTTGCAGGCGTTTGGCTCGACAAGGGTGTTAACACGGCGTTTGACCACGCCGGTCTTGCGGTCATCGTCTACCTTGCCCTTGTGCTTACTGAGTCACTCTGGCGTCGTGTTCGCCACGTCCCTGGCATTGGCATGGGGGACGCCAAGGCGCTCTTCGCGCTTTGCACGCTCGACCCTATGGGCGGCATCGTGGCATTTGCCGTTGCGCTCCTGGCCCTTGCCCTCTCCTGCCTCTTCACAAAATCGCGCTCCCTGCCTTTGCTGCCGTTTTTGGTGCCGATTTTTGCCATAATCGAGGTCGTGGGCTGCACATTGTAACCGATTGCGCATCCTTCTTAAGGAGCATGCCATGGCATCTAATCAAGAAACGGCCGTCATTAAGGCGCGCATGGACCGTATTCCCTCGGCGTTATCGCCCGAACTTGTCGAGCGCATTGCCGCAGATCGTGCTTCGGGCTATGTCAACCCGTACCGTTGCGACGATGACCAGGTCATCCGTCGCGTTGATCGAGCCGCAGACGAGGGCACGCTCATGCGTCCGGCCTTTATGCGCGATACCGAAAAGATTCTTCATCTGCCTGCGTATGCCCGATACGCCGGCAAAACTCAGGTCTTCAGTTTTCGCAGTAACGATGACCTGTCGCGCCGAGGCCTGCACGTGCAGCTTGTCTCGCGCATCGCGCGTGATATCGGACGTGCTCTGGGGCTCAACTGCGATCTGATCGAGGCGATTGGCTTAGGCCACGACTTGGGTCACACGCCCTTTGGCCATGCCGGCGAGCGATTCCTCAACGATATCTATCACGAGCGTACGGGTCGCTTCTTTTTCCATAACGTGCAGTCGGTCCGCGTCCTCGATGCGCTGTACGGTCGCAACGTGTCGCTTCAAACGCTCGATGGCGTGCTATGCCATAACGGCGAGTACGAGCAGCGTGTTTTTGAGCTTTCGGACATGGGTTCCTTTGACCAGTTCGACCGAACCGTCGAGGAATGCATTGCCACAGGCTATAGCGCGATTGAGCACCTGCGTCCCATGACGCTCGAGGGCTGCGTCGTTCGCATCTCGGATATCCTTGCCTACGTTGGGCGCGATCGCCAGGACGCCATTGCGGCTGGCCTGCTGTCGCCCGACGCTTTTGACGACGGTCGGGGCGGCGCCTATAACAGCTGGATTCTCACGCACGCATCCATCGATATCGTTGAGCATAGCTACGGCAAACCGCGTATCGAGATGAGCGGGGACCTGTTTGAGGAGATCCGCCGGGCTAAGCGCGAGAACTACGAGAAGATCTATAGCAAGGGCGGTATCGAAGGCGACTCTGAAGCGGAACTGCGCGAGGCCTTCGAAAAGCTCTACGACCGTTGCCTGCAGGATATAAACGAGGGTGACGAGTCCTCCTACATCTTTAAGCACCACATTTCGCGTATTGAGCAGCAGCTTTCCTATTATGGCCGCACCTATGCTTGGCAGGACGACAAGGATCAGGCCGTCGTCGATTACATCGCAAGCATGACGGATGGTTATTTCTGCGAGCTGACGAGCAAATTGTTCCCAGGTCTAAAGTTTCCGCACCGCACCTATATTAACGAACGGTAGTTCGTATCCTTTCGGTATACTGTTGGTCAACAACGATTTTGATTAATGCACGGGATGGCTATGGACGACCTTTTTTCTGCTTCGACGCGCGAGCGCTCCTTTAAAAATGCGCCGCTTGCGGTGCGTATGCGCCCCAATTCGCTCGACGAGTATGTGGGCCAGCAAAAGGCCGTCGGTAAGGGCTCGTGGCTGCGCGCCGCGATTGAGCATGACGTGCTGTCGAGCGTGATTCTGTACGGCCCGGCTGGCACGGGCAAGACGACGCTGGCCCACATTATCGCCAACCATACCAAGAGCGAGTTTGTCGAGGTCAGCGCCGTGACGGGCACTGTGAAGGACCTGCGCCGCGTAATCGATGAGGCTAAGACCCGTCTGAACACCTACGACCGCCGCACCATTCTGTTTATCGATGAGATCCATCGCTTTTCGAAATCGCAGCAAGATGCCCTGCTGCATGCGGTCGAGAACCGCACCGCTGTCTCTTATACACATCTGACGCTGCC
>UQQL01000079.1 GCA_900543275.1 uncultured Collinsella sp. | reverse complement strand
TAATCGTCAAGACGGCAACAATCAGAAGTTATGGAGGGTAACAATGGAATATAGTAAGGAAGATTTAATGGAAGCAAAAAAGCAATGCTCCGGGCATACAACGTAAAACGCCGGGGCGCCCGCGTGATGGGCGTCCCGGCGCATGCTGGGCAGGGTTTGCGAAGCGGTGGGAGGGAAGAGAAGCCGTCCTCCCGAAATCCTTACTCCTGACGACGCTTCTTGTCAGTCAGAAAGACGCCGGCGGCTACGAGCACGACACCTCCGATGACAAACGTCTCACCGGCGAGCGCGGTATTGTCGCCTGTGGTGGGAAGTGCCGAGTTGGCGGCCGTCTTGGCGTTGCCGGCAGACGGCTTTCCAGTAACCGGCTTAGCGGCAGCCTGCGTGATCTTGGCATGCTCGGCCTTCGCCGTCTCTTGCTCCTGGCGGGCGATCTCGTCCTTCAGGGCTTGCTCGGCGGCTACGCGTTTTGCCTTCGCCTCGTTGTAGCCGTTGAGAGCCGCGGTGTAGGCGGGCGTCTCAGCATCAAGGTCTGCCTGAGCGGCATCAAGTGCGGCCTTTGCGTTATGTTCTGCCTGCTTGGCGGCGACGCACTTGGCAAAGAGGGCATTGAGCGTATCGTTCGCGTTTGCGTCAGAGCCAGTAGCAATGCCGTTTTCGACGTTGATGGACTTGAGCTTTCCGAGAGTAACAGCAGCGGCGTCCGATGCGGCCTGAGAATTCTCGACCGCCTGCTCGGCGTTCGCGATGGCATCATTTGCCGTGCTAAGGGCGACTCCGGCATCGGTAACTGCTGCGTCGGCCTCCTTCTTGGCCGCCTCGGCGGTGGCAAGATTATCGGCTGCATTGCTCAGGGCGTCGGCACGGGCCTTCTTTGAAGCAAAGTCGTTTTTCGCCGTGGTCAGATCGCTCGCAGCGTGTTCCGCGGTCGCCGCCTTGGCCTCGGCGTTGTCCTTCGCGGTGTCGAGGGCCTGCTTTTTGGCAGCCTCGTCGAGCTGCGCCTTTTCGAGAGCACTCTGGGCAGACGTCTGGGCTGCCGTGGCTTCATCAAGCGTCTGATGGGCCTCGTCGGCTTTCTCCTGAGCCGCAGCAACATCGGCTGAATACTTGGCAAGTTCCTTCTTTGCATCTTGCAGAGCCTGCTGCTTTACGAGAGTCTCTGCCTTGGCGTCATCAACCTTCTTCTGACTCTGAGCGGCTTGCTCTTTCGATGCCTTAAGCTCGGCGCGCTTCTGGTTGACGACCTGCTCTGCGGTCGCCACGTTGCTTTGGGCGGCTTTGACCTGGTCTTCGGCTTCGGCAACTTTTCCGTTTGCCTTGGCGAGATTCTGCTTTGCTAGGGCAACAGCGGCGGCGGCACTTGCTACGCTGTCGTTCTTGGCGGCAAGGTCGCTATTCGCGGCAACAATGCCTTCCTGCTTTTGAGCGACGAGGGTTTCAGCTGCCTTTACGGCATCGGCTTTCGATGCCGCTGTGCTGCGCTTTTGCTCAAGGTCCGTCTTTGCGGCGGCGAGCTTTTCGCTGGCTTTGGAGAGGCTCAGCTGATACTGATCAAAGAGATTCTCGAGTTCATCGATCGAGTATTCTTTCTCGTACGAACCGTAACTGTTGTCGATCTCCAAGACGAACACATACGGCCAAAGGGTTCCGCGCGAGTTGATGCCGTATCCCATGGTTTTGGCGTTAGGTTGTACGATATTCAAATAATGGCCGACGGTGCCAAAGTCTGCCCCGCGCTTTTCGAATTCGGTTTTGTGGCTCCAGAAAGTATCCCAAGCATCTTTGGGGGCAACGTTGCCAAGGCCGGCTTTCGCTGCAGCCTCGTCAAATATCTCCTTTTCAGCATCGACCCATTGGTGCGCGATGTTTTCTTTAGTACTGAAGTTCCAAGCGGCATTTTCACAATAGGCGTAATCTGAGTGACCTAGCGTTTTGTCAGAGTAATTGGAGTCGGATTGAGCGATTGCCATTTGCTCGGCCGTCACCCTAAGCTCGCTCAATCCAACGCTTGCACGGTATTCGTTAATCTCGCGCAGCTTGTTAAACGATAGCTTGGCGTTGTCGAGTGACGTGCCGTCTTTTTTATCGCCAATGGTCGTCGGGTTTTTATCGCTCTGCCTATAGATGATGTTTGCAGCGTCGTTGGCACCGATGAACTGGTAGAAGCCGATGACGCTCTGCGCCTCCGCTGTCGTTGCCTTATCGGTTGCTGCCTTGCACGTATCGTATGCTTTCTGTGCATCGACAACGGCTTGATCGGCGGCCGCCTGGTTTGCCTTGGCAGTTTCGAGCGCCTTGTCTGCCTGCTCCTTCTCGGCTTTTGCCTGGTCGACTTGTTTCTGAGCGGCCTTTGCCTTCTCCAGTTCGGCGGCATGTGCCTGCTTTGCCGAGGTCAACTCCGATTGCGCCGCATCGGCTTTCGTCTGGGCTGCCGTTACATCATTTTCGGCCGCTGCGACTGTCTGCTTCTTGGCTTCGAGCTCGCTTTCGGCGCCGGTGAGGGCGTCCTGCTTGGATTCAACGTCGCTATTTGCCTGAGAAAGGCCTGCTTCGGCAGTCGCCTGCTGCTTTTTCGCCTGGTCGAGTGCGCTTTGGGCAGCATCGACTTTTGCCTGGGCGGCGTCATACTCCGGGCCCTCGGCGCCTGCCTTTGCGGCCGCCAAATCGGCTTGTGCGCTGTCATACGCTGTCTGTGCCGCGACTACCTTACCATCCGCGGCGTTCTTTTCCCGCTGAGCGGAAGCCAGCGTGCCTGCCGCTTCGTCGTAAGCGCTCTGCGCGGCGCTCTGAGCCTGCTGGGCATCGGCGAGCACGGAATCGGCAGTGGCCTTCGCAGCCTTTGCTTGGTCCAGAGCGGCCTGCGCATCTGCGGCAGCCTGCTCGGCGACCTTGATTTCCTCCGGCGTTGCGTTGGCGGCTGCCTTCTGGGCTGCCTCGAGCTTGGCCTGCGCGTCGGCTGCCGTCAGCTTTGCGGCATCAAGGACCTTCGACTTGTCCTCGGCGTCGGTCTTGGCTGCATCGAGCTTTCCCTGGGCATCCTTCAGCGTGGCACTGGCGCTGTCGGCCGCCTTGACGCTTTCATCGAGCTGGCGAGCATATTCGGCGCGCGCGGCGGCCTCTGCCTGCGAATTATCGGAGACGGAGGCGTCATAGGTGCTTTGTGCGTTGTCGCGGGCCGTCTGCTTTTCGGTATAGGGAGCAGCCACCGTGTCGTAGTCGGATTTGGCGTCTGCCTCGGCAGCCTTTGCGGCGTCGATAGCAGCCTGCAAGTCGGCAATCTTCTGGGCGTTTGCCTTTACTGCGGAGCCTGCCGCCTCGCCGGCGTGGACAGCAAGCGGGGACATGATCGCGTCCTGTGCCGTGGTATCACTCGCATCGTTGGCAAATGCCGAGAACGGCGCGAGCAGCGACGAGCCAGTCATAGCGATGGTGGTTGCCGCGGTGACGGCGAGTCGTGTTGCCTTGTAGCCCGAGAATGTGGGGCGAGGCTCGGCGACGCCTGAGGCTTCCAAGTGTTTAGGTGCGTACTTTGCCATTTCTTCTCCCAATCGTTGAAGGGGTACCTATGACAATTCGTACGTTACGACCGCCGAAGGGACTTCTGTTGCGCAACATTGGCAAGGAAATATCGACACACTTGAGTCACATTTATGAGGCGAAGTTCTCGGCAAGCTAATGTCTCGTTCTGTAACATCTAGCACCAAATATGACCTCTAACTGTTACAGATCGAGACAGACCGTCCGCGGTCAACTCAAATGTCTTGATCTGTAACATCTAGACCTGTATCTGCCGAGCTAGTGTTACAGATCAAGACAATTACCGGGAAGGGGGTCCCGTCACGGCAAGACGCCCGCTCCCTAGATGCAGAACCCGGGGATCACGCAGGTTCGCTTGCTTGGCTTTTCCGCAGGCGTTGCGTACGTAAAGACGTCGCCGTCGTAGCCCACACGGTTCATATAGAGCGTGCCTTCGCTCTCCGATGTGTCGGGACTCACCGTTCGTTCCCACCAGCAGGTGTCCTTGCCCTTCCACTGGCGGACCATCGTCTCGTTCGTGGAATACGGGCTCACCTTGAGCTCGCGGAAGAGCTGATACTCCTTGCCCTCGCCGTTGTAGATGTCTGCCAGGTAGTGATAGCCCTCGGCAAACGAATCGGGCGGTTGCGTACCGCACAGCTCGACCATGGCGGGCAGCCAAAGGGTTGCGGGCAACTCGCTCAGACACGATGCACTGTTGGCGGCGCCCACATTGTTCGAGACCTTCTTGACCCCTTTAATGAGCGCGCGCAACTCGTTGGGCAGCAGCTTAAGGCCGTCGCCGTCGAGCCATTCCCGCAGCTCGCAATCTGCCCAGCCGGCGCTCGGCGGTTCAGTCGCAGCATCGCGCTCGGCAATACCCGCATCGAACATAAACGTCAGCCCGGCCTTGCCCGTCCCGTCCAGAAGCTCATCGTGGCGGATGCCCACAAGCTGAGCGCCGACCTCCAGCCCGTTGGCGAGCTTCACACGCTTGGTGCACGGATAGGGGATATGCCCATCAACGTCGAGCAGGTGGTAGCGCTTGGCAATCTCGTGTGCCTCGCTACGGGTCTCGGCGGCCTTAATCTTGAGCGAAATCTCCTGCAGCTGAGCCCAGGTGTAGTCGTCAAGCGAACCGCGGATGCCGTCCAGGTAGTCGGGGATGCCAAAGCCATGGGTCGCCGCCCCGATAACGCCGAGCCCCGCAACGGCTGCAACGACGCCGCCGATGACAAAGCGGCGGCGGGTCATGGCATCGTGACGGGCCTGCTCCAGGATCTCTCGTGCGCGCTCGCCGGCGACGTCGACCTTAAGGTGCGTGCCAGAATCGATATCAATTGCGGCCTCGTCTCCTGCGCCCTCGCGGTCCTCAGATTCTGCAACGGGGAGGTATGCCGAGAGCACCTCGAGCATCTGCTGCTCGGTAGGGCGATCGCCCTGTTCGACCGAGATGCCTTTCATGATGATCTGGACGAGCGCTTCATCGTCCTCGCGGCGCGGCTTGAGCGGTGCCGGCTTGGTCTTGGTCTTTATGAGGTAGAACGAGCCGGTTGCCGCGGCACCCGTCGACTCGATGTCGAACGGCTTACGACCGCTGTAGAGCTGGTACAGAATGCTCGAAAGCGCATAGACGTCGATCGCGGGCGAGCGGCGAAGGGCCGCGATGCCTTCGATATCCTGTGTGAGCATCTCGGGCGCGGCATATGCGGGTGTGGCAAAGCGCCAAATGTCGGCACGTCGGGTGATCGTGTCGTCGCCGAGTGCCATGGTCGCGGAGCCCATGTCGATGAGGCAGGGGTCAAAGGAGCAATCGGCAATCTGCTGCTCGAGCGTTCGGCTGGTGGTGCGGAACATGATATTGGCAGGCGACAGGTCGCGATGGATGACCGGATTCACGAGGCCTTGGGTCATCAAGAGCGCGCGAAGCACGGCGTTTCCGACGGCGGCGACCATCTGGGTGGTCAGCCCGCCCGAGGCATCGTGCGGAAGCAAGGGCAGCGCCTGCCTGAGCGAGGTGCCCTCGACCCACTCCATGAGGATGAGCGGGTCGTTCTCGCACGATCCGTAGCCATAGACGCGCGGAAACCCGCGCAGGTGCGAGACGGTACACAGATGACGGTACTCCTCGAACAGTGCGGCGGTGTTGGCCAGGTGCGCGGCCGATTGCTCGGCGGAGCGGTCGGGGGCTTGGCCGGAAAGGATGGCGTTGTCCTTGAGTAGCTTGACGGCAAAGACTTCGCCGCTCGTGTTGATCGCGCGCAGCACGTGCCCGATGTTGCCGTTGTTGCGGTGGGCCGTCTGGAGAATAAGCGTCATAAACCGACGCTTGGCGTCGTCCTCGGCGCTGGGGTCGACCGCCACGGCGGTATCGAACGTATCGAGACGGATGAGTTTGTCGCCAGAGGCGCTATCGGTAGTATCCATGGCGTTCCTTTGTCTGGCATGGGTTGCCGCGCGTATACGTGGGCAGTGCGGATATCGGTAAAGTACTATGATAGCCGCGCTGCCCACGTATACCGCTGAGTATTGTCGTTTACGACGTAGAAGGCAGTAGACGAAAGACGGGCGGTGACCGTCTTTCGATCGCCGTCCGCGCTAGTCCACAATGACAAGGAATGTCGTGTAGAGACCCAGATGGAGCCTGTCGCTGTTTTCGATTTCCACCGGGGGATAGATCTTGCCGGGTTCGCGTTGGTCGCGCGGCGGCTCAATCACAATATCGCCGTCGCCCGCGCCCGATTCGAGCACTGTGCCGTTGGTCGACCCAAGGCCCTGGGCGTACCAGCGTCCACCTTCGAGCCAAATGCGGAGATGCTCGCGCGATGCATCGGTGCCTACATCGGTGATGCTGGGCGAGGTTTTGGGCAAGGACCCAATTACCGTGCCGCGCGGATCGCGTGTGAGGGGATGGATTTGCATGTCGGCGCAGTTGTCGGCATGGGTTCTGAGCAGACCGAGGTTGGGGGCAACAGCGCGCGGCTGCTCCAGGCTGCGCATAAAGCCACGTCCGACGGTAGTTTCGGTGGTGCCAAAGTGCCCGCCTGTCTTGCTGTCGCAAAAGCGCTCGACGGTGGCCACGCCTTGGATGGGGTCAGCGAGCGCCCCCGTTGCCACAAAGAGCATAAGGTAAAGCGTACTCTTCTCGCGCACGGCATTGCCGTCAAAGTTGTCGATGCGATTGAGGGCATTTGCATATAGGCGGCTGTCCAACTTGTAGCTGGCGAGAGCCGACATCATTTCGTTGGCGGCCGGGCCGCGATAGTGCTCGGCGATTGCCTGATAGGCGGACTCGCCGCTGCCGAGTTTGCTGCAGATTGCCGCGGAAAGATTGAGCGTGGTGATGGCAAAGTCGCTGTAGATGGCGGGCGCGCACTGGTCAGGCTCGCGATGGACGATGTAACGGGTGAGATACGAGCGGTTGGAAGAGCATTTCTCGAGCAGGGTACTGCCGAGATAAGAGTTTCCATTGATGAGCATTTGGGCGATCTCGAGATGTTTAAGACCGCCGAACGAGCGAATATCGTTATAGAGGACCGAGCAAGGCGTCTCTGCTGCCACGGATACCTCCTTTGATTGCTTCCTAGCCAATATGGCGATAGGAATTAATGGCCCCCGGTGGGCGACGTATTAAATGGCTGCGCAATATATAGCGTAACCAAAGCAACATTATAGGCCACATGTTCGAAATTGCAGGAAGACTGAGAGATTTGGTTTGGACTGGACGGAAATCCCCCTCTGTCTTGTTCTGTAACATTTGGGGCCGGTTTTGCTTCGCAGCCGTTACAGATTGAGACAATCAGCCGGGCCCGCCGCGTCCGCCTCGTCATCTGTGGTTTACGTGGGGGCATGCGAAGCACGGGTATACTAACCCGCGGCGAATCTGCTCCATCGTTTAGTGCTGCTGCGTCTGGACGGCGCGTGATAGGGCTGCCAAAGCGATCGCCAGCGTGCTGAGCAACGTCCTCTCTGTGCGCACCCGTTTTTGTATGTATTAGCGCACTACCAAGCACGCCCGCGCGGCCGCATGCCGTGCCCATTGCGCGTGCAGATAAGGAACAACAACATATGCGTAATTCTGTATCCGACGTCACCGACGCCGAGATTCTGGACGAGACCCGCGAGGCCATGACCCAGGCTGCCTTCGATGCTGCCGATGAGGCCAATGCTGCCCAGGCCGTCGAGTCCGCTACCGAGAGCCTGCCCGCCTTTGACGAGCTGGGCCTTTCCGACGAGATGCTTCGTGCTATCGAGAACCCTGTCTCTTATACACATCTCCGAGCCCACGAGACGCGTAGTAATCTCGT
>UQQL01000078.1 GCA_900543275.1 uncultured Collinsella sp. | reverse complement strand
GGCCCTTGCGGCGTAGTCGCTATTTATTCAGTCCAAGTTTCGGGGCGCAGTTCACTGTCCCCTTTGTGGTGGTTTGAGCGTTAAAAGCGAACGTGTCGCTACTTGGAAAGCTCGTCGGCGAGGGCCTCGATCTGAGCGCGCGAGGCGTCGTTGAGCGAACCCAGGACGGTCACCTTGTTCTGCGCCAGGGTGATGTCCTTCATACCCTCGAGCTCCTTGGTCATAACCTTGGCAGCTGCAGGCGCCCAGGAACCGGCCTCGACAAGCGCCACGGTACGGTTCTGATAGGCATGCTCGGCAAGCGTATGGATAAAGGTGCTCATGAACGGGAAGATCTCGCCCTGATAGGTGATGGAAGCGAGCACCAGACGGTCATAGCGGAACGCATCCTCAACGGCCTCGGCCATGTCGTCGCGAGCCAGGTCAAAGACGGAAACCTTCTGGCCGCGGGCCTCGAGCGCAGATGCAAGCTCCTCAACGGCAGCCTTCAGATGGCCATACACACTCGCGTAAGCAATGGTGATTCCCTCGTCCTCGGGCTGATAGCTCGACCAGGTGTTGTAGGTGTCGAGGTAGTAGCCCAGGTTCTCGGTTAGCACGGGGCCATGGAGCGGACAGATAACCTGGATGTCCAGATCGGCGGCCTTCTTGAGCACGGCCTGCACGAACTTGCCGAACTTTCCCACGATGCCAAAGTAGTAACGGCGTGCCTCGCAGGCCCACCCTTCCGGATCTTCGATGTCATTGGCACCAAACTTGCCAAAGCCATCGGCACTAAAGAGCACCTTGTCGGTGGCCTCGTAAGAGAACAGCACCTCGGGCCAGTGCACGTTGGGGGCACCGACAAACGTTAGGCTGTGACCGCCCAGGTCGAGCACGTCGCCCTCTTTGACGACCATCTTGCGCTCGGGATAATCGGTGCCAAAGTAGTTGATCATCATGCGGAAGGCGCCCATGCTGGCCACAATCTGCGCCTGGGGATAGCGCTCCATAAAGGCGGCGATGCCAGCGGAGTGATCGGGCTCCATGTGATGGACGACCAGGTAATCGGGCGTGCGACCGTCGAGCACGGCTTCGATGTTACCGAGCCACTCGTCGACAAAACCGCCGTCGACTGAATCGGCGACAGCGATCTTTTCGCCCAAGATAACGTAGCTGTTGTATGCCATACCGTTCTCGGACACATCGTACTGGCCCTCGAACAGGTCAATGTCGTGATCGTCGACGCCAACGTAGCGGATATCCTTGGTGATCCCCATCAGGCAAAGCCTCCTAGATAGACAAAAGAACCCGTCTATCATAGCACTCGGCTGCATCCCAACAGCTATCTGCCGGTATCCTTACCGATTGTTATTGAAATGCGATAAATCGCCGTTTACCAGCACAAACTATGAGCGCGGTATCGCCGTGCTATGTCGAATGATGAGCTGGCCGGGAATACGAATGGCAACGGTTTTGCCCACCGTACCCGCCTCGGGAACCGCATGCTCAAACACCTCGCGCCCACGCTGATGCAAGTCGAATCGAACGGTCGTGAGCTCGTTGTGTGCTACAAAATCATCGAGCGAATCATCGACGCCCACCACGCTCACGTCCTCGGGCACGCGCAAGCCGCTATCGCGCAGCGCGGCGATGGCACCGTTTGCCATTTGGTCGTTTGCCGCGTAAATCGCCGTCATGGTGCGGTCGTGCTCGGCCAGATATCTGCCGGCCTCGTAACCGCTGTTGGCAGACCAATCGCCCTCGAGCGGCGCCTGCGGCTTAATGTGCTTACGCTCGAGTGCATCCTGCCAACCGGCGCGACGAAACTGCTCGTCGACCGAGAACGACGGGCCGCCAATATAGCGAATCTGATCGTGTCCCAGCTCAAACAGGTGATCCATAAGCAATAGCGAGCAGCCGTAATGATCAGAGTCAACTGTGGTCACGCGCGGATGCGCGTACATGGTAACGACGACCGTGCCAATGCCCGGCAGTGGATCAAACGTCTCAAAATCGGGCGCCATGCGACTCATGCCGATGATGATACCGTCCACGGGCAGCGCGGCCATACGACGCGTGGCCTCGGCAAGCGAGAATTCCTCGGTCTTGGACATCTCGACCAGCGTGATGGCGCAATTATGCTCGCGAGCAGCGCTGGCGATGCCGTCGATCATTGAGAGGTTGCCAAACTTGGTGACATCGTTGACGCACAAGCCGACCGAATGGTAACGGCCGTCGCGTAGCGAGCGACCGGCATAACTCGGACGAAAGCCGAGCTCTTGCATAGCGGCTTGCACGCGCTGGCGCGTCTGCTCGTTGACGTTAGGCAAGCCGTTGGCGACGCGCGAAACCGTCTGCTGCGAAACGCCAGCGGCGCGGGCGACGTCGGCCATGGAGACCGGACGCGTACCTGTATCGTTGGACGGGCGCCTTGCCACAGGATCACCTTCGCTCTCGCAAGATCTGAATAGCGTGAATGTCGGCCCGAGCGAAAGCACGCCCCACGCCGAAGCCCGCTATCGTCGGACGCATGTTAACGTACTCTACTTTTTCTATCAGCGGTTCTTTTGCTCCATATGTCCATACAGCCACACCGTTCACGGCCGAAAATCTACCGATTACCAGATTCTCAAAAAAGGAGATACGTTGTGTTATGAGTACGTTAACATACCCATTAACGTGCAGCACCGCAACCGTCTGGTTTGTGGTGCTCATAATTGTTAACGTACTCATAATGACACGGACCAGTCTCTCCGGCGTCAAGGAAAGGACCCGTATGACCGCCCCCGACGAAAAGACCCTCGCCACCCTCACCAAGTTGTTTGAGGAGGAGTTTGACCCCATCGGCGACCGCCAGGTGCTCTACGTGCACGCGCCCGGCCGTTCCGAGGTCAGCGGCAACCACACCGACCACGAGGGTGGCCACGTTATCGCCGGCTCGCTCGATGTCGCTGTCGACGGCATCGCCGTGGCGACCGACACCAACAAGGTTCGCGTCGCCGACGAGGGCTATCCTACGTTTGAGATCACGCTCGACAAGCTGGATATTCAAGAGTCCGAGAAGGGCACGTCCGCCAGCCTCGTCCGCGGTATGGCCCACGAGATTGCAGCGCTTGGTGTTGAGCCCAAGGGCTTCGACTTTGCCTTAACCTGTTCCGTCCCCTCGGGCGGCGGTCTTTCGAGCTCCGCTGCCGTCGAGGCGGCTTACGGCCGCGCCATGGAGACGCTCTGGGGCGCGCCCGCCATTGAGCCCGTCACGCTCGCCCAGATGAGCCAGCGCACCGAGAACAACTACTACGGCAAGCCCTGCGGTCTAATGGATCAGACCGCTGTGTGCCTGGGCGGCCTTGCCTACATGGACTTTGAGGATCAAGCCCAGCCTAAGACCCAGAAGCTCGAACTCAACTTTGAGGATCACGGCTACGCGCTCGTGCTCGTTAAGGTCGGCGCCGACCACGTGGCAGCCACCGATGACTACGCCGCCGTTCCGCGCGAGATGCAAGACGTTGCCGCCGAGTTTGGCAAGGCACGCCTGTGCGAGGTCGACGTTGCCGACTTTGACGCCAAGCTCCCCGAGCTGCGCGCCAAGCTGGGCGACCGCGCCTGCCTGCGCGCCGTTCACTACTGGTACGAGAACGGCCTGGTCGATAAGCGCTGGGCAGCCCTGAACGCCGGCGATATCGATCAGTTCCTGGTCCTGACGCGCGAGTCGGGCGCCAGCTCTGCCATGTACCTGCAGAATGTCGTTGCCAAGCTGGGCTCCGAGCAGCCCTCGATGTATGCGCTGGCGCTGGCCGAGCATGTGCTCGACGGCCGCGGCGCCGTCCGTATCCACGGTGGCGGCTTTGGCGGCACCATCCAGGCCTTTGTGCCACTCGACCTGGTCGACACCTTCATTGCCAAGATGAACAGCTGGCTGGGCGAGGGTTCTGCCCGTCACTACGCAATTTCTGACAAGGGGGCTTACGCGGCATGGCTGTAATGAGTGACGTGCACGAGGCCGCGCAGGGCCTGATTGAATACGCCATCCATCGATCGATGATCGGTCAGGACGACCGGATCTGGGCATACAACACCATTTTGGAGTGCATCGGCGCCACGGGCCCCGCACTCGACATGGCTTGGGCACTCAAGACCGAGAAGATTTCGCTCTTGCACCCCGATACACTCCCCGACTTTGACCTGGAGGGCACGCTTGCCGCGCTTTCCGAGGCCGCCGTTACCAACGGTGCCGCCGAGGACACGGCGTCAGGCCGCGACCGCATCGCCATGCGCATCATGGGTGCGCTCATGCCGAGGCCTTCGGTTGTAAACGAGGAGTTCAACGGACGTATGGGCGTCAACGAGCCCCGCGCCGCAACCGACTGGTTCTACGGCCTGTGCTGCGACGCCGGCTACGTGCGCCGTGCCGCCATCGCGCGCAACATCAAATGGAGCACCCCCACCAACTGGGGCGATCTTGAGATCACCATCAACCTCTCCAAGCCTGAGAAGGACCCACGCGATATCGCCGCGGCTGGTGCCGCAAAGAACACGGGCGAGAAGTATCCCGCCTGCCAGCTCTGCATCGAAAACGAGGGCTATCCCGGACGCTCCGCCGCAGCCGACGGCGGCGCTCACCCCGCTCGCCAGAACCTGCGCATTATCCCCATCCAGCTCAACGGCGAGCGCTGGGGCTTCCAGTACAGCCCGTACGCGTACTTTAACGAGCATTGCATTGCCATGAGCTCCGAGCATCGTCCGATGCACGTCGACCGCAAGGGCCTGACCTGCCTGTTCGACTTTGTGGACCTGTTCCCGCATTACTTCATCGGCTCCAACGCCGACCTGCCTATCGTGGGCGGCTCGATTCTGTCGCACGACCACTTCCAGGGCGGCGCGCACGAGTTCCCCATGATGCATGCCGCCGAGGTCTCGCAGTTTAGCGTGCCCGGTTTTGACCAGGTCACCGGCACTGTGCTGCAGTGGCCGCTCTCGGTGCTGCGCCTGCGCTCGCATGACCGCGCTCAGCTGCTCGACGCTGCCGAGAAGATTATCCTCGCCTGGCGCGAGTGGACCGACGAGTCTGCGGGCGTTATCGCGCACACGGCCGACGGCGTAGCGCACAACACCGTGACGCCCGTCATCCGCCGCGTCGACTCCCGCGGCAACGCTGGCGGCGAGATTTACGAGGCCTACCTGGCGCTTCGCTGCAATATCACGACCGACGAGCATCCGCTGGGCGTTTTCCACCCGCATGCCGAGTATCACCACATTAAGAAGGAGAACATCGGCCTGATCGAGGTTATGGGCCTGGCTATTCTTCCGCCGCGCCTGGTTCCCGAGCTCGGCGCTGTCCGCGAGCACCTGCTGGCAGCCAAAGCCGATGCCAGCTACGACCTTGCCGCAGCGCTCGAGAGCGACGATCTTTGCCGTAGCCACGCCGCATGGGCCGCGGATGTCTTTGCTCGCCGCGCGAACGAGCTTACGGTGGACAACGCCATCGACATCCTGCACGAGGAGGTCGGCGTGGTGTTTGGCCACGTGCTCGACAACGCCGGCGTCTTTAAATGGGACGAGGCCGGCCGCGCCGCCCAGCAGCGCTTTATCGACTCACTGTAATGATCCCTTAGGGACGGAGGAAAACGGATCATTTCCGCCCACACGACAACGGCGCCCGCCGGCAACATCGCCGACGGGCGCCGTTTTTGAGTGTAGCCATTGGGGACGTTCTTAAACGACTAGTCAAACAAGAACGTCCCCAATGGCTAATGACTCGAGCGTGGAAAATCTCCCACTTTGAGCTCGCATGGGCACCAAAAGCAGGAGATTATCCACGCTCATTCTATTAGGAGTCGCAACCGCTACAACTCTACGACCTCAACGTTGCTGTAGATCTCGTCCCAGCGGTCCATGACCAGATGGCCGGTCTTGGGATCCATGGCGTTGAGCTTACCGCAGGTATTGGCGGTCTTGAGCACCGTGACGTCGTCGGCACCAGCAGCAATGGCATGCGCAAAGCCGGCGATGGTCGAGTCACCGGAACCCGTCGCGTTCACAGCCACAATCGCGGGCGTCTTGGCGCGGAATGCGCGACCCTCATGGAAGCCCACCGAACCGGCAGCGCCCATCGAAACGACAACCCAGGGAATACCGGCAAAACGACCATCGGCGGCAAGCGCCTCGCGCAGGGCATCGACATCATCGGTCGTAAAAGATGTACCCAGCAGGCCGTTAATCTCGGTCAGGTTGGGCTTTACGAGCTCAGGCTTAGCGTCGGACTCCAGCGCGGCCTCCAGCGATGCACCCGAGGTGTCGAGCAGCACCTTGGCGCCCGCCTCCTCGGCGATCTTGACGAGCTCGGCATAGTAGCCGGCATCGACGCCACGCGGCAGCGAGCCCGAAAGCGTCACAACGTCCGCCTTCGCTGCAAGCTCGGCGAACTTGGCCGTAAAGGCCTCGAGCTCGGCGGGAGCGATCTGCGGGCCGCTCTCCAGCAGCTCGGTCTGATTGCCCTCGTGCAGAATATTCAGGCAAATGCGCGTCTCGCCGGCGATGGGCACAAAGTCGTTCTTGACGCCGTCGGCATCCATAAGCTCGGCCATATAGGCACCCATGTGGCCGCCGAGCAGACCGGTCGCGAGCACATCGTCGCCCAACTGCAGCAGCACACGGCTCACGTTGAGGCCCTTGCCGCCAGCGGTCTTTTCGGGCGTCACACGGTTAACATCGTCGATGATCAGCTTGTCGAGCTGATAGCGCGTATCAATCGACGGGTTCATGGTAACGGTCAGAATCATATTGAACTCCTGTTCCGAGGCGGCATGACCCGCCCCAAACATACGATAGCTCGTTAAAGGATCTCGATCTCAAAGCCGCGGGTGACGGTCTCCCCCGGCTTGGCCACCAGGCAGCCACGCTTGTGCTCCAGAATATCGTCCTCGTCGGAGCAGGTGGACAGACCACCCCACGGCTCAACTGCCACAAAGTCGCCCTCGGGCTTGCTCCACACAATCAGGTACGGCATATCGGGGAACGTCAGGCGCACGCCCTTGTCCTCGGTTTTCTTGGTCAGCGTAACCACGCGGCTCTCGAGCACGTCGAAGATGGTCTCCGCGAAGTCGAAGAGTTCGTGGGTAAGCGGCAGGTTCTGGCCGATCATGGGGTTCTTACTGCAATGCTCAACATCAATCAGGCCCGTCGAGGGAACGGCGGTACAGAGCTCAGTGGCCTCACGCTGCTCAAAACGAAGCTCATAATCGTCATAGGACTCGCCCTCGTCGAGCGGGCACTTAAAGCCGGGATGACCGCCCACAAAGAACGGCATGTCCTCGGTGCCCTCATTGGTCACCTCGTACGACACGGCCACCTTTTCCGAATCGATCGTGTAACGAGCAACGATCTTAAACGGATACGGGTACTGCTCGAGCAGCTCGGCATGGTCGGCAGAGCTTAGGCTCAGCGCAACCATGTTGTCGCTCTGCTCCTCGAGCTTCCACTCCTGTTTGCGCGCAAAGCCGTGGCGGGCGAGCTTAACCTCGCGGCCGCTCATAGTCATCGCGCGACCGTCACGAAGGCCGCCGCAGATCGGGAAGCAAATAGGTGCCTGGCCCGACCAGACCGCCGGGTCACCCTGCCACAGGTACTCACGACCGTTGGCCGCAATAGAAGTGAACGATCCGCCCGCCGTGCTCAGTGCCACGCGAACAGAACCGTTATTAAGAACAAACTCCATAGGAGCCTTCCCTTTCGTACGCCAGCCCGCCAAGTCAATAGGGCTGATAGAAAACCGGCCCGCGCCCCCTCACAGAAACGCGAGCCGTCAATTGATAAGCTGCAGAATGCCGGGTATCGCCAAAACGAAGCACACAAGCTCAGCAAGCAAAAGTGTTATCGAAGCAGTTCGCTTGCCAGAAGACCTCGCAGTTCGCTTCAACGTCAGCGAGAAGCCAGCTGGTGAGGCAAGGTACTGTGAAGCGAGGCGGCATTGACCTTCTGGTCATCT
>UQQL01000077.1 GCA_900543275.1 uncultured Collinsella sp. | reverse complement strand
CGGGCCGTGTTCCGCTATGCGGTTGTCAATTTGCGAAAGAAATTATGCGTCACCCGATCTTTGCGATCCACGCGGTCGATTGGTTTATTCCTTGGCAGACCATGCCTCTGCTTATGACGCTGCCAGCATCGTGGCTCTTCGCGTCAATTGTGCGTTGCGCCTGCGATATTGGATTGGCGTACGTGATCAAGAAGGCGTAACAAAAGCAGTGTGACTAAGTTGGCCCCCGCTGTTTCATTTGGGTTTTAAGTAGTCTGGTAAGACTTTTCTAACGCATTCAGCGATTGCGGCCATAGAACCTAGTGCAGCACTCTGGTCGTATCATCAACATCCAAAAAGTCATTGGTGGCACCGACGAACTCCTGCATGTTCTTGACGATGCGGCCGTCATTTTCAATACGGATTTCGAAACGCTTCCAGGGGAATTTCATGATGTGATAAAGGGTTACCAGCACGTCTTGCTCTTTGCCAATCTTGAGCAGCCAACGGGCGCAGTTGTCTCCGCAGGTGGAAGCATTAAATACCATGTCGGGGAGATTGCGTACCAGCAGCAACGTCTTGACACCGCCAGAAAGCTCGAGTGGCGTAATCGAGCCAAGCTGCTTGCTGATGATGTTGTGGGGGCCGATGAGCTCTGAACCGTCAACACCTTTAATCATCTGTGCAGCCATGGGATCTTCGAACCATGAATCCAGGTACGAGTTCCTAAAGTAGGTCTTGGTATCGTAGATGGAACGGGGGTAATCTCCCAGATGGATGCTTAACATGAGCGTCTCCAGACGTTTTGTGACTGCAACGATTATATGCCAGTAATAAAGTGCCGCCAGTAGTGAGGTTGCTGCTGGCGGCACTGGCATTATTGGCGTGCGAATCGCGTTGATGGATTTGCTCGCGAGGCTACTTTTCGAGACGCTCTTTCAACAGCTCTAGCGCATGTGCGTAGCCCTTCAGGCCCTCGCCGGTGATGGTGGCGAAGCAAGCTAGGCGGGCGTAGCTCACCTGACGGAAGTCCTCGCGGGTCTCGACGGCGCTGATGTGGACCTCGACGGCAGGGATGGCGACGGCCTTGAGGGCGTCGAGGATCGCGACGCTCGTGTGCGTGTATGCCGCCGGGTTGATGACGATGCCGTCGACCTTCCCGTAAGCCTCCTGAATCTTGTCGACGATGCTGCCCTCGTGGTTGGACTGGAAGACCTCGACCTCGTCGAAGCCCTGTGCGGCGCCCGCTTCCTGGCAGATCTGCACTAAACGGTCGTAGTTGTCGCTGCCATAGATGCCCGGCTCGCGAATGCCGAGCATGTTGAGGTTGGGGCCGTTGATGACGAGTGCTTTCATGGTTGCTTCCTTTGCGATTGGAAAACCACCACAAAGTTGCCTGTCCCCTTTGTGGTGGTTTTGATTAGAGAGCGGGTGGGAGGGTGTCGAGGAGGGTTTGGGCGGTGTTGGCGGCGCAGTCGCGCGAGTCGATGATGTAGTCGGCCCAGGCGCGGTAGCGCGGCATGCGCTGCTCGGCCAGCTTGTCGATACCATCGCGGGCGGTGATGGGGCGTCCCTTGTGGGCGAGTTCGTCGAGCTTGCGGTTGAGCATCACGATCTGGCTGTTCTGGTGCAGTAGCGGGTAGTTCTCGTCGCGCGTGACCACGCCGCCGCCCGTGGAAAGCACCAGGCCGCTGCACTTGGAGATGCCGGCCAGCACCGCCGTCTCCTGCTCGCGGAAGGCCGCCTCGCCGCTCTCGACGATAAAGTCGGCGCAGGGCATGCCCAGGCGCTCCTCGAGGGCGCGATCCAGATCGATGTGCTCTCGTCCCGTGAGCAGGGCAATCTGCTCGCCCACACGGGTCTTGCCCGAGCCCGGCATGCCGATCAGCGCGATGTTCTGTTCGCGGCGTGACAGGCGCTCCGTTACGTACAGAATGCGCTCGCGCGGAGTGACCTGGCCGGTGTAGCGCTCAACGGCTTGCGCCGCCTGGGCCACGAGCATGAGCAGACCGCCGATGCAGGGGATGTCGCGGCGCTCGGCCTCGAGCATGAGTCCCGTGCGAGCGGGGTTGTAGACAATGTCGATAACGCCCTCGAGCGCATTGAGCCCCTCGAGTGTGCAGGGGGCGTCGGGACAGTGGGGGAACATGCCGGCGGGCGTGCAGTTGACGAGCAGTGCGGCGTCGGACTGCTGCGCGATGTTGTCGTAGTTGACTTCGCTCGTGCGGCCGACCGGCACGACGATGGCGCCCAGGTCGCCGAGCACCATGCTGGCAGTGGTGCCGGCGCCACCGGTGGCACCGAGCACGAGGGCCTTCTTGCCGGCGACCTCAACGCCCAGCTCCTCGACTAGGCACTGAAAGCCGAAGTAGTCGGTGTTGTCGCCGCGCAGGCGGCCGTCGGGCAGGCGCGTGATGGTGTTGACGTTTCCCATACGCTCGGCGAGTGGACTCAACTCGTCCAGGTATTCCATGACGGCGCGCTTGTAGGGGATGGTCACGTTGGTGCCCTCCCATTCGTCACCCGTCATAAAAGCCTGGAGGTCCTCGGGCTCGCGCTCAAATCGTACGTACTCGAGCCCCGCGAGCTCCTTGTAGATGGTCGGGGTGTAGCTGTGGCCCAGCACGCGGCCCAGCACGCCGTAGGGGCGGGTTGCGGCGACATCGGTCATCTAGAGCACCTCCGTGTAACTGCCAAAGAAGGTGAAGCTCTCGCACACGTCGTCGATGGAATCGAGCAGGTCATCGAGGGCCTTGCTGCCAAAGGGGCAGTCCAGGTCAAAGTAGAACATAAACTCAAAGTCGTGCCCGGGGATGGGGCGGCTCTCGAGCTTGATGAGGTTGATATTGAGCGCGTAGAAGCGCTCGAGTACGCGATAGAGTGCGCCCGGCTCGTTGGCCGTGGTAATCATGAGCGAGGTGCGGTTGGCGCCGGGGTAGACGCGTGGCTCGCGGGTGATGACGACAAAGCGCGTGTAGTTGTTGTCCGAGTCCTGGATGTTGGGCTCCAGTACCTCCAAGCCGTAGAGTGCGGCGCAGCTGCGCGATGCGATGGCGGCAACATCGGTGCGCTCGGAGCTGGCGACCATCTCGGCCGACATGGCCGTGTTGGGGTACTTGGTGGCGTGCAGGTCGTGCGCCTCGATAAAGCCGGCACACTGGGCAATGGCTTGGCCGTGGCTGTAGACCTCGCGCACGTCGGCGAGCTTGGTGCCGGGTTTGACGAGCAAGTTGTGATCGATCTTGAGTCGTAGCGAGCGCACGATATAGAAGTCGAACTGGGCGAGCAGGTCGTAGACGGCGTTGACTGAGCCGGCGGTGGAGTTCTCGATGGGCAGCACGCCAAACTCGCAGAAGCCGTCGCGCACGGCGCGCATGACGCCCTCGAAGGTCTCGAAGAACGCGATGTCGGGCACGTCGAAGAGTTTGCACGCGGCGATCTGGCTATAGGCACCTTCCACACCCTGGCAGGCGACGCTGGCCGTTTGGGGGAAGGGCACATCGAAGGCTACGGCCGTGGCATGGGCTTTTTGCGACACCGTGATGCACTTGAGCTCGTTGATGTAGCGCTGCTGCTCGGCCTTGCTCATGCTCATGAGGAGACGGAACAGGGTGATGGTCTGCGCCTCGTAGCGCTCGGGCGCGCGGCTGGCGAGGTTGTTGAGCTTGGAGCGCTCACGGGCGGGGTCGAAGACGGCCTTGCCCATCTCGATTTTTGACTTGGCGACCTCGGTGGCAATGTCCATGCGTTCGACAAAGCTGTTGAGGAGCGTGGTGTCGATGCCATCGATGGCCTGGCGAATGTCAGCAAGGTCCATGGAGACCCCTTTCACGTGTCGGGGGATGTTGAGGGGTGGGTAGTTAGCGCTGGGCGGCGTCTTCGAGGAGGGCGTCCCAGATGGCAAGGGCGGCGGCTGCCTCGGCTACGGGGACAGCTCGGGGGACGATGCAGGGATCGTGGCGGCCGTGGACCGAGAGCTCGGCATTTTCCATAGCGTCCATGTCCACCGTCTGCTGCTCGCGGCCAATCGAGGGCGTCGGCTTTACGGCCATGCGCCACATGACGGGCGCGCCGGTCGAAATACCGCCCAGGATGCCGCCGGCGTTGTTGGACTCGACCTCGATCTCGCCGGTCTCGGCATCGATGCGATACGGATCATTGTTCTCGCTGCCGCGCATGGCGGCCACGGCAAAGCCCATGCCAAACTCCACGCCCTTTACGGCTGGAATGCCAAAAGCGATTTGCGCGATGCGGTTCTCGATGCCATCGAACATGGGGTCGCCGATGCCCGCGGGAAGCCCGTAAATGCCGCACTCCACGATGCCGCCGATGCTGTCGAGCTCGTCGCGCGCGGCCAGAACCTCCTCGCGCATGCGGCCGGCTGCGGCGGCGTCAATGCACGGCAAATCGTTCGTAAGGATCGCCTTGCGATCGGCCTCGCGATAGACCATATCGTCCATCGGCAGGTCGGAGATGCCGCCGATCTGCGCGACGTGCGCCATCACGTTAATGCCGCGGGCCTCGAGTGCCTGCAGCGCAATGCCGCCGGCGATGCATAAGGGGGCCGTTAGGCGGCCGGAGAAATGACCGCCACCGGCGACATCGTGCATGTTGTGATACTTCACACGCGCAGGGAAGTCCGCATGTCCCGGACGGGGCTTGCGGCGCAGCTCGGAGTAATCCTTGGAGCGCGTGTTGGTGTTCTCGATAATCGCGGCGATGGGCGCGCCGGTGGTATGTCCATCGACCACGCCGGCGATGATGTGGGCGGCGTCGGCCTCGCGGCGTTTGGTCGCGGTCTCGTCGCGACCGGGGGCACGACGGTCGAGGAAGGCCTGCAGCTGCTCCTGGTCAACAGCGATGCCCGCCGGAATGCCATCGAGGGAGCAGCCGATGGCGGGGGAGTGCGACTGGCCGAAGATGCTTAAGTGCAAGACGTTGCCAAAGGTCGAGGACATGCTATTCCTCCTCGAGCGTGACCTTGCCGCCCAGCAGACGGTAGTGGTCGAAGAAATCGGGATAGGACTTGTTGACGGCCTCGGCGCCGTGGATCACGACCTCGCCGGTGGCGCGGCTCGCGGCGATAGCGGCCATCATGGCGATGCGATGGTCGTTGTGCGAATCGACCTCGCCGCCGGTGAAGGCATCGACGCCCTTGATGATGAGGTCATCGCCGGCAATGCGCACCTGCGCGCCCAGCGCGGTGAGCTCGCGGGTGGTCGTGACCAGGCGGTCGGATTCCTTGATGCGTAGACGGGCGCAATCGCGGATAAAGGTGCGGCCCTGTGCCAGCGAGGCCACGGCCGAGATGACGGGCACCAGGTCCGGAATGTCGTGGGCACTCATCTCAAAGCCGGCGAGCTTGTCGGACTGCACGGTGGCGGCGTTGGTGGAGCGCACGATGCGGGCGCCAAAGCGCGAAAGCGCGGCAAGCACGTTACGGTCGCCCTGTGCGGAGCTTAGCGACACGCCCTCGACGGTGATTGGGTCGGTACCGATGGCGCCGGCGCACAGCCAAAAGGCGGCGTTGGACCAGTCGCCCTCGACGGCCACGCTGCCGGGCGTGCGGTACGAGCCACTGCTCACGCGGAAGTTCGTGACCTCGGGCTGGCCGTCCTTGGCCGGAATGCGCTCGACGTTGACCTCGACGCCAAAGGCCTTCATGGCCTGTATCGTCAGGTTGATGTAGGGGCGGCTCTCGATGAGGCCGGTTACCTGCACGCAGGAGGGCTGGGCCAGCAGCGGGGCTGCCAGCAGCAGGCCCGAGATGTACTGCGAGCTCACGTTGCCCGGAAGCACAAAGGTGCCCGGGCGCATGCGGCCGCTCGTCTTGAGCGGAAAACCGCCCAGACCCTGTAGGTCGCAGCCGGCGGCGATGATCTCGTCCGAGAGCGGGGAGAGCGGGCGGGCGCCCAAGCGCCCCTGACCCACAAAAGTTGCTTCTGCGCCCAGCGCGCAGGCGACGGGCAACATAAAGCGGAGCGTGGATCCACTTTCACCGCAGTCAAGCGTGCTGCCGGCAAGGGCCTTGAGCAGGCCAAACTCAACACTCTTCATGGTGGGGTGGACCTGGAAGCCGTCCTCGACGGTCTCGATGCGAGCACCCAGTGCCGTAAGGCAGCGCACCGTGGCCTCGATGTCGGCGCAGGTGGTGTTGCAGGTGACGTGCGTCTCGCCGTTGGCAAGCGCAGCGCAGATGATGAGGCGATGCGCCATCGACTTGGACGCGATGGCGGGAACGGTGCCCTTAAGCGGGGACGGGGTGATGCGGGCTAGCATGCGGATGCGTCTCCCTTCTGGCCGAGGCCCTCGGCAATGAGTTCGTGGAAAGTGGAAAGTGGCGTGCGGTCGATGCTGCAGCGGCCAATGCCGTGCGGAATCACCAGGTCGATGGTGTCGCCCGCGCGCTTCTTGTCGTGGAGCGCCTCGGCAAAGACGGCATCGGCATCTAGGTCGCAGCGGGTCTTGAGGCCATGGCGGGCGCAGAGTTCCTCAATACGACCGGGCAGTGCGGCATCGCAAACGCCGTGCAGGGCCGCGGCGCGCGTGATGATGCCCATGCCGATTGAAACGCAGTTGCCGTGTCCGAGCTCAAAGTGCTCGCAGGCCTCGACGGCGTGCCCGGCGCTGTGTCCAAAATTGAGGAGCTTGCGCTGGTTGGTTTCGCGCTCGTCGGCGACGACCACGGCGCGCTTGATGTCGATATTGCGGGCGATGATGAGCGCTACGCGGGCCACATCGCGGTTGAGCAGCTCCAGCGTGAGCGGGGTCTTCTCCAGCTCGGCGAAAAGCTCCGGATCGGCGATCACGGCGTGCTTGACGACCTCGCCGCAGCCGTCGGCGAACCGCTCGGGCGTGAGGGTGGCCAGGCACCCCACGTCGGCGATAACCACGCTCGGCTGCCAAAAGGCGCCGGCCAAGTTCTTGCCGGCAGCCAGGTCGATGGCGGTCTTGCCTCCCACCGACGAATCCACCATGGCGAGCAGGCTCGTGGGGATCTGCACAAACTTGCAGCCGCGCATGTAGGTGGCGGCCACAAAGCCCGCCACGTCGCCCACGACACCACCGCCGAGTGCCACGATCACGTCGGAGCGCGAAAGCTCGTGCTCGGCCACAAACTCCAAAATGGCAACGTAGGTCTCAGCGCGCTTATGGGCCTCGCCGGCCTCGAAGGTGCAGATGCTCACCTCGTAGCCTGACGCCTCCAGGCTCTGCTTAACGGGCATCTGGTAGAGCGGGCCCACGTTGGTGTCCGTCACGATGACGGCCTTGGTGCCGCCGGCGGTGGCGCGCACGAGCGGCCCCGCCTGCTCCAGCAAAAACGTGCCAACATGCACCTGGTAGGGGCGTGCAGTGTCGATATCGATGGTAATCGCCATAAGCTTCGGTCCTTTCGACCTGGCGTGGTGGGTGGTCTAGTGGGAGGCCTCGTCGTCGAGTGCGCGCTTAATGCGGTCGCCCTCGGCAAGGAGATTCTCCAGATAGCGCTGGTCGCGGTCCTTGAGCGCGCGGCTGTAGGCGCCAAGCGATTCGATCAGATGGTCGATCTCGAAGGCGAGCGCGTCGGCGTCGTCGATCATGAGCTCGGACCACATTTGCGGGTTGAGGTGCGCCACGCGGGTGAGATCGCGGTAGCTACCGGCCGAAAAGCCGTGGTGGACCTGAGCGGTCGGGCTCTTAACATAGGCGTTGGAGACGACGTGCGCGAGCTGGCTCGTAAAGGCGATGACGCGGTCGTGCTCGGCGGCGCTGGTCACGCTGAACTTGCCAAAGCCCAAGGGGCGTACCATCTCGCGCACCTGGCCCAAAAGCTCCAGTTTGAGCGCATCGTCCACCGCGGGCGGTACGAGCACGAGCGGGGCGCCCTGGAACAGGTCGGCGCGGGAGTGCGCATAGCCCGAGTACTGCGTGCCCGCCATGGGGTGCGCGCCCACAAAGTAAAAGCCGTGCTCGCGGGCTAGCTCAAAGGCGCGCTCGCACACGATGCCCTTGACGCCCACCGTGTCGATCACCACGGGGCCCATGATCTGTCTCTTATACACATCTGAC
>UQQL01000076.1 GCA_900543275.1 uncultured Collinsella sp. | reverse complement strand
GTCTCGTGGGCTCGGAGATGTGTATAAGAGACAGCTCCCGGAGGGACCGAAAAATTTTTTCAAAAAAGTTGTTGCGCGCCGGACAGACTTCTGTGTATACTAATCCCCGCAGCGCACGCGAGCGGAAACAAACGCGAACGTCTGCCTGGGGAGTTAGCTCAGTTTGGTTAGAGCGCCGGCCTGTCACGTCGGAGGTCGCGGGTTCGAGCCCCGTACTTCCCGCCAACGCAATTAAAGCCACGTCTTCGGACGTGGCTTTTTGCGTTTGATGCACTTTGTTTCGATAGAACGATCGCCCTGGCGCATCTTCGCCCAGAATCCCCGCCCCTTCGGGAACGCAAGTAAAATCTAATAAGCATATCTGTCTAAACAACAGCTTTGTTGCGCAACACCTGTTCAACGAGACAGGGGGTTAGGTTATACTAAATTGCACTGTAGGCCGCATCTGATGCATTTCGCTCCAAGCGCGGCACTCAGTGGATATCCGATTTACCATTTGGATGTCCTAGCGGTCATTTAGCGTCTCGACACAAGCTCGGCCCCGGAGCTCGTTCGAGCTGTTCGTATTCCTTGAAAGGGGAAAAATGGACATATCGAGGAAGACTGATTACGCCCTTCGTATGCTGGCGATGCTTGCCGAGGATCCGGAGCGTTTGCTTTCTGTTCGCACCGCTGCCGAAGAGGTCAATGTCCCGTATTCGTTTGCCCGTTCGATTCAGCACGGTTTGGTCCAGGCCGGTATTGTGGAGAGCCTGCGTGGCGTCCACGGTGGCATGCGTCTCAAGGTCAGTCCGGACGACGTTACCATTCGTCAGGTCGTCGAGGCCGTTCAGGGCCCTATGGTTATGAATGATTGCACCGCACCCGATGGCGACTGTGCGCGCATGGGCACGTGCTGCTATCATCCCCTGTGGGCCGGAGCTCAAGCATTGATGCGCGACTACCTCGATTCCGTTTCGCTCGGCGACATCGTCGCTCACCGCCAGTTCCCGGCCGTCGATCCCAAGTTCGCCGACCGCGAAGCGTTTCCCGAGTACGCCACCTGTGCGTATACATGCCGGGAGGAATAGCGCCGCATAAGGAGCATAGATATGATTCAGGACCCCTTTCGTTCGATGATTCGTTCGGAAGGGGTCCTGCGTTATCGCGACCTTCCGTGGCGCCGCACGCGCGATCCGTACATCATTTGGCTTTCCGAGGTCATGTTGCAGCAAACACAGGTGCCACGCGTGGAGACGCGTATGCCGGCGTGGCTCGATCGCTTTCCGACCGTGCAGGCGCTTGCCCAAGCCGCGCCTTCCGATGTTTTGGACGCTTGGCAGGGCATGGGCTACAACCGACGCGCTCTGGCGCTCCACAAGGCCGCTCAGCGCGTTGTGGAGGACTGGGACGGTGAGTTTCCGCGTGAGACGCGTGACTTGGTCGCTCTGCCTGGTATTGGCCCGGCAACGGCGCAAGGTATCCGGTCGTTTGCGTTTGACCTTCCAGGCGTGTATCTGGAGACCAACGTGCGCACGGTCTTTCTGCATCACTTCTTTCCCGATGTACCGGCTGTTCCCGACCGCGAGCTGGTGCCGCTGATTCAGGCGGCCTGTCCGGCGGTCCCCGGTGCGGCGACCGACGAGATCGCTCCCTTTGCCGTGCCGCTCGATGATGCCGACACGCCGCGCGCGTGGTATTACGCGTTGCTGGATTACGGCGCATATCTAAAAAAGACGTTGCCCAATCCGTCCAGGCGCTCGGCGGGCTATAGCCGTCAATCAAAGTTTGAGGGCTCACGTCGCCAAAAGCGCGCGCATATCGTGCGCATGTTGCTGGCAGCGCGCGATGGCCAACCGGCGGGGATTACGCTTGCTGATGCCGTGGTGGGCGTTAACGATATGGAAGCGGCGGCTGGGCGCGGGCCGGTCGAGCGCGAGCTTGTCGCGGGCATTCTGGCCGACCTGGAGCGTGAGGGCTTTTGCCGAGCCGAGGGCGATCGCTGGCTGAGCATCTAGCCCGTGCAAATCTGAAGAACAGGATTGTAAGGTTTAGATTTCCGACATGAGGGCATCCTAAAGACGAGGCCGCTCGAAGCCTACGGGCGGCATGCGTTGAAGGGAAGTACACCTATGGATTTTGAGAATTCCCAAACCAAGAAGAACCTCGAGACCGCTTTTGCCGGTGAGTCCCAGGCACACACCAAGTATCGCTACTATGCCTCCAAGGCAAAGAAGGACGGCTACGTTCAGATCTCGAACATCTTTGCCGAGACGGCTGGCAACGAGTCCGAGCACGCCAAACTGTGGTTTAAGTATCTGCACGATGGCGCCGTCCCCGATACCCTGGACAATCTGCGCGATGCCGCCGCGGGTGAGAACTACGAGTGGACCACGATGTACGACGAGTTTGCCAAGACCGCCGAGGAAGAGGGCTTTGCCGAGATTGCCGCAAAGTTCCGTGGTGTCGCCGCCGTCGAGAAGGCCCACGAGGAGCGCTACAACAAGCTCGTCGAGCGCATCGAGTCGGGCGAGGTGTTTGAGCGCGAGGGCGTAAAGGTGTGGAAGTGCCTGAACTGCGGGCACCTGCATGTGGGTGCCGAGGCGCCTGAGGTGTGCCCGGTGTGCAACCACCCCAAGGCGTACTTTGAGGAGCAGGTGGTGAACTACTAGCGCCGATACGAACGTGGACTGCGGAGCGCAGGGCGGGGAAATACCTTTCCCTCTCGCTCACGGCTCCGCAGGGTCGCGCGAGGCAAAGGTATTTCCCCGCCCTGCGCTCCGGCTTCGGGTCGTCGCGTGCTCGCTACAGAAAAGCTGATATTAAAGTTTGTGTGCCGCCCCTTTTGGGGCGGCACGTTTTGTGTGGGGGCTGGTTGGGACGGCACCGTTCATGGGTGGGGTACACTGGGTAGCGACTTTTAGTTTATCTACTACCTGATGGGGTGTTTTTTTATGGGTAAGAAGTCTCGGGCTCGGGTTGCTGCGGCGGGAACTCGCAAGGATCCTGGCCGTCGGGTTGTCGAGGGTAAAAAGGCCGATCGTGCCGATAAGAAGAAAGCCGGTGCGCATGCTCATCCTGAGTGGGCGCCTCATTTGAATTCGGCTAGTGAGGATTTGACTGCCAAGTTGTTTACTCTGGTCGAGGTCATCTTGGGCGTGGTGCCCGTGGTGGTCATTGGTCTGTTCCTGGCCTCTAAGGATGCCACGAGCGTGGATAAGCTCACCGATGCCTTTTCTCAGGACCCCTCGATGGTGGTTACGTTTATCTCTGCGTGCCTGCAGCCGTTTGTGGCATACATGTTGTACATGATTTATCGCAAATACTGCGAGGGCGATGCGGGCTTTGCCGCCGGCAACCTGATTGGCCTCTTGTGCTCCGAGATTTTGCTGCTCAATATTCCCGGCGTTGGGTCGTCGCGTGCTCACTGCAGAAAAGCTGATAATTAAGTTTGTGTGCCGCCCTTTTGGGGCGGCACGTTTGTTTATGTGGGGTCCCTGTCTTCACAATTTTCGTCAAGTTTTTGGTTAGATTTTGGTCAGTTGGCGTAAGAGTGGAAGGCCAAAAGATTGCTGGCGAAAAAAGCTCAGAGAAAGTGCTGGTAGGGGAGTTGTTGAGCTTTTCGACGGCTTTTGAGCAAAAGAAACTTTGTGGCTATTGCCGGCGATTGCGTTGTCGCGGTCATGGCGGTGCGGGATGCTGGTCGTAAGCGTCGAATGCTCCGATTTTGGAGGCCAGCATGGATCTGTTTCTTGAGACTCCGCAGCAACAAGCTGAGCGCATGCTGCGTCAGCAGCAACGGCTCATGGAGATGCAAATGCAAGGGGCGGCAGCCCAGCCCTTTGCGCAAAATGTCGTGCCCGCTGCTGTACCTGCAGCTGTGCCCGGGTGTGAATCGGCGCCAGAGGCCTATTCCGTACAGCAGGATTCATATGCACAGGAGCTCGCGTTCGATAAACGTCGTGCGCGTCACCGTCGCTGGGCCCAGCGCCTGCGTACGCTGGCGATGATCGTGCTGATTCCGCTGGGGCTCGCGACAATCTTCTTGGCCTCATATGCCCTCACGTGCATCCTCAACGGCGCCTCGCCCAATGAGGTACTTCAGCACTTGGCAGCTCTTGGTCAGCGCTTGGGGGATGTCGCAGCAACCATCCGCGCCAGCTGGGAGAGCTAGCGGACCAGCACCCATAGCGCAAAGGTAACTTGTCTGCGCTCGATTAGACATGAGCTGCGTTTGACAGGGTAAGATTGATCGCGGTTTTGATTGGTGCTCGATTGGGTTTGTTGGGCGGAGTTTATGTCTGCTATTGATATTGTGCTTGTTGTGATCGCCTTGGTGGCGGTGGGGGTTGCTGTGGCTTGCGCCCTCCAGCTCAAGAGCCTGCGTGCCGAGCTGCGGGAGCGTGGCGACAGTAGCGCGGAAACGCTGGCAGCGCTCGAGCAGGCCAACAGCACGCTCGACACCCTGAACGTCGCGTTGGCCGAAACCCGCCGCACGGCAAATGCCATCGCGCAGCAGCAGACGACCGACGCCGCCGTAGAGCAGCAGCGCTACCTGACCATTGCGCGCGAGTTCTCGCAGGCCGGCGACCGTATGGATGACCTGCGCCGCGAGACGGCCCAACAGCTTGGCGCCAACCGCGAAGGCATCGAGCATCGCCTGGACAAGGTGCGCGAGACGGTCGATGCTCAGCTGGGCGCCATCCGCAAAGACAACAACGTGCAGCTCGACCAAATGCGCGCGACGGTGGACGAGAAGCTCTCTCGCACGCTCAACGACCGACTGTCGGCATCGTTTAAGCAGGTGAGCGACCAGCTCGAGGCCGTGTACAAGGGCCTGGGCGACATGCAGTCTATCGCCACCGGCGTGGGCGACCTTAAGCGCGTGCTGGGCAATGTCAAGGCGCGTGGCATTTTGGGCGAGGTGCAGCTGGGCGCGATCCTGGCGGACATCCTTACGCCCGACCAATATCTGGAAAACGTCGCCACCAAGCCCGGCGCCTCGGAACGCGTTGAGTTTGCTGTCAGGCTGCCGGTAGACGAGGGCGACCCCGTGCTGCTGCCGATCGACTCCAAGTTTCCGGGCGACGCGTACGAGCATCTGCTCGACGCCCAGGAGTCTGGTGACGCTGAGGCCGTCGCCGCAGCGCGCAAGACGCTCGATACGATGGTGAAACGCGAGGCCAAGGACATCTGCGAAAAGTACCTGAGTGTGCCGGCAACGACCAACTTTGGCATCATGTTCGTGCCGTTTGAGGGGCTGTACGCCGAGATCGTCAGCCGCCCCGGGCTTATCGAGATCCTGGGCCGCGACTATCACGTCAACGTAGCCGGTCCCAGCACCATGGCGGCCATCCTCAATAGTCTGCAGATGAGCTACCAGACGTTTAGGCTGCAAAAACGTACCGACGACGTACTGCGCGTGCTCTCCGCCGTCAAGGCCGAGCTGCCGCGCTATCAGGCGGCGCTGCGCCGCGCCCAACAGCAGATCGAGACCGCGGGCAAAACGGTCGAGGGCATCATTACCACGCGCACCAACGTCATGGAGCGCAAGCTCAAGGACATCGACGCGCTGGAGGATGCTGAGGAAGCCGACGCGATTTTGGGCTTGGAGTCCGCAGGCCTGCTCGCAGACCAAAAAGACGAGGACTAGTCGCAACGGACGGTGGGTCGCCGGCGTAAACGCGGGTGCCCCATCGCTTTTCGCATCGTGCTTGCCTGAAGTGCGCTTCAATGTGCAACAATGGCGTTTCGCCCTATCAGATGCGAAAGGAAGCCCATGTCTCAGAGAAGCACCAGTCCGCTCAGCCGCTCCACCGTGCGCCGCACGCTGCAGCGGTTTTGGGGTGTCACGCGCACACAGCCGCTGATTGTCTTTCTCTCGGTGTTCTCGTCGGCGGGTTACATCTTTTTGCTCACGTTTGCCAACACCTACGTTATGGCCCTCATCGTCGACCGCGTCCAAGCCGGCCCCGTGGCGGGCGACCAGGTGTTTGAGGTCTTTGGCCCTTACATTCTGGCGCTCGTACTCGTTAACCTGGTGGGTCAGATCCTCTCCAAGCTACAGGACTACACCGTCTACAAGCTCGAGATTGCGGGCAACTATCACCTGGCGCGCCTGTGCTTTGACACGCTCTCCAATCAATCCATGACATTCCACACCAGCCGCTTTGGCGGATCGCTCGTGAGCCAGACGAGCCGTTTTATGAGCGGCTACACGGGTCTGGTGGACGTGACGGTGTATTCGCTCATCCCCACCATCACCTCGGTCATCTGTACCGTGGCCGCACTCGCCCCGGTGGTGCCGACGTTTACCGTGATCCTGGTGTGCATCATGGTCGTCTACATCGCGTTTGTCTGGCTTATGTACAAGCGCATCATGCCGCTTTCGGCCGCGACGTCCGCCGCGCAGAACAAGCTCTCGGGCGTGCTCTCCGACGCGGTCACGAACATCTTGGCCGTCAAGACCTGCGGGCGCGAGGACTTTGAACGCGATCTGTTCGACACCGCCGACCGCGCCGCGCGCGATGCCGAGACGGTCTCGATGCACGCCATGATGCAGCGCAACTTTACGACCTCGGGCCTTATCGTCATCACCATGGCCGTGGTGAGTGTGTTCGTGGCGGGCGGCAACGCGTGGTTTGGCATCTCGGCCGGCTCGCTCGTCATGATTTTTACCTACACCTATAACCTCACCATGCGCCTGAACTACGTGAGTTCCATGATGCAGCGCATCAACCGCGCGCTGGGCGATGCGGCCGAGATGACGCGCGTGCTGGACGAGCCACGTTTGGTGGCAGACGACCCGGACGCCCCTGAGCTCAAAGTAACCGAGGGCGCGATTGATTTTGAGCACCTGAGCTTTGCGTACCGTGACGCTGCGGCGGGCGAGAACGTGTTCGATGACCTGACACTTCATGTGGCGGCGGGCCAGCGCGTGGGCCTGGTGGGCAAATCGGGCTCGGGTAAGACGACGCTCACCAAGCTGCTGCTGCGCCTGGACGATGTCCAGGGCGGCCGCGTGCTCGTGGACGGTCAGGATGTCTCGCACTGCACGCAGCAGAGCCTGCGCCGCCAGGTTGCCTACGTGCCGCAGGAGGCGCTGCTGTTCCACCGCTCCATTCGCGAAAACATTGCCTACGGTTGTCCCGGCGCCACTGATGAGCAAATTCGCGAGGCCGCGCGCCTGGCCAATGCCCTGGAGTTTATCGACCGCTTGCCCCGTGGCTTTGACACTATGGTGGGCGAGCGCGGCGTCAAGCTCTCGGGCGGCCAGCGTCAGCGCGTGGCTATCGCCCGCGCCATTCTAACCGACGCGCCGATTCTGGTGCTCGATGAGGCGACCTCTGCCCTCGACAGCGAGTCCGAGGCGCTGGTGCAGGAGGCGCTCGAGAACCTGATGCGCGGCCGCACCTCCATTGTGGTGGCACATCGCCTGTCCACCGTGGCGGCGCTCGACCGCATTGTGGTGTTGGCCGATGGTGAGATTGTCGAGGACGGCACGCATGCGCGGCTCGTCGAGGCGGGTGGCGAGTACGCGAGTCTGTGGAGCCGTCAGACCGGCGCATTCTTGGAGACGTAAGCGTCTCGGACGTGGGACAATTGTGCCCATAAGTTTATTGTGCCGTTGAGCCGAGGAGTCGTTATGCCACGCGAGACCAATGCCGCCAAGCGCGAGCGCGCCATCGAGGTGTGTGAGCGCCTCAACCGTCGCTATGGCCCGGTCGAGTGCTTTTTGGACCACGAGAATCCCTTCCGCCTGCTGATCGCGGTGCTGCTTTCGGCGCAAACGACCGATGCGCAGGTCAACAAAGTGACGCCGCGGCTGTTTGCCCAGTGGCCCACGCCCGAGGCCATGGCCGGGGCGAGCGTAGCTGACGTGGCAGACACCATCAAGTCGCTCGGCTTCTACAAGAGCAAAGCCAAGCATGCCGTCGAGGCCGCGCAGATGATCGTCGCCGACTATGACGGCGAGGTGCCGGCCGACATGAAGGAGCTCGTGAAGCTGCCGGGCGTGGGACGCAAGACGGCGAACATCGTGCTCAACGTGGGGTATGGCATCGTGGAGGGTATTGCGGTGGACACGCACGTCAACCGCATTGCGCACCGCCTGATGCTGAGTCCCAAGACGCATGCCAAGGAACCGCTCAAGACCGAGCAGGATCTGCTCAAGATTTTGCCGCACGAGTATTGGGAGTCGGTCAACCATCAGTGGATCACCTTTGGTCGCGAGATCTGCGACGCCCGCAAACCCAAGTGTGACGAGTGTCCGCTGGCAGATTTGTGCCCCAGCGTGCGCGTGGCGGGGTAGGGCGGAACGCATCTTCGTCTGGCGTTTTTTGCGGGGCTGGGTTTGCCCTTGAGCCGGAGTCCTCTCCATGCGCTACCATGACAGACAATGTATTTGACGTACGACCCGCCGAGCTTGCCCCGGCGGGCTTTTGGCGTTGCGATGCCGGAGGAACAGCATGCTCATTCACCGTATAGCCGCGCAGCTCTACACTGCCGAGGCGCTGCAGACCGTCGAGGCCGGACTCGATGCCGGCGAGGACGTGACGCTGGCCGTGTCGCAGTCGGGCCGCACGCTCATGGCGGCAGCTCAGTTTGCGCGCCGTCCGCGTCCCACGGTCTACATCGTGAGCGGCGAGGACGCGGCCGATCGCGCCGCGCGCAGCCTGGCCGCTGTCTCTTATACACATCTCCGAGCCCAC
>UQQL01000075.1 GCA_900543275.1 uncultured Collinsella sp. | reverse complement strand
CTGGCTCCCCGGGTAGGACTCGAACCTACAACAGCGCGGTTAACAGCCGCGTGCTCTACCATTGAGCTACCGAGGAATTTAAAGCCCAACGGAAAGGGCTGGAAATTCTGGCTCCCCGGGTAGGACTCGAACCTACAACAGCGCGGTTAACAGCCGCGTGCTCTACCATTGAGCTACCGAGGAATAGGTGCGTGCTCTCAAGCAACGAAGTTTATTATACGGACGAATCAGCTCAGGGCAAGAACTTTTTTGAGAATTTTTCCGACCTAATCAATGGGGACGTCCTCAATGACTACCCAATGACTACATGAAGGCGCCCCCAAGCGGATGTGCTTGAGGGCGCTTCTTGCTTGCGAGGTTAAGACTCGATGTAATCCTTCAGCTTGCTGCTACGGCTGGGATGGCGGAGCTTGGCCAGAGTCTTGGACTCGATCTGGCGGATGCGCTCGCGCGTGACGCCAAACTCACGACCGACTTCCTCGAGCGTGCGGGGATGTCCGTCGACAAGGCCAAAGCGCAGTTCGATAACCTTGCGCTCACGATCGGCAAGCGAATCGAGCACCTGGGTGAGCTGCTCCTGCAGCATAGAGAAGCTGGCCGCATCGGGCGGAACGATAGCCTGGGAGTCCTCGATGAAGTCGCCCAGCTGGGAATCCTCTTCCTCGCCGATGGGGGTCTCGAGCGACACGGGCTCCTGCGAGATCTTCTGGATCTCGCGGACGCGGTCGGCGCTCATGTCCATCTCGGCACCGATCTCCTCGGGGGTCGGGTCGCGACCCAGGTCCTGAAGGAGCTGGCGCTGCACGCGGACGAGCTTGTTGATAGTCTCGACCATATGCACGGGAATACGGATGGTACGGGCCTGGTCGGCGATAGCGCGCGTAATGGCCTGACGGATCCACCACGTGGCGTACGTGGAGAACTTAAAGCCCTTCTGGTAGTCGAACTTCTCGACGGCGCGGATCAGACCGAGGTTGCCCTCCTGGATCAGGTCAAGGAACAGCATGCCGCGGCCGACATAGCGTTTGGCGATGGAGACGACCAGACGCAGGTTTGCGCTGATGAGTGCCTGCTTGGCTTCGAGGCCCACGTTCTCAATGCGCGTAAGACGACGCATCTCGGCACGCGTGAGCTCGAGCTCGCCGGCATCGGCAGCCTCGAGCTTCTCGGTGGCCTCGAGACCGGCCTCGATCTTCATGGCCAAATCGACCTCTTCGGAGGCGGTCAGCAGGTCGACCTTGCCGATCTCCTTGAGGTACATACGAACCGGATCGCCGGTCAGCATCACCGTGGAGGCATCGATGCCACGCACGCGGGAGCGTGAACGGGACGTGCGCACGGTGCGCTTCTTCTTGCTCTTGGAAGAACCCATCTCGGCATCGGCCTGACGGGCCATCTTGAGCTCGTGATCGTCGAGCGAGCCGGAATCGTGCTCGTCGTCGTCATCGAAATCGTCGGTATCGGTATCGTTATCGTCATCGTCGACGTCCATGGGGGCGTCGTCGTTACCGCTCGCGGAGATAATCTGGATGCCGCTGTTGCGCAGCGCGGAATACACCGCGGTGAGCTGCTCGTCAGAAACATCGATATCCTTCAGGGCGACCTGAATCTCGTCCTCGGTTACCGAAGTCCTGTTTGAGCCGTTGCCCATGAGCTTTGCAACGTAGGATTCCAGCCCAGTACCCGTGCTCTCAGTCTTTTTTGGCACAGATTCTCCCTTCATAGTCCACAGGACTCATTACTTTAGCACACACATTGACGTCTATACCCAAAAAGAGGACTGGATATAGGCGAGAATACGCTGCTTGACCACAACATCTAGGCCTGTTCGGTGCCCGCGGTCTCCAGACCGATCAAACGGAACGGGTCCGCCACGCCGCCGATAGACTTTTGCAGCTCGCGTTGACGCTGCGAATCCTGCGCGGCCTGCACGGTCAGCGCGCGACGGGCCTCATCATCGAGCGAACGGTCCTGGCGCAGCTTGGCCTGTGCGGCACGCATGCGGCGCTTGATGGTGTAGAGCTCGAGCGTATCAAGCATAAACACGATGTTCGTCTCGGTGGGGTGCTTGCTCGTCGCCGAGATGCGCCCGGCACTCACAAGCGTTGCCGCCTCGGGACACACCGAGCGCGCCGCATCCATGCAGGCTGCAGGATCGGTTCCCGGCGGCGTTGCCAGAACGGCCCATGCGATGGACTCGTGACGTGGGTCAACCCACTCGATAGAGCAGATGCGGTCGGCATACGTGCGGAACAGGTCGGGGTAGCTCGTGAGCATCGTCAACAGCTCGCGCTCCCCTGCCAAGGACTTGCGCTCAAGATCAGTAAGAACCATCGGCGCCGCCGCAGCCGGAGCGCCCGAACCATCAGTCACAGGCACAGCACCAATACCATCAGGCACATCGATCGGCGGCAGGTCGTCGACGACCTCCACGGGCGCGGCACCGTAGGCATCGAGCGGGACGTAGTCATACGGCTCTTCTTCGACCGGCGCGGACACCGGCGGCGTCGCGCCCGATGCCCAAGCACCGCGAGATGCCCCCTGCGAACCAGACGTCCGACCGCCCGCGCTACCAGAGCGCTCGGCTTGCGCCCGCTGGCGTTCATAGTTCTGCTCACGACGTCGTTCCGCATCTTCGCGCTTGGCGACATCGCGAAACACGCGACCCGAACTCGCGCGAACCGTCTCCAGATCCAAACCCAGCAGATCGGCAATCTGGATAAAGTATGTATCGATCATATAGCTATCGCGCAGCGGATAGATAAGCGTCAGCGCATCTTCCAGCGCCTTGGCACGACCGCCCGGCGTGGTGATGTCACTCGACTCCTGCAGCGAACGGTAGACAAAGTCCATGAGCGGCTCGGCAGCGTCGATGCGCGCCTGAAGCTCCTGTCCACCATGCGCCGTGATGAACTCCATGGGGTCGTTGCCGTCGGGCAGCACCACGCAGCGCAGGTCCATCGAATCCTGCTCGATAAATTGAATCGCGCGACGGGCGGCCTTCTGGCCCGCGGCATCGCCATCGAACATATACACGATACGCTTGGCAAAGCGGGTGAGCGTCTTGACGTGATGCTCCGTGAGCGCGGTGCCCAGCGTGGCGACAACGTTTTTGATCCCCGCCTCCCAGCAGGCGATACAATCGGTATAGCCCTCCACCACGATGGCCGTATCCTGCGCGACGATAAACTCCTTGGCCCAGTTAAAGCCATAGAGGTTTCGCTTTTTATGGAACACGCTCGTCTCGGCGGTGTTGAGGTACTTGGGTTGGCCGTCACCCATGATGCGCCCGCCAAAGGCGATGTTGTGACCCTGCTCGTCAAAGATGGGGAACATCACGCGGTCGTAGAAGCGGTCGGCAAGCTGCCCGCGCCCGCGGCTGACAGCCACGTTGGCATCAATCATCTCCTGTGGGGTAAAGCCCGCCTGCGACAGATGAGCCACCAGCATGTTGCGGCCCGGCGCAAAGCCCAGACAGTAGCGGCGACAGACATCGCCGCCCATACCGCGGCTGGCAAAGTACTCACGCGGCCGGCCATCCTTACCGCGCATGAGCATGGTGTGGTAGAACTGAGCCGTCTCGGCGCATAGGTCGTAGATGCGGGCACGCTTGGTGCCACGCTCGCGACGGGCACCGGTATCGTGCAGCTCAATGCCGGCACGATCGGCAAGGTAGCGTATCGACTCGGGAAAGCTCAGGTTTTCGCGCTTCATAATGTAGGTGAAAACGTCGCCGCCCTCACCGCAGCCAAAGCAATGCCACACCTGCGAGGCAGGGATAATGTGAAAGGACGGCGTCTTTTCGCCATGGAAGGGGCAGCAGCCCCAAAACTCGTGGCCTCGGGGCTTGAGCTCAACCGTTTCCTGCACGATGGCAACCAGGTCGGACGCAGCGCGTACCTGGTCTTTTTCCTCATCGCTAATCACGGATGCTCACCCCCTGCTCACCCAAGTTGTGGCGAATATCGTCAATATTACCCTCGACGGTCGCGATCAACTCGTCCAGCGAATCGAACACGCGCGACGGGCGCAGCCAGCGCGTAAACGCCAGCGAGATGGACGCTCCATACAAGTCACCCGTATACCCAATCAGATTAGCCTCCAGATGCGCCGAGGCGGCATCGTCGGCATACGTCGGCGGCAGGCCCACGTTAACGGCAGCGGGCCACACGGTACCGTCGACCAGCACCAGGCCCTCGTAAACGCCATCGGCAGGCACCTGAATGCCATCGGGCACCTGAATGTTTGCCGTGGGAAAGCCCATGTCAGAGCCCTGATGACGGCCACCGGCGACCACGCCGCGCAGCATGTACGGACGTCCGAGCAGCTCGGCGGCAAGCTCAACATGACCCTGACGCAACTCCTGGCGAATACGGGTGGCGCAAATCGTCTGCCCATTGACGCACAGCAGTTCGTGGCCATAGACATCAACACCGCGCTCGGCACCCCATACCCGCATCTCGGCAACACCCGAAGCGCCACCGCGACCCAGCCTAAAGTCGCTGCCCACGCGAATCGAGCGAATATCGACAACGCGCGACAGCAGTGAGAAAAAACCGACATGATCGAGTGCCGCCACCGCGGGCGTAAAAGGAACGGCGACAACCGCATCGACCCCAGTGAGAGCCAGGGCATGCAGGCGGTCGGCCGTCGTCATCAGTTTTTGAGCGGGCGAAGGACTCACCACGACGTCCGGATCGGGATCGAAGGTGACCACAACTGCGCGGCAGTTATGGTCACGGGCGTCGCGCACCACGGCGTCAATTAGTTCGCGGTGTCCCCGATGTACGCCATCGAACACGCCGATGGCAATCGAGGCAGCACCTAAACGCCCACACCCATCAAACGCGGCGGCGGGAACGACGCGCGCCTCGCCCGACTCGCCTGCAAAAAAGATACGCGCGAGCTCGTGGGGGGCCAGCATCATCGAACACCGCCGATTGCCTGCGGAAACACGTGTTCCATCACAAAGCGACCGTCCTCAATGCGGGCAAGCGCCTTGAGCCCACCATCGAGCACCAGCGCAAACGGCGCCTTCGAAGCATCGAAGTCGACAAGCGCGCGGTCAACGGGAATGCGCCTGCCGCAGAGCAGGTCATCGGCAAGGTTGCCCGGCAAGTCGACACGCGTGGCGCCCAGGGCCGCGATGGGGTCCAAAGCAAAGACAGTCGCAGACTCAGGAGAAAGTTCCTCCACCGCATGACAGACGCCAATGGAAACCACGCCGGATGCCGTCCGGCGTAGCGCGGAAATGTGCGCGGCGCTATCGCACGCACGACCCAAATCACGAGCGAGCGCGCGGATATAGGTGCCCTTGCTCACCGAAAATGCCACGGTCCAAACACAAGCATCGCCCTCGCCGCTCATGGCGATCAGATCGGCGGCATACACCTCGACGGGACGCGGGGGCAGGTCAACGGCATTGCCCTCACGAGCAGACTTGTACGCGCGAACGCCGTTGACCGAGATAGCCGAGAACGCCGGCGGGACCTGCATCTGCGGCCCCAGCATGGCAGCCAGCTGTTCACGGGCGTAGGCCATGTCGTGCAGCTCGGGGGCAACGGAAACGGTGCGGGCCGCCTCGCCCTCCGCATCGTCGGTATTGGTCTCGACACCAAACGAAATGTCGGCGACGTAGCTTTTCGTGTCGAGGGTGAGCATGCCCAGCAGACGAGTGGCCTGGCCCACACCCACCACCATGACGCCGGATGCCATGGGGTCGAGCGTGCCGGCATGACCGACACGCCGTTCGTGAAGGGCGCGACGGCATTGTGAAACCACATCGTGGGACGTACAGCCCACCGGCTTATCGACGGCGAGCAGCATATTCAATTGAGAAGGCGTACGACGAGCCATGTACCATCCAAAAAATTAGAGCTCGACGGTCACCGAAGCGGGATCCTCCCCCACCAGCTCGGCCAGCATGGGAAGTGCCACGGCGAGCGTCTCGCGAATCGTTCCGTTGTTGGTAAAGCCGGCGGCGGCATGATGCCCGCCACCGCCAAAGTTGGCAGCGATCTCGGACACATCGAGGTCACCCTTGGAGCGCAGATTACCGCGCACCTTGGTATCGCCGTCGATGCCCTTTAAGAACAGGCAGACCTCGACACCCATCACCGCACGCACAACATCGACCAGACCGTCACATTCATCCGAGGTAACGCCGCAGGCCTCAAGGTCGCTCTGGAAGGCATAGCTATACGCCACGCGCCCGTGTGCGACCGTCTTAATACGGCCCATGACAATGGACTTGAGGTGCAAAAACTCGACGCGCATGCTCTGATAGACCTCGAGCGCGACACGAGCCGGATCGGCACCATGTGCTACCAGGCGCGAAGCGGCGTGGAACGCGGCAGCATCGGCGTTCTGGTACTGGAAACGCCCGGTGTCGGTCACCAAGCCGCACAGCAAGCAAGTCGCAACGCCATCACGGGCGACGATGCCACAATTATCCAAGAAGCGGTCGATGATCATGGCGCAGGCCGCGGCATCAACACGCCTCAGGCTCAGCTCGGTAAACTCCTCGCGCGCCGGATGGTGATCGAAGCACACCACATGCTTTGAGCGGCGAAGTACCTCGGCCGAGTTGTTGAGGCGCTCGACGACCGGCACATCCACCGAGATAAACAGGTCCGGATTGCCGGTGTACGCAGATGCGGGCACCAGAGAATCGGCGCCCTCCATAAAGCGGTAGATGCGCGGCACCGGATCATCGTCTGCCAGCAGCAGCGCAATGTCCTTGTTGGGGAAAAACTTCATAAGCGATAAGCCCAGACCAAGCACGGAGCCCAGGGCGTCACCATCGGGAGACGTATGTCCCGAAATCGCAATGGAGGACGCACCCTCGATGAGTTCGAGGATGCGTCGCGTAATATCTGCAGACTCGCCAGCGGCGAGATCAGCGGAATTAGTCATCTAAAGCTGCCTCCTGGGCGGTATCCGCTATGGGATAGCCGTCCTCGTCCTTTTCGATCGCCAGCGTGGCCGGAACGTTTTCCAGCGCACGCGTGATGCGCTCGGCCTCATCGGTCGAGCGATCGATGCGAAAATCGAGCTCGGGCGTGACACGCCAATCGAGCGAGCGAGCCAACAGGCTGCGAATACGGCCCTTGGCGCTGGCGAGCGCCTCCATGACCTCGTCGTAGCGGCTCGCATCGCACGACACGTACACGCGCGCGAACGAACGGTCCACCGCGACCTCGACCGCAGTCAGGGTAACCAGGTCGAGGCGCGGATCGGAAACCTCAAAGAGCAGGATATAACCGAGCTTCTCGCGAAGCTGCTCGCCCAGTCGGCGGGTTGCCTGCGTTTGCTTCATAGCGCTACCCCCTATTCGGTACGGGCAACCTGGTCGATGCGGTAACCCTCGATCTGGTCGCCGGGCTTGATGTCCTGGAAATTCTCCAGGCCAATGCCGCCCTCGGAACCGCTCTTGAGGCTCTTGGCCTCATCCTTGTAGTGGCGCATCGAGGCAATCTTGCCGTTGAAGACCACGATGCCGTCGCGCACCAGGCGCACGGAATCGGTCGCGGCGATCTCGCCCTCTTCGACGCGGACACCAGCAGCGATGCCGACTTTGGGCACCTTGAAGGTGTCCAGGACGGTCGCGGTACCCGTGGAGACCTCGACCTCAGTGGGCTTGAGCATGCCGATACGGGCAGCGTCAAGTTCCTCGAGGCACTTGTAGATAACGTCGTAGCAACGGATCTCGACGCCCTCGCGCTCGGCGGCGGAACGTGCCTTACCGTCGGGGCGGACGCCAAAGCCGATGATGATGGCGTTGGAGGCGTCGGCCAGGACGACGTCGGTCTCGTTGATGGCACCAACGGCGGAGTGGATCGTGTTGATGCGAACCTCGGACTGATCCATCTTGTCGAGCGAGTCCTGAAGGGCCTCGATGGAACCCTGGACGTCGGCCTTGATGATCAGGTTGAGCTCCTTGACCTCGGCGTCGGCAATGGTCTCGAAGAGGTTCTCGAGCGTGACGTGCTTGACGCGGCTCTGCTCCTCGATACGGGCCTTGAGCGAACGCTCGTCAGCAAGCGCGCGAGCCTCACGCTCGTCCTCGAACACGCGGAACTCGTCACCGGCGTTGGGCACGGACTGCAGGCCCAGGATCTCGACGGCGTCGGAGGGACCGGCCTCGGTGACGGCGCGACCCTTGGGGTCGAGCATAGCACGGACGCGGCCGTAGGTAAGGCCGGCGACCAGCGTATCGCCCACGTGCAAGGTACCGCGGGTCACGAGCACGGTAGCGACCGAGCCGCGGCCCTTGTCGAGCTTGGCCTCGAGGACGTTGCCGGAGGCAAAGGTGTCCGGGTTGGCCTTGAGCTCGAGCACGTCTGCCTGGAGCAGCACGGTCTCCAGAAGGTCGTCGATACCGATCTTCTGCTTGGCCGAGATGTTGACGAACATGTTCTGTCCGCCCCACTCCTCGGGGATGACGCCGTACTCGGTGAGCTCCTGGCGCACGCGGTCGGGGTTGGCACCCGGCTTATCGATCTTGTTGACGGCGACGACGATGGGTACGCCGGCGGCCTTGGCGTGGTTGATCGACTCGACCGTCTGGGGCATGACGCCGTCGTCGGCAGCCACGATCAGAATAACGATGTCGGTCACCTTGGCACCACGGGCACGCATAGCCGTAAAGGTGGCATGACCCGGGGTATCGATGAAGGTGATCTTGCGGTCATTAATCATGACCTGCGAAGCACCGATGGCCTGCGTGATGCCGCCCGCCTCGCCGGCAGCGACACCGGTGTGACGGATGGCGTCGAGGAGGCTCGTCTTGCCGTGGTCGACGTGGCCCATGACGGTGACGACCGGGGCGCGCGGCTTAAGGTCGGCGGGATCGTCGTAGAACGAGAAGGTGTTCTCCTCCTCGGCTGTCTCTTATACACATCTGACGCTGCCGACGACGGAGAGAGTGTAGATCT
>UQQL01000074.1 GCA_900543275.1 uncultured Collinsella sp. | reverse complement strand
AGGCCCTCGCGGCCTAGTCGCTATTTAGGGCGTCCAAGATTTGGGACGCAGTTCACGGTGACGGGCTTTTTGCTACCGATATGCCGGGATTCGAACCCGACAGGGTGCGGAGCTGAGGAAACGCGAAGCGTTTTCCAGCGCAGCACGCAAGGAGCGGAGCGACGCAGCGAAAGCGGGCGGCGCCAGCCGCATGCGGACATCCCGCTGGGGGCACCACAGAATCTGAGAAGCCCGTTACCAATTCGGTGACGGGCTTTTTGCTACCCATACGCCGGGATTCGAACCCCGAAGGCATAAAATCACACTGTCATCCAAGGGCCCGTGGACAAAAAATAGCAAATATGAGTACTGTTACCAATTTAGTAACAGCGATTTCATGCCATCAGAAGGCGATTTGGACACAAGGCGTCCTACGGCGGAGGAATTGCAGGCATTTATCAGCTAAGTACTTGGACATATGTTGCGTAACACTGCATATTTTGCAAAAAGATAATGCTACAGGGCTTGTGACAGTACTCATATTTGACGTTTTTTGCCCACGACCCCTTATTGTGTGGGCGAATCAGTTGCAAAGCGGGATCCAAAGCGTCCTTCGCAAACAAATAGCCGGGGCCCGCGCGATGCGGACCCCGGCTCAACACCGTGACGATATGTCAGTTACGCTCTACACGTAGAACAGGATGTCGTCGTAGGTCGGGACCGGCCAGTAGTCGGCGGCCACGATCTCCTCCATGGCGTCCACGGCAGCACGCAGCGTATCCATAGCGGGAACGACCTCGTGCGCGTACACGTTGGCCTGCTCCTGGCCATCGAGAGCCTCGGCCTTCTGATGTACGGCGTCGAGCGCCTTGATGGAGTCGTTGATGGCGGTGATACCGTTGCAGAGCTTGTTGAGCGTGTTCTGCTCGCACTGCATGGCGGCCTCAGCACCGGCGGCACGAATAGTCTCAAGGCCCTTAGCGACCTTGGTAGCATAGGCGGTAATGACCGGGCGATAGGTACGACGCGCCTCGCGAACCATCGTGGTAGCCTCGATGTTCATGAGCTTGTTGTACTTCTCGAGCTTGCAGTCATAGCGGCACTGAGCCTCGGCCTTGGTCAGGACGCCCGTCTCCTCAAAGAGCGCAATGGCCTTATCGGAAACAAAGGCGGGAAGAGCGTCGGCCGTGGTCTTGTTGTTGGCAAGGCCGCGCTTCTCGGCCTCGATGGGCCACTCGTCAGAGTAACCGTCGCCGGAGAACAGGATGCGCTGGTGATCGGTCAGCACCTTCTTGCAGTACTCGAGCGCGGCGTCCTGGAACTTATCCTCGGGCGTACCCTCGAGTGCGTCGGCGAAGGACTTGAGCGACTTGGCCACGGCGGCATCGAGCACCAGGTTGGAGTCGGAGACGTTCTGCTCGGAGCCGCAGGCACGGAACTCGAACTTGTTGCCGGTGAAGGCAAACGGGGAGGTGCGGTTGCGGTCGGTGTTGTCCTGCATCAGCTTGGGCAGGGTATCGGCGCCCAGGTCAAGCACGCCGCGCGTGGCATGGACGGAAGCCTTGCCATCGATGATCTTCTCGACGACCTCGGTAAGCTGGTCGCCCAGGAAGATGGACATAATCGCCGGAGGAGCCTCGTTGGCGCCCAGACGATGATCGTTGCCGGCCGAGGCAACGGAGGCACGCAGGAGCTCCTGATAGTTATCGACGGCCTCGATCACCGCGGTGAGGAAGACGATGAACTGCAGGTTGTCGAGCGGGGTGTCGCCCGGGTCGAGCAGGTTCTCGGACTCGGTGCCAAGCGACCAGTTGTTGTGCTTGCCCGAACCGTTGATGCCCTCGAAGGGCTTCTCGTGCAGCAGGCAGACCAAGTCGTGGCGGGAGGCGATGAGCTTCATCTTCTCCATCATGACCAGATTCTGGTCGATGGCCTCGTTGACCTCGCCGTAGACAGGGGCGAGCTCATGCTGGCAGGGAGCGACCTCGTTGTGCTTGGTCTTGGCAGGAATGCCAAGCGCCCACAGTTCATCGTCCAGGTCCTTCATATAGGACGAGACGGTGGGGCGGATAGCGCCAAAGTAGTGCTCCTCGAGCTCCTGGCCCTTGCAGGGAGCGGCGCCAAAGAGCGTGCGGCCGGTGATGACCAGGTCCTTGCGCTTGCGGTAGGCGTCCTTCTTGATCAGGAAGTACTCCTGCTCGTCGCCCACGGAAGGAACGACCTTCTTGGGGGTCTTACCAAACAGCGCCAAAACGCGCTTGGACTCACGCGAGAGTGCGGTCATGGAGCGCAGCAGCGGGGTCTTCTTGTCCAGGGCCTCGCCCGTGTAGGAGCAAAAAGCCGTGGGGATGCACAGGACATCGTCCTTAATGAATGCGGGGCTGGTGGGATCCCAAGCGGTGTAGCCACGGGCCTCGAAGGTGGCACGCAGGCCGCCGTTGGGGAAGCTGGAGGCGTCCGGCTCGCCCTGGATGAGGTTCTTGCCCGTAAACTTGGTAATGGCGGTGCCGTCGTGGTTGGGCTCGAGGAAGCTGTCGTGCTTCTCGGAAGTAATGCCCGAAAGCGGCTGGAACCAGTGCGCGTAGTGCGTCGCGCCCTTGGAGATGGCCCAGACCTTCATGGCGTGGGCAACGGCGTTGGCCACATCCAGGTCGAGCGGCTCACCGTCCTCGAGGGTTGCAGCAAGGCGCTTCCAAATGTCCTTGGGGAGGTAGTCCTTCATGACTTCCTCAGAGAACACCATGGTCCCGAAGCGGTCAGTAAGTTCGGCCATACGGAACTCCCTTCGTATCGGCACCGCGTGAGAAGCGGTGTTGATTACTAACGAACGAGTCATAGATTAGGCTCGTCGTGTTTCCGCAACATTACCGTTATGTTGCTGTCACGAAACCAATCAATGAGGTTACCGCATCGCGGCGGCGTTGCCGCCCTCAACAGCCAATCAACTGTATAAATTGCAGACCTCTCCCCATGGTTTAAGGGTAGTCAATTTGGGATGGGGCTCTATTAACTGGTATTTCGCATCAGATACCAGTCTTTATAGCCCCATCCTAGATTGACCGCTCTGCTATAGGGAATGTCGATAGCAAGGCATCTTTGATTGGTATCCCCGAATAGCGAGTGAAACTCCACCGTGACACAGTGGTGCTGTAGAATCCTTACAACACATCACGCTATTACGTATCTAAAGGAGCACGATATGCGCGTCGACGAGGTTTTTAAGCAGGCAGCATCCCAGAGCACCGCACCCGTTTCGTTTGAGATGTTCCCGCCCAAGGGCGAGCTTACCCTCAACACGGCTCGCGAGGTGGCAGGCAATCTGTGCAAGCTTTCGCCGAGCTTTGTCTCGGTCACCTGCTCTGCCGGCGGCTCGGGCAACGGCGCCACCACCGCCCCCATCGCGCAAATGATTACGAGCGAATTCAATACGCCCTCGGTGGCGCACCTCACCTGCGTGGGCCGCTCGCACGCCGATATCGCCGCCAAGATCGACGAATACCGCTCCGCCGGCGTAGAAAACATCCTGGCCCTGCGCGGTGATCTGCCCGCTGGCGCGACCGAGGATGACAAGCCCGCCTCGGACTACCCCTACGCCCGCGAGCTCATCCCCGAGCTTGTCGACGCCGGCTTTTGTGTGGGCGCCGCGGCCTACCCCGAGGGCCACATTGCCTGTGAGGACCTCAACGCTTCGGTCGAATACCTCAAGCAAAAACAGGACGCCGGCGCGAGCTTCTTTGTGACGCAGCTCTTCTTTGACAACGAGTGCTTCTACCGTTTCCGCGAGCTTGCCAACAAGGCAGGTATCACCGTGCCCATTACCGCGGGCATCATGCCGTTTATGGGCAAGTCGCAGATCAGCCGCATGGTCTTTATGTGCGGCGCGTCGCTGCCCTCCCCCGTCATCAAGATTCTCGCCAAGTACGAGAACGACCCCGAGAGCCTGCAGGCAGCCGGTGTAGATTATGCCGCCCGTCAGCTTTGCGACCTTAAGGAGCACGGCGCCGACGGTCTGCACCTGTACACTATGAATCGTCCTGCAATCGCCGCAACCATTATGGAGCGCCTGGGGTAATGGAAAAACCGCACATCGATACAACCGCTGTCGAAGTGCCGGCCGACCTTGCGTCGCCGGCGCTTTACCGTGTCGATGCTGCGCACCATCCCCGTGTCGACCGTGCCGAGATGCTGCGGTATCTGGGTTACGGCGGCCAGCAGATTGAGCCCGAGCTGTCACGACGTATTGAGCTTGTGGTCGAGCGCCTTGAGCTGGACATTGAGCCCCGCGGCGTGCGGCGCGTGTTTACCGTCGATGCCACGGGCGTGGACGAGCAAGGAGAGCCTTGCATCCGTCTGGTTGGCACCAACGTTGAGCTGCGCGGTCGCGACATCTATCGACATCTCAAAGACGCCCGCTTTGCCGCGCTCATGGCATGCACCCTCGGCATGGACGCCGAGCGTCGCCTGCGTACCACGGGAGCCCAACAGCCCCTGGAGGGAGCCGTGCTCGACGCCGCATGCTCTGCCTATGTAGAAGCCGCCGTCGAGCAGATGGACCAGCAGGTCAAGGCTGCGGCCGCCGCACACGGACTCGCCGGTAACTGGCGCTTCAGTCCCGGCTATGGCGACTGCCCGCTTACGGCCCAGCGCTCAATCGTGAATGCGCTCAACGCCACGCGGCTCATCGGGCTTACCGTCACGCCGACCAGCCTGCTCATGCCCACCAAGAGCGTGACCGCGGTGATTGGTCTGTTTGACGGCGAAGTCCACGACGCCCAGAGCCGCCCCACCTGCAATATCTGCCGCATGCGTGAGCACTGCCGCTTCCGCGCCGCCCACACCACCTGCTATTCCAGCCATTAGGAGCCATCGATGTTTACTCCGCTTATCACTCATGATCTGGACGGTGCCGCGCTGGCGGCGCCTGTTGATGCCGCACGCCGCAAAGGCGCTGCATACAAGACGCGCACAATCGACGACCTTCGCATTAAGAACGATCGTCTGCGCGCCGCCATCGAGGGCACGGGACACCTGCTGTTCGACGGCGGCATGGGCACCATGCTGCAGGCGGCCGGCATGAAGGCCGGAGCCCTGCCCGAGCTGCTCAACTTTGAGGAGCCCCAGGTCATCACCGACATCCAACGTCAGTACGTCGAGGCCGGGTGCGACGTGATCACCGCCAACACCTTTGGCGCCAACGCGCACAAGCTCGATGGCGCCGCCACCGTGGCAGATGTCTTTGCCGCCGCAGTCTCTTGCGCTCGCGCGGCCGGTGCCCACTACGTCGCCGGCGACATCGGCCCCATCGGCGCGCTGCTGCGCCCCCTGGGTACCCTGAGCTTCGACGAGGCCTACGACCTCTTTGCCGAGGAAGTGCGCGCCGGCGTCGCCGCGGGTGTGGACCTCTTTATTATCGAGACTATGACCGACCTTGCCGAGATCAAGGCGGCCGTCCTCGCCTGCCGCGAGAACTCCGACCTGCCCGTCTTTGCCACCATGACCTTTGAGGAAGACGGACGCACCTTCTTGGGCACGAGCCCCGAGGTCGCCGCCATCACCCTCGACGCCATCGGCGCCGACGTTTTGGGCATCAACTGCAGCCAGGGCCCGGCCGAGCTCCGAGGACTCGCCGCGCGTATGCTCACCGTTACGGACAAGCCCGTTATGGTGCAGGCCAATGCGGGACTGCCCCGCGTGGACGATGACGGAAACACCGTCTTTGATATCCAGGCACCCGAATACGCCGAGGCCGTCGCTGGCATGATTGAGGACGGCGTGAGCGTCGTGGGCGGCTGCTGCGGCACCACGCCGGCGCACATGGCCGCTTTGCGCACGCTTATCGATAACCACACGCCCAGCACGCGCCGCCGCAAGCCCAGCATGTCGGTCACGAGCGCCCAAACGGTCGTGGACCTTCCCAGCGACGGCCACAAGATTGCCGTCATCGGCGAGCGCATCAACCCCACCGGTAAAAAACGCCTGCAGCAGGCCCTGCGCGACGGCGATCTGGACTACGTGGTGAGCCAGGGCATCAGCCAGCAGGAGCAGGGCGCCGACATCCTGGACGTCAACGTGGGCCTGCCCGAGATCGACGAGGTCAAGATTATCCAACAGGCCACCGAGCAGCTCCAAGGCTCCACGCTGTTGCCGCTGCAGATCGACTCCACCGATCCCGCCGCCGTCGAGGCCGCCGTACGCCGCTATGCCGGCAAGCCCATCATCAACTCCGTCAACGGCAAACAGCAGATCATGGATGAGATCTTTCCGCTGGTTGCCCACTACGGCACCAACGTCGTCGGCCTTACGCTCGACGAAGGCGGCATCCCCGATACCGCCGAGGCCCGCTTCGCCATCGCCGAGCGCATCGTGGCCGAGGCCGCCCGCTACGGCATCGGCCCGGACCGCATCCTCATCGACTGCCTGGTCATGACCGCCTCGACCAACCAGCGCCAGGCCGAGCAGATCCTGCGCGCCATGTCCCTGTGCAAGGAGCGCCTGGGCGTCAAATGCGCGCTCGGCGTGTCGAACATCAGCTTTGGCCTGCCCGCTCGCCCGCTGCTGGGCTCGGTCTTTTTGGCCGCCGCCTTTGGTGCAGGTCTGGACGCCCCCATCATGAACCCGGGCTCCAAGCGCTTTATGGACACCGTCTACAGCTATCGCGTCCTGAGCGTTGAGGACGAGGGCTCGACCGGATACATCGAGCGCTATGCCGGCTGGACCGATCCGTACAAGATCGCCGCCAACCCGGCAGCGGCTCAGGCCGCATCGAGTGATGCCGCGCCTGCTGCTGGCACCGCCGGCACTGACGGCAACGACGACCCGATTCGTCGAATGGTCGTCTCGGGCCGCAAAGGCGAGATCGCTGCCGAGACCGAGCGTCTGCTGACAGACCACGACGCTATGGACCTCATCAACAATCACTTTATCCCCGCTCTCGACGAGGTTGGCGTCCTCTTTGACCAGGGAAAGTTCTTCTTGCCGCAGCTCATGGCCTCGGCCGAAGCCGCACGCGTGGGCTTCGACACCATCAAGCGCCTGATGCCCGCCGGCGAGATCGCCGACAAGGGCAAGATCTGCGTGGCCACCGTCAAGGGCGACATCCACGATATTGGCAAGAACATCGTCAAAATGCTGCTCGACAACTACGGCTACACCGTCTTTGACCTGGGCCGCGATGTCGATCCGCAGGAGGTACTCAAGACCGTCAAGGAGCGCGATATCAAACTCGTCGGCCTCTCGGCGCTTATGACCACCACCGTCGTCGCCATGGAGGAGACCATCAAGCTGCTCCATGCCGAGGTTCCGGGCGTCAAGATTATCGTAGGCGGCGCCGTGCTCACCCCCGAATACGCCAAGCAGATCGGCGCGGACTACTACGCCAAGGATGCCGCCGAAAGCGCGCGCATTGCCGAAGAGGTCTTTGGGCAGTAACACAACGGAAACAACCGAGCACTAAAACGTGCCGCACGCGCCACTTGGCACGTGCGGCACGTTAGAATAGATAAGACTATGCTCGTTTTGGCAGATAGGAGCGCAAGGATGGCGATCACGCCTGCAGAAATCGCGGAAACCCGCGGCATGGTTGAGGAGCAGAACCTCGACATCAGGACCATCACCATGGGTGTTTCGCTCATGGGTTGCGGCGACGAGAACCTCGACCGCATGTGCACGAAGATCTACGACCACGTGACGCACACGGCTGAGCATCTGGTCGAGACCGCCGAGAACCTCGAGCGCGAGTACGGTATCCCCATCGTCAACAAGCGCGTTTCCGTCACCCCGGTGGCGCAGATCGCCGCGTGCTGCAAGGATGAGGACCTCACCCCCATCGCGCACGCCCTCGACCGCGCGGCCGAGACACTCGGCATCGATTACCTGGGCGGCTTCTCCGCACTCGTCCAGAAGGGCATCGGCGACGCCGATCGCCGCGTTATCCAGTCCATCCCCCAGGCGCTCGCCACCACGAGCCGCGTCTGCTCCAGCGTCAACGTCGCCAGCCTGCGCGCCGGTATCAACATGGATGCCGTGCTCATGGCCGCCCAGACTATCATCGATGCCGCTAAACTCACGGCCGACCAGGATTCCGTCGGCGCTTCCAAGTTTGTCTGCTTTGCCAACATGGTCGAGGACTCCCCGTTTATGGCGGGCGCCGTCCACGGCGGTGGCGAGGCCGACGCCGTCATCAACGTAGGCGTCTCGGGCCCCGGCGTTATGGCCGCAGCCCTGGAGACGCTGCCCGATTCCGCCTCGATGATGGAAGTCGCCGAAAAGATTAAGCAGACCGCCTTTAAGATCACCCGTGCCGGCGAGCTCATGAGCCGCGAGGCCGCCCATCGTCTGGGTGTCGAGAAGGGCATTGTCGACCTGTCGCTGGCTCCCACGCCTGCCATCGGCGACTCCGTCGCGCGCATCCTCGAGATCATCGGCGTGGGCACCTGCGGTGGCCCGGGCACGACCTGCGCGCTCGCCATGCTCAACGATGCCGTCAAGAAGGGCGGCGTCATGGCCAGCTCCAGCGTGGGCGGTCTTTCCGGCGCCTTTATCCCCGTGTCCGAGGACGCCGGCATGATCGCCGCCGTCGAGGCCGGTGCGCTTTCGCTCGAGAAGCTCGAGGCCATGACCTGCGTGTGCTCCGTTGGCCTGGACATGATCGCCATCCCCGGCGACACCCCGGTCGAGACCATCGCCGGCATCATCGCCGACGAGATGGCCATCGGCGTCATCAACAACAAGACCACGGCCGTCCGCGTGATTCCTGCCATCGGCAAGGGCGTGGGTGACTGCGTCGAGTACGGCGGCCTGTTCGGCCGTGCGCCCATCATGCCGGTGAACCCCAACGCCGGCACCGTGCTTGCCCATCGCGGTGGACGCTTCCCGGCGCCGCTGAACTCGCTGAAGAACTAGCTGAGGGGGACTGGCGAGGAGCCCCGGGGAGGGCAAATATATAAGGCTGTCTCTTATACACATCTCCGAGCCCACGAGACGCGTAGTAATC
>UQQL01000073.1 GCA_900543275.1 uncultured Collinsella sp. | reverse complement strand
GCAAGGCGGAGCCGAGGCCGCCTCGATCAATTTGCGAAAGAATCTTGACGGTACCAAAGATCGCCAGACTGGCTTGTCCGCAAAACACGAGTCCTCGCTCAAAAGCCCCCAAAACCGGCACGTCTTTCAACTTCTCCAACGCCATCGAAACCCAGCACACGCAGTAGCTGCCGGCAAGAGCGGCAACTGTCGCAACCACAAACCCATCCACGCGGCGGCTCGAAAGCTCAAGCCCACTCAGCGCGGCAAGGACAAGCCAAGCAACACCGGCTCCCATGAACAGCAGAGGCTTGCTCACGCTCGGCTCCAGCCCCCTTTGGCGCGCCGTATAACCAATCCACATCAGCAAGACGATATAGCAGCTCAAATCCAAATCGAGCGGCAGGTAAGCACCAAAATAGCGAGACATGCTCAAACCGCAAAAGGCAATCGCGGCACAGACAACGCCCTGCCAAACAACCCCAATCCCGCGGCGATCAAACAGCCGCACGAGCGCATTAAACAGCAGGCGCGACGTAAACAGCGCCGCCAAAAATCATGCCATGCCAACGGCGGTAATGCCAAGCCCATGCACATCAACGCCCAAGGCAAACACGAGTGTCTCGAGCCCGCCCGCAAACGCACCGCTCGTCAAAGGAGCGCCGCTCATCAAGAACGTCGGCACCTGCCACGCCAGTGCAAGAACCACATACGGCACCAGCAGGCGCGATACCGAACCACTCAGCAGTCACGCCATGGCTTCGGCCTAAACGTATACCCGGCAAGAATAAAGAACAACGGCATGTGAAACGAGAAGATCGCGTGCCGCAAGGGAGAGGGATTTGGGACGGTGTGCCCCACAATGACCAGAATAATTGCAATCCCCTTTGCAATATCGATCCAGTCGAGCCTTTTGCTTCCCATTGCGAACCCTTCAAAGCCGCAGCACACAAGATGAAAAAAGCCCAGACCACCAAGCGGTCCGGGCTTAATAAACGATGGTGCTCCATGGCGGATTCGAACCGTCGACCTTGGGATTAGAAGTCCCCTGCTCTATCCAACTGAGCTAATGGAGCAAATAACCGCACGACCAAGCAAGCGTAAGCCTGTCAGGCGCAAGTAATTATAACCTAGTTGAACTGCTCGCGGTACGCCTTGCAGACCTCATCGACCGGGCCGTCCATGCGAAGGTCACCCTTCTCAATCCAAACGGCACGCTGGCAGATGCGCTCAACCTGCTCCATGGAGTGCGAAACGAACAGAACCGTCACGTCGCCGCTCTGGATAAAGTGCTGGATGCGGGCCTCGCACTTCTGCTGGAAGAACACGTCACCGACGGACAGCGTCTCGTCAACGATCAGAATATCGGGCTCGGTAATCGTCGCGATTGCAAAGGCGATACGCGCCACCATGCCCGAGGAGAAGTTCTTAAGCGGCATATCGACAAAATTCTGCAGCTCAGCGAACTCGATAATCCCGTCAAAGTTGGCGTCGATGAACTCCTTGGTATACCCGAGCAGGGCGCCGTTCAGATAGATGTTCTCGCGGGCGGTCAGCTCGGGGTCAAAGCCGGCACCAAGCTCAATCAGCGGCGCGATGTTACCGTGCACCTTAACGCTGCCCTCACTGGGCTCAAGCACGCCAGCGATAATCTTGAGCATCGTGGATTTGCCGGAGCCGTTGGTGCCGACCAGACCGACAACTTCGCCGCGATGAATATCGAACGAGATGTGCTTAAGCGCCCTAAACTCCTCAAAGAACAGCTCGTGCTTGGCAAGCTTAATGAAGTACTCCTTGAGGTTGGTCAGCGACTCGGACGCCATGTTAAAGATCATGGTGACGTCGTCGACCTCGACAGCCAGAGGCTGCTCGCTGTAATCAACAACAGATTCAGACATCACAGCACTCCTTAGATGTAGAGGATAAATTTGCGCTCGGACTTATGGAACACGGTGTAGCCAATAACAAGCGCAAGAACCGCCCAAGCGACGCACATACCAAACGTCAAAAGCGAGGGCGTGGTCTGGAACAGGAAGATATCGCGCATAAACTGCAGGTAGTTATACATGGGGTTCGCATAGACCAGAATGCGCACGAGATGCGGCATTTGCGCAACGAAGTCGGTCGTCCAGAAAATAGGCGTGATGTAAGTCCAAGCCGTAATGACAACGCTCCACAGATGCATGACATCGCGGAAAAAGACCGTGAGGGCAGAGAGCATCATGCCCAGACCCATGCAAAATCCCATAAGCAAAAGCAGGCAAACCGGCAGCAGAATCAGGTGCCAAGAAGGCATAACGCGGAACCACAGCATGACGATGGCGACGGCGACCAGCGAGAAGGCAAAGTTCACCAGCGAGAAAAGCACTTTCTGCACCGGGAAGACCCAGCGGTGCACCTTAACCTTCTTGAGCAGCGGGGCAGCACCCACGATCGACGTTAGGGCCTGGTTCGTGGACTCGGACATGACGGCAAAGGTAACGTTACCCACGATCAAGTACAGCGGGTACATCTCGGGCGTCATTGATCCATTGCGGCCCTGGCCAAAAATCGTCGAGAACACGATGGCCATGACGATCATCATCAGCAGCGGGTTGAGCACCGACCATGCGACGCCCAGAACGCTGCGGCGATACTTGATCTTAAAATCCTTGGTAACCAGCTGACGAAGGATAAACGCGTCCTTCTCAAATTCGTTCTTAGCAAACGTCGCAGGCAGACTGCGAGTTTCTTGTTGCTTTGTCTGATCCGACACGGATGCAACTCCTTTACTCGTAATCGTTGACAAACGAACAGTATAGACCCGCCCTCAACGCCATAAGGCGGCGTTGCGAAACTGGAGAACTATCTCACAACATCGTTTTCGGAACGTCTTTCACCAGACAGCATGCCGCGAGCGACCACCACAAGCACGGCAGGAAGACCAAATTGAGCAGCCACGATATAACGAGGCCAGTACCAAATAGGACTGGCAATAAAGAGCGTCCCGTACAACAACAAAAATGGCAAAAGCGGCAAAGCAAACCTTGCGCGACCACAAGACACCAACAGTGCTGACGAAAACATGAGCAACCAAAAGACAACGGCGCCAGGAATAGACCAAGCGCTCAGTCCAATCGCCACATCAACATCATCGCCGAGGGGCGCAAGCAAGTTGCGAAATGTAACTCCCGTAGAAGCCTTTGAGTCGGCCACAAGGTTATACGGAACGCCCATGAGAAAGTTTTCAGGCAGACCGTCAGCACCCTTTACATTTGGGGCCCAAAAACCAAACGTCTGCAGTTCCCACGCCTCAAAGTATATCGATGGGTTACGCGAAAGCATCGAGGCCCAATGAGCCCAGAATCCATCCTTTAAATGGTCCGAATTAAAGTCATCGTTCCATTTAAGCGGATCGATAATACTGGGGTGGTAAACCTCCTTGTAACGATCGAGCGGAAGCAACTCGTTCATATAAGAACGGTCGGACTCGGACATATCACCATCAAGCGCGGCAACGCGGGCCATCTGGGCAAGCGGAATACCCACCGACTCAACTTCCTCCGACGGAACAATGCCCATCGCCGAGTACACGGGGCCCGTAATCACCAAGCATGCAACTATCGCCAATCCAAGAGGAACAGCCATACGGAAAGCCAACTCCATCGGAACAGTGCGGCCAAGTCGGCCCAGTACCGCAATTATTGCAAGCACGATACATAGCGCAGCGCAAATATACAAACCGTTATTACGCAGCAGCATGACGCCTAACGAAAGCAGGCCAAATACAAGCAGACGCGGCGTACCCAATCGAGGCCCATGCTCCAAAACGGCATCCGTAAGCATGGCCACCACCAAAACAAGGCAGCAAGAAAACAGTGGGTCCTTCCAGAGCGCCACTGAATATAGTGCGCAATACCGAGACAAGCCAAATAGAGCCACGAGCAGCCAGGACCAACGAGCAGAAACCCCCAAGCGGGAAGTCACCCAAAGAGCAAGATAGCCAAACGTGCAGGCAACGCAGGCCATCTGAAATACCGTCAGCAATGCAACGCCCACCGAAGGGCCTAGCCCAAACAACCCGACAATCTTGATGCAAGCGCCCATCATCAAAGTGAAAGCAACCGGATGATGGTTGCTCAGGGGATTCCACCCCATAATCTGAGCGAACGAAGAAAAGGTGTCGCCAAAAAACAGGCCGGGGAAATACCTCATAAAGAACGGTAGATACAGAAGAAAAATGACAAGAGCACGGATTACAACGGACGAGACCGAAACAGGAACTAACGTATCACCGCCATTCGCCCTCTGAAACTTCTTAACGAAGGCACAGCGACGACCACAACCAGACAGCTGAACCAGCGCCGACAAAATCCAAAAGACCAGTGCCGCCATCATGCAAAATGCGACGATATCATACACGGAATACGGCTCAATATAATTCTCGTTAACCCCGCCGGCTATCACCGGTTCGGCCACGCGAATATGAGCTCCCAACACAAGAACAAACGAAAATGCAAGGGAGCTCATAAGACAGCAAACTCGACCAACAAGAGACGGAAATGCAAAATCCCTGCATCCCAACTTTTTGAAATAAACCAATGATGCGATTATCGCAATGCACGCCAAGACCGATGGAAACAGGGCAAAGGAACCACTACAATACGTCACCGTAGCGATGCTTACTGCAACCAGCAAAGAAGCACGTACCACATCTAAAAGCTTGAACTGTCGAATCAATGCGCTCATCCTAACCATGTAACAAACGATTCGATTGTACGCGACCAAAGGAACCTTCATGGCCGAGCAAACGATTGCCATTATTATCCCCTGCTACAACGAAGCCCTCACGATCGGCAAAGTAATCGACGACTTTCACCGCGAGCTTCCGCAAGCGACGGTCTATGTCTATGACAACAACTCGTCGGACGATACCTCACGCATCGCCACCGAGCACGGCGCCACGGTCCGCTTTGAGCCCCGTCAGGGAAAGGGCAACGTGTGCCGCCAGATGTTTCGCGATATCGACGCCGATTGCTACCTGATGGTCGACGGAGACGACACCTACCCCGCCGAGGCCGCCGAGGCCCTCTGCGAGCCTATCCTCAACGGCACGGCCGATATGACCGTAGGCGACCGCCTTTCCAACGGCACCTACGCCGAGGAAAACAAGCGTGCTTTCCACGGCTTTGGCAACAACCTAGTTCGCGCCATGATCAAGTGGATCTATGGCTACAGCTTCGATGACGTCATGACCGGCTACCGTGCCATGAGCCGCCCGTTCGTTAAAACCTTCCCTGTGCTTTCCGAGGGCTTCCAAATCGAAACCGAGCTCTCGATCCACGCCGTCGACCACCGCTGGCGCATCAAAGATGTGCCCATCGAGTACCGCGACCGTCCGGAAGGCTCCGAGTCCAAGCTCAATACCGTGAGCGACGGCATTAAAGTCGTCGCGATGATCGGTACGCTGTTCAAGGACTACCGCCCACTGAAGTTCTTCAGCCTCGTCGCGCTTCTGTTTGCGGTGATCGGCCTCGCTCTGGGCATGCCCATCATTGTCGAGTATTTCCACACCGGCCTCGTTCCGCGCTTCCCCACCGCCATGCTCGCCGCGTCGTTTATGTTCCTGTGCGGTCTGAGCCTTGCAACCGGATTCATCCTCGATTCCGTGGCAAAGGTCGAAAAAAAGCAGTGGGAGGTCAACGTGTACAGCAAATACGACTACGACGACCAGCTCGGCCACCCCACTTCCAAGCCAAGCGAGAGGTAAACCACCATGCCGCTCATCTCCATCGTCGTGCCGTGCTACAACGAGCAGGAATCACTTCCGATCTTTCTCAAAGAGCTCGATGGCGTCGTTCGCATCATGAACCAGCAAGACCTCGGCATTTCCTTTGAAGCCGTCCTCATCGACGATGGCTCGGCAGACAAAACGCTCGCCGTCATGAAGGCAGAAGCCGCGGCGGCGCATCCATACGCCATCCGCTGGCACTCTTTCTCGCGCAACTTTGGCAAGGAGGCGGCACTACTCGCCGGACTCCAGCACGCAAAGGGCGACTATGTCGCCACCATGGATGCCGACATGCAGGACCCGCCTTCGCTCCTGCCGCAGATGTACGAGATCTTGCAAACCGAAGACTACGACAACGTCGCAACGCGCAGGACCACCCGCGAAGGCGAGCCTCCCATCAGGTCGTTCTGTGCCCGTATGTTCTACAAGATCATCAACCGCATTTCCAAGGCCGACATCGTCGACGGAGCACGCGATTTTAGGCTCATGAAGCGGCCTATGGTCAACGCCATCATCTCCATGGGCGAATACAACCGATTCTCCAAGGGCATTTACGGCTGGGTGGGCTTCAAAACCAAATGGCTCCCCTACGTAAACGTCAACCGCGTGGCCGGCGAGACCAAATGGAGCTTTTGGTCGCTGCTCCTCTATTCCATCGACGGCATCGTCGCGTTTTCCACGGCGCCGCTCTCCCTCGCCGCCCTCACAGGTATCGTCTTCTGCCTCATCGCTATTCTGGGATTCGTCGTCATCCTAGTAAAGACGCTTGTCTGGGGCGACCCCGTCGGCGGATGGCCGTCGCTCGCCTGCCTCATAACGCTGTTTGGCGGCATGCAGCTTCTGTGCCTGGGAATCATAGGTGAATACTTGGCAAAAGCCTACTTGGAAACCAAGCGACGTCCCATCTATATCATTCGAGAATCCAACGAGGAATCTGATGACACGGCCCAATAACAGCACGCTCAAGAACGTGGCGTTCTACGCCGCCTGCCTCACGTTTTCCATCGCACTTTTTGTCGCACTTGCAGCGGCGGGGCATGTCTACCCCTTTGGCGACAACTCGTTTCTCACTAACGATCTCAAGTACCAGTACATCGACTTCTTTGCTTGGTTCCGGCGCGTCCTTTTGAGCAAGGCAAATCTTCGCTATTCCTTCTCACAGGGACTCGGCATGAACACATGGGGGCTCTATAGCTACTACCTCGCCAGCCCCTTCAACCTGCTCTGCGTGCTGTTTCCCGCAGACAAGCTGACACTCTTCGTATTTGCCATAACCGCGCTCAAACTGGGCTGCATCCACATCAGCAGCGCTTGGTATGTGCAAAAGCGCTTTGACCTATCAAAGCCCGCAGCATTTCTGCTTTCCCTTTCGTTCACATTTTGCAGCTGGACCATCAGCAACCTTCGCAACCCGCTCTGGATCGATTGTCTGATCCTGCTGCCCATCTGCGCCTACGGATGCCGCGAGCTCATCCGCAAGCGGCGCATAATCCGCCTCGTCATCGCAACGGCGCTCAATGTCATGTTCTGCTGGTATACGGCCTACATCAGCATCCTGTTCCTCTGCATCTTCGTATTGGTCGAATTTGTCGATTATGTTGCAGAAGATGGATTTAGCTGGAAGCTCATGCTCGATCGGGCCCTGCGATTTGCCGGGGCCATCGCGCTTGGACTGCTTCTGTCCGCTTGGACCTTTTTGCCGACCATCCTTGCCATGTCCAAGGGCGGTCCCGTTCTAGCACTCGGCCCCCTACTTAAAGCCGGCCTCAAGTCGCTCATCAGGGGCTTTCTTCCCTGCATGTGGGTAAGCAACGAAAGCACACCGCAGTTCTATTGCGGCATCATCATGATGCTGCTTGCGGTGAGCCTGCTGGTTAACCGCACGGTTTCAATCAAGACGCGCATCACAACACTCGTCGTCACGATAATCCTGGTCGCAAGCTCCGTTTTGAGCCCGCTCGAGTACATCTGGTGCGGCATGCGCGTTCCTAACGGATTCTACTCGCGCACGGCCTTTTTGCTTAGCTTCTTTGCGCTGTGGGCCGCAGGATACGCGTTGCAGAAACTCAATGAGCGGCCAACATTTCGTCGAGCCCATCGTCCGGCCATCATCTTGCCGCTCCTGGCACTCACGGCAATTGAACTATTTACCAACGCCCATATTATGTGGAACCAGCTGTACACAGGCTATTCCGAAGAAGCCAACAGCGTCTATGTCGCCACCGCAACCGACACGATCACGGCCATTCAAGACCAGACTTCGGCGTCGTTCTATCGCATTGACCGCACGACCACGCGCGCCGATAGCGCCGCCCTCAACGAAGGCCTGGCGCTTGGGTACAACCAGTTGTCTTCGTATTCGTCTGCCAACAACCCGCAGGCCATCGCACTGCTCAACTCCCTTGGATACAGCAGCGTCGGCGAATTCTCGACCCGTTATGCCGAACCCATTCTCGCCGTCGATGCCCTACTGGGAGTCAAGTATGCCATTCCCGAGAACGCGCCTGCGGGATACGTTTTAGCCAAGATGAATCAGGCCGACTCCACAAGCGCAGTGTACGAGAACCCCTATGCGCTCAGCATTGGCGTCGCAGCCTCAAGCGATATCCAAAACAGCACGCTGAAGAGCGAGAACCCCTTCGAAAAGCAAAACGAACTCTACAGCAAAATCCTAGGCCGCGAGGTCAATCTCTATACCAAGATCGAGGCCACGAGCACGGAGAATAGCGATAGCTTAAAGCAATGGAGCGTTACTGTACCGGCAAGCTCCATCGGGTATCTCTACATCAACAAAGATACGACTGCCGGCAGTTATTGGCCCGTCACTCTTACCATCGACCAGCGAGCGATCGAAAACGAGGCCTGGAGATTCGACAATAATATCCGCCAGATTACGGATGCATCGGACGCCCCGAGCCAGCATACGGTGTCAATCGGAGTCGCAGAGGGCTATACAGACATGCCCCAAGACAATGAACCGGTCTTTTACGCCCTCAATCTGGACGTTTTCGAGCAGATTATTAACGAGCTTAAGACGAGCGAATTTGTTCCGACGGTTTTTGAGGACGGAAGGATCGAAGGCGAGTATACCGCCAAGGATGACGGCAACCTGCTGCTGAGCGTTCCGTACGATGAGGGCTGGAACGTAACGGTAAACGGAATCGCCGCAGAACTAACGCCCGCCGCCGATAAGGGTTTGTCATCCCTGAACATGCAGAAAGGCTCGAATAGGATCGTGATGACCTACAAGACTCCGGGCGCCCTTGCGGGGCTTGCAGTGAGTCTGGCGACCGCCGCCGCCCTTGTTGCAGCGGGGCTATTCACCAGGCATAAGAAAAGCCGCCGTTAAAGAACGGCGGCTTTTACTCTCGAAAAGTTATTAGCGGCTAGAGCGTCTTGAGGTACTCCCCCAGCTCTTCCTCCCAGTCGGGCATATGGAAGCCCGTCGACTCGAGCTTGGACAGGTCGAGCGCGGAGTGGACCGGGCGCGGGGCGACGGGGCCGGTCCACTC
>UQQL01000072.1 GCA_900543275.1 uncultured Collinsella sp. | reverse complement strand
TCTCTCCGTCGTCGGCAGCGTCAGATGTGTATAAGAGACAGCCGCTAGTACGCAGACGATTCAAAACCTCATCAAACCCTAAGCAAGGGGCGCTCCAACTGGGTGCCCCTTCTCTGTAGGTATTGGTAAAACGATTTTCTAGGACAACCGTTCGCCGATGGTAAACGGATGTTGTTTATACAGCCTGTGTACAACAGATATACTTACAACTTGTGCGTAAAGCCATGGCCCGCAGGCCGTGATTCTATTGAACTGGACCGTATTATGAGATTGATACACAACAGCCGTCTTCCGCAGTTTCGCACTCCGTTTGGCGCTGTGACCACTGGAACTACCCTTTCGCTCTCCGTGATTCTGGAGGATGCCGACCCCAACCAGGCAACGCTTACGCTGCGCACCTGGGTCGATGAGATCGGTGAGTCACGGTATCCCATGACGCACGAGGGCGACGGCATTTATACCGTAGAGCTTGAGTGTACCGAGTCCTGTCTTATCTGGTACAGCTTTATCTGCAATATCGAGGGCCAGCCCGAGGTCCGCTTGGGCGCACCGCAGGGTCGCACCGGTGGCGAGGGCGTAACTTACGACTACGCCGAGGTGCCGTCCTTCCAGATTACCGTCTATAAGCACCGCGAAGTGCGTCCCGAGTGGTACGAGCGTGGCATGGTCTACCAGATCTTCCCCGATCGCTACGCCCGTGACGAAAACTGGCGCGAGCGCACGCTGTCCGAGGTCGAAAAACCGCGCAACGGAATCCAGCGCCGTATGGTCGAGGACTGGAACGAGCCGCCCGTATACGAGCGCGCCGAGGACGGCTCCATCAAGACATGGGACTTCTACGGCGGCTCGCTCAAGGGCATCCAAATTGACCTGCCCCGCATCGCGGAGCTGGGCTTTACGGCCATCTACCTCAACCCCATCTTTGAGGCCGCGAGCAACCACCGCTACGACACGGCCGACTACACCAAGATCGACCCGATCCTGGGCACCGAGCAGGACTTTACCGAGCTGTGCCAGGCGGCCGAGAAGCTGGGCATCTCCATCATTCTGGACGGCGTCTTTAACCATACGGGTGACGACTCGATCTATTTCAACCGCTACGGCAACTACCCCGGCGTGGGCGCGTGGCAGAGCGAGGATTCGCCGTGGCGCGATGCGTTTTATTTCCACGAGGACGGCTCGTACGACTGCTGGTGGGGCGTGGGCAACATGCCCGCCATCAACGAGAATTCTGAGCTGGTGCGCGAGAAGCTTTTGGGCAAGGACGGCGTGATTCGTAAATGGCTGCGCGCCGGTGCCCATGGCTGGCGCCTGGATGTGGCCGACGAGCTTTCGGACGATTTCCTGGCCGAGATCAAAAAGGCCGTGCTCGCCGAGAAGCCCGACGCACTGCTGCTCGGCGAGGTCTGGGAAGACGCCTCCAACAAGATCAGCTATGGCCATTTGCGTCGTTACCTGCAAGGATCCGAGCTTGACTCGGCTATGGATTATCCCTTCCGCGACATGGTCATCGGCTTTTTGATGGGCTACAAGAACGCCTACGAGGCCGCCGAGGATATCGAAACCCTGCGCGAGAATTATCCGCGCGAGGCCCTGTCCTGCGCGCTCAACCTGCTGTCGAGCCACGACCGTCCACGTATCATCTCAGTGCTCGGCGGCGGCCCCGACGAGTCGCAGCTACCCGAGTGCGAGCGCAGCAAGTGGCGCCTGGACGAGAACTCGATGGGCCTGGCCAAGAGCCGTTTTTGGCTCGCCACGCTCATGCAGATGACCTTCGCCGGCGTGCCTTCGATCTACTACGGCGACGAATACGGCCTTGAGGGCCTGACCGATCCGGGCAACCGCCGCACCCTGCCGACCAAGGACCAACTGCACGACTTCGACACGCTGGCTATTGTCAAAAACGCCTCCGCCGTACGCCGCGCACTGCCGTTTATGATCGACGGCGAGATCAAGGCCTTCGCGCTCAACGACGAGGTGCTGGCATACAACCGCACGGGCAAGGATGGCGAGTCCGCGACGGTTATCATCAACCGTAGTCTGCGCAATTCGCACCGCGTGACGATTCCGGCGCTCGGCGAATGCGCGAGTGATGTGATCAGCGGTCACGAGTGCGAGATCCACAACGGTACGGTCACGCTCGATTTGTATCCACTGGGCTCGTCGATCATCTATCACCATGCCGAGCAGCGCCTGCAGGAGCCGATCGATCACGGCGCGGGCGTTGTGTGCCACATCACCTCGGTGCCGACCGATGACGGCAAGCCTGGCACAATCGGTGCGCCCACGCGTCGCTTTATCGACCACCTGGCTGCCATGGGCATGCGCTACTGGCAGGTTCTGCCCGTCAATCCCACGGACTTCTTCCGCTCCCCCTATGCCGGTCCTTCGGCCTTTGCAGGCAATATCGACCTGCTGCCTGAGAGCCACGAGGAGCTGGCTGTCGACTTTGCCACCTGGAAGACCCGCGGCGGCGAGGATGCCGACCCGCTATACACGGCGTTTAAACATCGCAACGCCGACTGGCTCGAGAAGTACTGCGTCTACATGGCCGTTAAGAAGTACTTTGAGGGCGAGTCACGCCACGATTGGCCGGCAGATGTCGCGCGCTACAACGAGTACCTGATAGATGACAAGCGCTTCCACGACGAGGCCGAACTGCAGGCGTACATGCAGTATCGCTTTGACCTTGCCTGGTGCGAGCTCATGAACTATGCGCACAAGAAGGGCATCGAGGTCATCGGCGATATCCCCATGTATGTCTCGGACGATTCGGCCGACGCGTGGAGCGAGCCCGAAAACTTCTGGCTGTCCGATACCGGCAAGGCAATTGAAATTTCGGGCGCGCCGCCCGACAACTTTGCGCCCGAGGGCCAGGTGTGGGGTAACCCCACCTTCCGCTGGGACCACATGAAGCAGAACGGCTATAGCTGGTGGATGGATCGCCTGCGTCGTGCGTTTTCGCTCTACGACCGCGTGCGCCTGGACCACTTCTTGGGCTTCCACAGCTACTTTAGCATCCCCGCCGGCAAGGCCTGTGCCGATGGCCGCTGGCTTGCGGGCCCGGGCAAAGACCTGTTCCAGACCGCCTACGACGAGCTGGGTCCGCTCAACTTTATCGCCGAGGACCTGGGCTATCTGACGCCTGGCGTTCGCGCCATGGCTTCGACCTGCGGCTTCCCCGGCATGGACGTGCTGGAGTTTAGCGACTACGACGTTCGCTGCGGAATTCATCCCACACCGGACAAGATCCTGTACACCTCGACGCACGACACCTCGACGCTTACCGGCTGGTGCACGCGCTCCTTTGCGGGTGGCGACGAACCGAGCGGCATTGCATTGGCAAGCGAGCTCATGGGCAACGCCCTGGCAAGCGACGCTCCCCTGGTGATGATGCCGCTGCAGGATGTCCTGGGGCTTGGCGACGATGCGCGCATGAACGTACCGGGCGTGGCCACGGGCAACTGGACCTGGCAGGCTGACGAGGCCGACGTTGCGGCCGCCGAGGGCAAAACTGCGCAGCTCCTGCGCAACACCCATAGATTCTGGAGCGAACCGTGATAAAACGCCCGATATAGGGTACAGTTACAGACGTTTGAATTTTTGCGGGCAGAGCGATCTGCCCGCTTTGTGCTGAAAAGGAAGTATTATGGCGCGCTACGATTACAAGTGCACGAGCTGCGGCAACGTGTTTGAGGTTGAGCATCCCATGTCCGAGACTCCAGAGGTCGTGTGCCCGAGCTGCGGTGCCCCGGCGGCCAAGACGTTCTCGGCTAGCGGCATCAAGTTTGAGGGCAGCGGCTTCTACAACACCGACCAGCGAAGCGGCGGCTCCAGCACCAGCGCCACCAACGGCTGCTGCGCCAACTGCCCACACAGCCACTAGAAACCAATCAGCCCCGCGACCGGCACCGATCGCGGGGCTGATTCTTTGCGCTATGGGTAGCTAATTATCAGGCCAGGTTTCCTTATGAATTGCAGTGAAATAAGGACAGTTTGGCAGGTAGAAGCCGCTATTCAATCCCTATTTCACCGCAAATTAGTAGTTAGTTGTGGATCAGGCGGGCGCAGAAGTGGCCGTCGTAGGAGTCGGCGTTTACCGGCACGCTTTGGAAGAGGCCTCGGTCGTTTTGGCGTACGGATACGAGCTTCTTGGCCTGATCGAACTCGGGGAGTTGCAGAATCTGCGCTTCAGAGAGCGGCGCCACGGTAAAGCCGGCGCCCTCGGGAGAAGCCAGGAAGGCATCCACGACCTGCGCGTTCTCCTCTTCAAAGACCGAGCAGGTGGCATAGATGAGCTCGCCGCCGGCAGCCACGCGCGCAGCGGCTTCCTTGAGCATCGTAAGCTGCAGCTTGGGCAGCTCAACCGTCACATCTTTTTCGGTCAGGCGCCAAGGGATCTCGGGATGACGACGCATGGTGCCGGTGCCAGAGCACGGCGCATCGATAAAGACCGTGTCGAACTTAATCGGCTTGCCAAGCATGGCATCAAACGACGTCAGTACTTCATCAAGCTCGCAGGCATCACCCGAAACCGTACGAACGCCCTGAATACCGGCCTTATGCAGGCGAGCGAGATTCAGATCGCACTTGCGATCATGCAAATCGAGCGCCGTATGCTGACGCTCATAGCCCGCACGCTTGGCCTGGCACATCATCACATAGGTCTTGGTGCCACGACCGGCACCAATCTCAAGGCAGCTTCCAGGGCGCGTGGCAGCTGTGGCGATGAGCTGGGCGTTAAGATCCGAGGCCACGGCAGCAGCGCGCTCAAATACGCCCGACGAAACGGTAACCTGGGCATCAACCGGGGCATGACAGCCCGGGAAGACAGGCGCGACGAGCTGCGAGATATACGGATCGGGATTAGTCGCAAAGGCGTTCTCATGCAGAGCCAGCGGCGCGGGCGCCAGATTGCCGGCAAAGTTGAGCGCACCCTCTGGCGTGTCGAAGGATGCCATAATGCGAGCGCACAGCCAGCGCGGCAGACCCATCAGACGCGACAGACGAACCAATCGTCGCTCAGACTCATTCACATCGGACGCCGTAGCAAAGTCCTCAACGTTATCCGCAACCTTATGCAGTACAGCATTGGCCAAGCCAGCGGCAGACTTAGCACCGCAGCGAACCAGCTCAACTCCCTGACTTACGGCAACGCGGCCAGGCGTATGCAGGTAGAGCATCTCGAAGGCAGAAATACGAAGCGCCATGCGAACGCGCGGCGCAACCTTTTTGGGCTTATCGAGAAACTGATCGAGCAGCTCGTCCAAAATACCCTGAGTGGCGGCCACACCCAGCGCCAAGCGGGCGGCAAAAGCGGAATCGCGCTGGTCAATAGCCTTGGCCGATGCGCGAGAGGACAGCACGTCGCGCGCATACATGCCGCGGCGATCAGCCTCCATCAGCACATCGAGCGCAAGCTTGCGCGCGGGAGACAGCTTGCTCATGACAATACACCCCACGAAAGATCGGCACCCTGCAAGCCAGCAGCCCAAGCAGAAGCGGCCATAGCACGCTTGCCATCAGGCTTAACCTCGAGCAACTCAACCGAGCCATCGGAAAGGCCAAGGTAAACATGCTTGGCTTGAACGGCGACGAGCCCCTCACCAAGCGACACATCAGCCGGCGCAGCATCGAGCACGCGCACGGTCTTGCCGGCAATCACGCAACGAGCAGGCGCGGTATCGGAAGAGGCCAGCACATGACGCGCGCAATCAAGCGCCGCCATGTGCGGATCCAAGCGCATCTCCTGCTTAGAAATCTTGGCAGCATGGGTAACGAGTGCCTCATCCTGTTCGATCCACACGGCGGTGCCATCGGCAAGAGAAGGAAGCGTATCGGCAAGCAGTTTGCCGCCGAGCTCAGCGAGCTCCATAGTCAGCGCCTCGGCATGCTTACCGGCAACCGAGGTCGAGGCCTGCGCACAATAGGCGCCGGTATCCACGCCATGCTCAATGCGCATAATAGAAACGCCAGCAATCTCATCACCAGCAAGAATGGCACGCTGAATAGGAGCAGCCCCACGCCAACGAGGCAGCAAGGACGCATGAACATTCACAATACCAAGCGGCGCCATATGCAGCACCTCATCAGGCAAAATACAGCCATAAGCAGCCACACAGAAAATATCAGCCTGGGCAGCCTGGAGCACCTCAACAACCTCAGGCGTCATACGATTAGCCTCAACAACCGGCAACCCCAGCTCAAGCGCCTTAGCCTTAACAGGAGACGGCTCTAGCTTCTTACCTCGCCCACGAACAGCATCGGGACGAGTAATAACGAGCGCAACCTCATTACCAGCCGCAACAAGCGAAGTCAGCGAAGGCACAGCAAAATCAGGCGTACCCATAAACACAATACGCATAAAAGTTAGTCTCCTCTCAACCAAAGCCGAGACGGCTACAAAGAACAGCGGAAAGCCAAGTCACCAGCCCATCCGCAATAACATTTCAACAAGAACAAATATACCCAAAACCAAAGAAAGAGCCGCAATAAAAGCAGCTCTTTCAGCAAAGCACCTATCAGCAAAGACGTCCTTCCCTGGCCCGACGGGACCCGGGAGAGACAAGCAGCGTCAACGTAGTCCCCGGGTCGCCCGCCTATATCGTCCCGCGCGCAGTTTCGCAGCGCAGCGAGAATGTTTGAGCACGGGATGATATAGGCGGGCGCCCCGGGGACGGACAAACCTACTCCGTCTCGCCCGGTCGAGCGCCGCGGGCCAGGGCGTCCTGGTACTCCTTGACTGCCTTGATCCTCTGTATCGGCTTCAGTCGCTCGAACATGGTGTTGCCGTGCAGGTGATCGATCTCGTGCTGCAGGCACACGCAGAACAGATCGCCCGAGGCCTCATAGCGAATCAGGTTGGCGTCCAGGTCATACGCCTCGACGACGACATGGTCGGGACGCTCGATCTCGCAGCTAATGCCAGGGATGGACAGGCAGCCCTCGCTAAACGGCACCAGATGGTCGCTCTGCTCAACAATAACAGGGTTGATGAGCACGTAGGGGTCGTAGTCGTTCTTATCGCTGTAGTCGCAGTCGATGGTGACGAGCTGAATAAGCTCGCCGATCTGCGGAGCAGCGAGGCCGCAGCCGCCGTTCTCGAACATCATCTTCTTCATCTTCTCGGCAAGCGCCTCGATCGCCGGGGTGATCTCCTCGATGACGGCGCACTCCTGGCGCAGACGAGGGTCGGGCGACAGTACGATTCCGTTGGCTTCCATGGCCATCCTTTCGGGTTGTTACATCAAATCATAGGCGTCGACGTCAACGCTCACGCTCACGCCGCGCACAGAGCCCACCTCTTTGAGGCAGGCGTCAATATCATCAGAGACATGGTACCCCACGGGCGACTTCACAAGCAGATGGAGGCGGTAACGGTCCTTGGCTCTCTCGATTACACACGAAGCCGGGCCTAGCACCTGCGGCACGGCACTCCCCGCCCGCAAAAAATCGGGCGCGGCGGCATGCCAGCGGCGCTTAAGAAGCTTTGCAATGCGCCCAATGTAGTCCTGCGCGTCGTCTCGGTTTGCCGACCACACCAAGATGTTGACCAGGCGAACAAACGGCGGGTACAGCGCGTCGCGGCGCTGGTCCAGATCGTAGTCGGTAAAGATCGAACGGTCGTGCTCAGCGACGGCACGAATGACCGGATCCTCGGGCAGGTAGGTCTGGATGATCACCTCGCCGGGACGATCACCGCGACCGGCACGGCCGGCGACCTGCTCCAGCAAATCGTAGGCGCGCTCCCCTGCGCGGAAATCCGGCAGCTTGAGGGCGAAGTCAGCATTGACCACACCCACGAGCGTGACCTCGGGAAAGTCGAGGCCTTTGGCGATCATCTGGGTGCCCAGCAACACGGCGCAATCGGCCGCATCGAACTGCTCGAGCAGCTTTTTGTGCGCATCCTTGCCGCGCGTGGAATCGGCATCCATGCGGATGATGGCGACGTCCTCGGGCAGCATCTGGTGCAGTGCGTCCTCGATCTGCTGCGTGCCCAGCCCCATTTTTGCCAGGTAGCGACTGCCACATTTGGGACAACGACTCGTGGGCGCGGGATACGGCTGCACGCGCCAGGAGGATCCGCATGTGTGACATTGCAGCGTGTGCGTGCGCTCGTGATACGTAAGCGCTGTAGAGCAGTGGTTGCAGGTGGGAACGCAGCCGCACTCGCGGCACATCAAAAACGGCGCAAAACCGCGGCGGTTGTGCAGCAGCACGGCCTTTTCGCGGCGCTCGACCACACGCTCCAGGCCTTCCATCAGCGGTTTTGAGAACATGGAGCGGCTGCCGTGTGCGAACTCGCGACGCAGGTCGGCAATGCGGACCGTAGGCAGCACGGCGTGTCCGGGGCGCTCGGGCATCTCGACACGCGTCCAGGTGGCACCGTTATACATGCCGCGGCGGCAGCGGTCGAGGGCCTCGGCAGAAGGCGTGGCCGACCCCAGCACGAGCGGGCAGCGATAGCGGCGCGCCATCTCGGCTGCCACCTCGCGCGCATGGTAGCGCGGACTGGACCCCTGCTTGTAGCTGGTCTCGTGCTCCTCGTCAATGATGATGAGGCCCAGGTCGCCAAGCGGGCAAAAGAGCGCCGAACGTGCGCCGACGACCACGCGGGCCGCACCGCTGGCGACCATATCCCACTGATCCAGGCGCTCGCCAGCAGAAAGACGCGAATGGAACACGGCGACCGTCTCGCCAAAGCGCGAGCGGAAGCGGCCGACGGTCTGGGCTGTCAGCGAAATCTCGGGTACCAGCACGCAGGCAGAGCGGCCAGCCGCGAGCACGCGCTCGATGGCGGATAGATAGACCTCGGTTTTGCCGGAGCCCGTAACACCGTCCACGAGCACCACGTCGCCGTGCGCATCCAGGCGAGCGCGCTCAATCTGCGCGAGCGCTTGCTGCTGACCGTTCGTAAGCGCGACCGGCGGTTTGCCGCTTGCAGAGGACAGCGTAGTCTGCTCGCTGCAACCGCGCCAGGCACGGCGCTCCTCCACCACCACGATGCCGCGTTTTTCGAGCGCCTTGATGGTCGCCGACATACTGTTATAGAGAAGGTTGAGGTCGCGCGTCGTGACAGGACCACACTGGAGCGCCTCGATGAGTTGGCGCTGGCGGACCGCGGTCTTGGGTGGCGTGTAGTCAAAGCTATCGGGCGTAAGCATCACCCAGCGGTTTTGGATGGGTTTGACGGCTGGACGTTCAACCGTCCACACACCGTCGTCGCCCTTGACCACACGCGGGCTGCCACCCGGAGGCAAGAACAGGCGCAGGCACTCGGAAAGCGTCGCGACATACTCGCGGCTCATCCAACGTGCGATGCGGGCGGCTTCGGCGGTAAAGAGCGGTTTGCTGAGGATGGCCTTGATGGGCTTGATGCGCACGGGGTCGAGGGCGTTGTTGCCCGGCAGATCGCCCAGATCAGGCGCAATGTCGACGACATAGCCCGCGGCGGCACGGTTACCAAAGTGGACCAGGACCGTGGATCCGATCTGGACCTCGTTGGCAAGGGACTCGGGGATGCCGTAAGCAAACGGTTCCGGCAGCGCACGGGTGGGGATGTCGAGGACCACGCTCGCGTAGGCGGCAGGGGGCTCGGGCGCAGGCTTAGACTGAGCCGAGGCAGCGGCAGGCTTGGGCTTCACCGGAGCTTCCTCCGGTTCCGGCGAACCAAACAGCGACAGTTGTTGAGCCATACACCACCTCTAACGAACGGACCTGAAAGGGGTGGGACAAAATAATCAGTAGAGTTTGTCCCATGGCCGATACGAGTGCTGTCTCTTATACACATCTCCGAGCCCACGAGACGCGTAGTAATCTC
>UQQL01000071.1 GCA_900543275.1 uncultured Collinsella sp. | reverse complement strand
GGCGATATCAAAGCCGTCCTCCGCCAGACCGACAGCGCAGGCGCGGCCGATACCCCGCGAGCCGCCCGTGACCAGTGCCACACGACGTGAGTCGTTGCGCTCGAGCGCGCCGTTGTTCAAGTTGCCCATGTCATTCCTTTCGGGTTACAGCCCTGTGGACTATGCGAGCTCGTCGGCAATAGCTGCGACCTGCTCGGCCGTTTCGCACGAATACACGCGAACGTCGCTCAGCGTACGCTTGGCCAGGCCCGACAGCGTTTTGCCAGGGCCGACCTCAATAAACGTGTCGATGCCCTGATTCTGCAGAGCATGCAGCGTGTCGACCCAACGAACGGCATGACTCACCTGATTGGCCAAGACATCCGATGCCGCTCGCGGGTCCGCCGGATAGGGCGCCGCCGTCATGTTTGCCATGACCGGAATCAGCAGCGGTGACGGCGCGTGGCCGGCTTGGATATACGTCGCCAGCCCCTCAGTCGCCTCGGCCATATAGGGGCTATGAAATGCGCCCGACACCGCGACTTTCATAGCGCGGCCGCCAGCCTCTTTTACTAGGACGTCGAGCTCCTGCAGCGCCTCGGGCGCTCCGGCAACAACCGTCTGCTGCGGACTGTTGTAGTTGACCGGCCAGCAGTCCTCGCCGGCCTGTTTTGCCAGGTTCTCGACTTGCGCCGCATCGAGCTTGATGACGGCGCGCATGCCGCCCGGATGGCGCTCGGCAGCCGCGGCCATCAGCGCCGCGCGCTCGCACACGAGCTCAAAGCCCGCTCGCGTATCGAACGCCCCCGCAAAGGTGAGCGCGGCGACCTCGCCAAGCGAAAAACCCGCACAGGCGGCAGGTACCACGCCGCGCTCACGCAGGGCGACAGCCGCTGCCAGATCGTGAACGAACACGCACGGCTGCGTGTTCTCGGTCTGCGAGAGTTCCTCCTTGGAGGCGCTTCGGCACTGCTCACTGGTCCCCGGGCGCACCTCGTCGGCAATGGCGAACACCTCGGCGGCGGCCGGCGATGCCTCGATCAGGTCGACGCCCATCGCGGGGTGCTGGGCGCCCTGGCCGGCAAACAGAAACGCTACGCCACCCATGCGCACGCACCCTTCAGGACGTGCTCGGCGCCATCGACCAGGTCGTCAACGATTTCACGTGCACTTTGGCGCTCGTTGACCATGCCGGCAATCTGTCCACACAAAAACGAGCCCTCTTCGTAATTGCCGTCCTTGGCGGCCTTGCGAAGGGCGCCCGTGCCCATGGCCCCGAGCTCCTCGACGCTTACGCCCGCCGCCTCGCTCTTGGCGTAGGCGTTGGTGAAGGGGCTCTTGAGGGCACGCACCGGGTGTCCCGTCGAGCGGCCGGTCGCACGCGTCGAGGTGTCGTTGGCCTTCAGGACCATCTCCTTGTACTGCTCCGATACGGTGCACTCATCTGCGATCAGAAAGCGCGTACCCACCTGCACGCCGGCGGCGCCCAGCATAAAGGCGGCCGCCACGCCGCGGCCATCGGCGATACCGCCAGCCGCAACCACGGGAATATCGACCGCATCGACAACCTGCGGCACCAGTGCCATCGTCGAGGTCTCGCCAATATGGCCGCCTGATTCGGTACCCTCGGCAACCACGGCAGTGGCTCCACGACGCGCCACGAGGCGCGCCAGCGCCACCGAGGCAACGACCGGGATGACCTTGATGCCCGCCTCGTTCCACGCCTTCATGTACTTGGTGGGATTGCCGGCACCCGTCACGACGACCGGCACCCGCTCGTCAATCACGACCCGCGCGACCTCGTCGGCAAACGGGCTCATGAGCATGACGTTGACGCCAAAGGGCTTATCCGTCCTGGCGCGCAGCTCATGAATCTGGTCGCGCAGCCAGTTGGCGTCGGCGTTCATGGCCGCGATAATCCCTAAGCCGCCCGCCTCGGACACTGCGGACGCCAGCGAGGCGTCGGCGATCCAGGCCATACCGCCCTGGAACACGGGCTTTTCGATGCGGAGCAGATCGCAGAGAGGAGTCTTGAGCATCTCTACTTCTCCAATGCCGCCTCGACCGTATCGGCGAACTCGCCGACCGTCTTGGGGTTCTCCTCGGTATCGAGCTGGATGCCAAACTCGTCCTCAACGGCGACGAGGATCTCGACGGTGCCCAGACTGTCGAGACCAATCTCCTCGAGCGTGGACTCGGGCTTCATCTCGACGTCGTCAAGACCGGCGGTCTCGCGGATAACATCGCAAACGCGCTCGAAGGTCTTCTTATCTGCCATGGTAGTTCTCCTTTGTTTGTGCCCCAGGGGCGTTTTCATTTCCTATGTGCAACTACTTCCAGCGAAGTAGATAGCCACCTACATCCAAGCCGGCGCCAAATCCGACCAGGGCGATGGTGTCGCCCGCGTGCAGCGCGCCGGTATTTGCCAGTCGATCGAGAGCAAGCGGAATACAGGCGCTCGAGATGTTGCCGGTTTCACGCAACGTTCGGACCACACGGTCGTCCGGCACGCCTAAGCGCTTGACCGCCTGGCTCAAGATTCGTTCGTTAGCCTGATGGAATACAAAGTGGTCGATGTCCTCGACCGCGATGCTCGCGTCGCAAACGAGCTTGTTGACCGTGTCGCAGATGGCATTGACGCCAAACTTGAAGACGCGACGGCCGTTCATGGAAAGCACGCTTTCGCGGTCCTGCGCCGTCTTATACGGCGAGGAGCCCGCCAATCCGGGGACGCGCAGTGTTTCGACGTCAGGCGACGTCGAAAGCTCAACGGCGAGGGGATTCACTCCCCCAGCCTCAATCACCGCGGCGCCTGCCCCATCGCCAAAGAGCACACAGGTGGCGCGGTCGGTCCAGTCGAGCGCGCGCGTCATCTGCTCGGCGGCAACGACAAGCACATGCTTGGCTCGTCCTCGGGCGATATAGCCCTCGGCAACATCGAGCGCAAATACGAAGCCGGCGCAGGCAGCCGAGACATCGAAGGCAGGGCACGTCGCGCCCAGTCGCTCAGCAACGGCACACGCCTCGGCGGGAACAAGGTGGTCACCCGTCGTCGTCGAACAGACGATAAGATCCAGCTGGCTCGCATCGATTCCGGACGTCTGGAGCGCTTGCTCGCTCGCTGCCACGGCAAGGTCGTCGAGCGACTCGGTGGTGCACACATGACGGCTCTTGATGCCTGTGCGGGTAAAAATCCACTCATCCGAGGTATCGAGGAACTCGGACAGCTCGTCATTGGAAACACTGCGCTTGGGAAGCGCCGAGCCTGTTCCAAGAATCGTGAAACCCATCACTAACCTCCTTTGAGTTGTTGACGTGTTTACATCGACCAAGAGAGGATAGCGCATTTTTCACCTTGTTGACGTGTTAACATTAAATTGTCCAAATGCGACAAAGGCTTCACATTGTGTCTATCTATCGACACCATTGCGTCATTCACTTATTCATTAGGGAGGTAGCAGCCGCTATGGATGCCCAATTAACGATAGTCGACGTAACCGGATCGACCAACGATGACCTGCTCGAAGCAGGAAAACAGGGAGCGCCGCACGGCACAGGACTTGCCGCCCGGACTCAGACAGCAGGACGCGGCCGACGCGGCCACAAGTGGGATTCAACCGCCGGCAATCTGTTACTCTCGATTGTCCTACGTCCTCGTGTTGATCCCGCCAAGTACTCTGGCCTTGCCGCCGTCAGCGGCCTAGCGGTGCTCGAGGCGCTCGAAAAGCAGGGTCTTGCAAACGAGATTGGCCTCAAATGGCCCAACGACCTGGTCGCGCGAGGACGCAAGCTCGGCGGCATTCTGGTCGAAGCCGCACGCGATAACGAAGGCAACCCCTTTGCGGTCTGTGGCATCGGCGTCAACGTGAACTATGTGCCCGCGGAGGTGCCCGATGGTGGCCTGCCGGCAATCGGTCTCTCGGACCTCAACGAGAACGTTCCCGCCGTCGATATGCTCCTCGATGAGGTCTATCACACCGTCGTAAACGCTGTAGACGCGTGGGCAGATCTGCTCAACGCCATGGAAGAAAACGCCGGACCGCTCGCGCCCGTCCACGGCGAATATGTCGCTCACCTCAATTGGATTGGAAAGCACGTTATCGCCCGCTCCCCTGCCGGTGACGAGCAGGCGCGAGGCATCTTTAAAACCGTCGATACCTTTGGACGCGCGTGTATCGAAACGGAAGACGGCTTGCGATCCTTCCATTTTGAGGAGGCGTCGCTGCGCCCCTTGGGCGAATAGGGCGCCGCAGCCACCTACTCAGCAGCATTACCAGGCGGTCAAAACCCATCATGCAAAACAAAAGAGCCCCGCTACCGTAATGGCAGCGGGGCTCTGTAAGCTATGAGCGATATCGCTTAGAGCTTGATGTCGATGTCGACGCCAGCGGGGAGGTCGAGACGCATGAGCGAATCAACGGTGCCCGAGGTGGGGTCGAGGATGTCGATGAGGCGCTTGTGGGTGCGCATCTCGAACTGCTCACGGGAGTCCTTGTTCACGTGCGGCGAGCGAATAACCGTGTACAGGTTGCGCTCGGTGGGCAGGGGGACAGGACCGGAAACGCGAGCACCGGTCTTCTGAGCGGTCTCGACGATGAGCTTCGCGGACTGATCGACGACCTCGTGATCATAGCCCTTGAGGCGAATGCGGATCTTCTGGGTAGCCAACTTAAACCTCCAAAGAGTGCGAGAGATGTTCTCGCGGATTACGTAACAGGGAGCTCGAACTTAGGCGTTCTTGCTCATGACCTCGTCCACGATGGACTTGGGCGCGGGCTCATAAGAGTCGAACTGCATCGTGTAGGATGCACGGCCCTGGGTCTGGGAGCGAAGGTCGGTAGCGTAACCGAACATCTCGCCCAGCGGCACCTTGGCACGGATGAGCTTGCTGTTCTTGCGATCCTCCATGCCCTCGATCTTGCCGCGGCGACCGGAGAGGTTGCCCATAACGTCGCCCATGTACTGCTCGGGGGTCTCGACCTCGACAGCCATGATCGGCTCGAGCAGCTGCGGATCGGACTTCTTGAGGGCGTCCTTGATAGCCATGGAACCGGCGATCTTGAAGGCGGCCTCGGAGGAGTCGACCTCGTGGTAAGAACCGTCGAACAGGGTGACCTTAACGTCGAGGACCGGGAAGCCGGCGATAACACCGGTGTTCAGGGCCTCCTGGATGCCCTTGTCGATGGACGGGATGTACTCCTTGGGCACGACGCCGCCGACGATAGCGTTGACGAACTCGTAGCCGAAGCCCTCCTCCATCTTCTCGAGCTTGATGACGGCGTGGCCGTACTGACCGCGACCACCGGACTGACGGACAAACTTGCCCTCAGCCTTCTCGACGTCGTGACCAGCGGTCTCGCGGTAGGCAACCTGGGGCTTACCAACGTTAGCGTCAACCTTGAACTCGCGGAGCAGACGGTCGACGATGATCTCGAGGTGCAGCTCGCCCATGCCGGCGATGATGGTCTGGCCGGTCTCGTGGTTGGTGGACACCTGGAAGGTCGGGTCCTCCTCGGCGAGCTTGGTCAGAGCCAGGGACATCTTGTCCTGCTCGGCCTTGGTCTTGGGCTCGATGGCAACGTCGATAACGGGCTTAGCGAACTCGATCTTCTCGAGGACGATCTCCTTGCCCTCGGCGCACAGGGTGTCACCGGTGGTGGAGTTCTTGAAGCCGACGCAAGCGACGATGTCGCCGGCGGCAGCGTCGTCACGGTCGATACGCTCGGCGGCGTTCATCTCGAGGATGCGGCCGAGACGCTCGCGCTGACCGTTGGAAGCGTTGACCACGTAGGAGCCGGACTCGGCGCGGCCGGAGTAAACGCGGACGTAGGTGAGCTTACCGACGAACGGGTCGGTCATGATCTTGAAGACCAGGCCGGAGAAAGGCTCGTCGAAGGAAGGATGACGCTGGATCTCCTCGCCGGTGTCCGGATCGGTACCGGTGACGGCCTCAACGTCGAGCGGGCTGGGCAGGTAGTCGACGACAGCGTCGAGCAGCTCCTGAACGCCCTTGTTCTTGTAGGCGGAGCCCACGAAGACGAGGTTGAGCTCGTTGGCCAGAACGCCCTTGCGCAGAGCAGCCTTGAGCTCCTCGACGGTGAAGTCCTCCTCCATGAGGATCTTCTCCATGAGCTCGTCGTCAAAGCTGGCAGCAGCGTCGAGGAGCTCCTCGCGCTTGGTGGCAGCGATGTCGGCAAACTCAGCCGGGATCTCGTCCATCGGCTCGGGGTAGGTCATGCCCTTCTCGTCGGCCTTGAAGTCCCATGCAGTCATGGTAACGAGGTCGATGACGCCCCAGAAGTTGTCCTCGGCGCCCATCGGGACCTGAGCGGCCACGGCGTTGGCGTCGAGACGATCCTTCATGGTCTCGATAGCGTTGAAGAAGTCAGCGCCCACGCGGTCATACTTGTTGATGAAGGCGATGCGGGGGACGTTGAAGGTAGAAGCCTGACGCCAAACGGTCTCAGACTGGGGCTGAACGCCAGCAACGGCGTCGAAGACGGCGACAGCGCCATCGAGGACGCGCAGGCAGCGCTCGACCTCGGCGGTGAAGTCAACGTGGCCCGGGGTGTCGATGATCTGGATGCGGTAGTCCTTACCGTCCTTGTTCCAGAAGCACGTGGTAGCAGCGGAGGTAATGGTTACGCCGCGCTCCTGCTCCTGAACCATCCAGTCCATGGTGGCAGCGCCCTCATGGACCTCACCGATCTTGTGGGTCTTACCGGTGTAGTAAAGAATACGCTCGGTCGTGGTGGTCTTACCGGCATCGATGTGGGCCATGATGCCGATGTTACGGGTATCGGAAAGCTTGTACTTAGGCTTAGCCATGTTAGTTCCTTACCTTAACTTACCAACGATAGTGAGAGAACGCGCGGTTGGCCTCGGCCATCTTGAAGACGTCCTCACGCTTCTTGACGGAAGCGCCAAGACCGTTGGAGGCGTCGAGGATCTCGTTAGCGAGACGCTCGGCCATGGTCTTCTCCTTGCGAGCGCGGGAGAAGTTGACGATCCAGCGGATGCCCAGAGCGGTGGAACGACGGGAGTTGACCTCCATCGGGACCTGATAGGTAGCGCCACCGACACGCTTGGGCTTAACCTCGAGCGTGGGCTTGACGTTGTCCATAGCCTTCTTGAAGGTAGCGAGAGCGTCGCCACCCTCGGACTTCTCGGCAACGATCTCGAAAGCGGTGTAAACGATGCGCTCAGCGGTGGCCTTCTTGCCGTCAAGAAGGACCTTGTTGATGAGCTGAGTCACCAGGCGGTTGTTGTAAACGGCGTCAGGCTGAACCTCACGACGATTAGCTGCTGCACGACGCGGCATGTGAAATCTCCTTAAGTGTCTACCGTGCGGCGCTCAAGACGGCACACGGCGAAAGTATCAAAACGTTATCTGGCTTATTTGGCCTTGGGGCGCTTAGCACCGTACTTGGAACGGGCCTGCAGACGGTTCTGGACCGGAGCAGCGTCGTAGGCGCCACGGATGACGTGATAACGGACACCAGGGAGGTCACGGACACGACCGCCGCGGACGAGCACGATGGAGTGCTCCTGCAGGTTGTGGCCCTCACCCGGGATGTAAGCAGTAACTTCGATGCCGTTGACAAGGCGAACACGGGCAACCTTACGAAGAGCCGAGTTCGGCTTCTTGGGGCTCGTGGTGAAGACGCGGGTGCACACGCCGCGCTTCTGGGAGTTGTGCTGCAGAGCAGCGTTCTTGGACTTCTTGGGCACGGAACGACGGCCCTGGCGAACCAGCTGGTTAATAGTAGGCAAAGCGTACTCCTTCTCGAATGATTCCAGCTTTCTGTAAAGTGCAACGGCTTGAATCGAGGGGTCAGCATCCCCCTACGAAACACGCAGTTCGATAGGATACGTGGCGTTAGCTGTGCCGTCAACAGACCACGCCGCCGGGCGTATCCCAAAATAGCTATATTTCCGCAAAGCCTCCATAAAAGGAATCCCCCGCCTGTGCGCAAGTGCCCATTCCAGCCGTCCATGTAACGCAAAAATGGCCGCTTCCTCTAGCAGGAAGCGGCCTCAGACCTTACGAATAGACGATGGTAAAGGGTACTTCTGTTTCGGTCTCTCCTGTTGATGTGTACCTCGTGCCCTCAAGGGTTACCGAGACCACTTGATTGACATTGATCAGCTTTGTCGGAACCGAGATGTTCTCCCCGCTATTGCGCGTCAGCGAAAAATAGGAATTGTACGCGCCTGCAGCATCGTCTTCGATAATCTGCTCCGATCCATCCTTGTAGGTAACGGTCAACTTTTTCGTGACTGCGTCAATGCCCAGATCATCGATGTGCGTCTGGATGGAAAACGGGCTGATCTCGAGAGGCGAGTCACCGGAGCGGAGTTCCTTTGTATCGACATACGCTCCAATATTGAACTCGGGTGTCGACGCCTCAAACTGCCTCGCACTCTCACCTTCACCCTCGGTCCAGTGGATATTCCAGGTGACCGCATGTTGAAAATCTCGCTCGCGATCCATAGCGGCAAAGTACATCGTACCATTAATGACCGTGTCGCTTGATGTGTCTTTATCAATGGTGCAGCGTGTATCAGCCCATTCCTCGCCGAAGTTCATGCTGGGTGTACTGACGCCCCCTTCTTCTTCACCATAGAGAACAAGTTCGCCAAGCTCTGCCGCCGGCTTGTAGTAGTTAACGCCATTCGGATTGGACAATGTAAACGTCACAGCACCGCAACCGTTCTCGTCGATTGCCATCTCATGAATGTCGAGCGTATAGCCGTTGCCCTCGACGGACAGATTGACCTTCTGGACTGCACCCTCCAGGCTTTGGGGCGCGATACCATCACCAAACTCTCTGGTGTAGGTATATTTCGTCCCCGACGAGCCGCCATTTGTCCAGGTAACGGACTCTCCGTTGCCATGGTTTCCCCAGGCAGAGGCAAAATAACTGGAATTGACAACAGCGTAGGCGACCCCTCCGGTCGCCAGCACTCCGGCAAGACATCCGATTACGGCAACATACAGAGGCTTCGCGTGACCCTTTCGGCGAAGCGGCTCGCCAGCAGCGGCATAAAGAACACGGTCAGCAAGATCGCTATCGGCTTGGACGGACTCGAAGGCCTGCTTGATCTGGTTGGATTTCACGGTCGCCCTCCTCTAGGATGAACTTGAGCTTCGATCTGCCGCGAGCTAAACGCGTTCGAACGGTCGCGGCTGGCACATGCAGTAACTCGGCAATTTCTGAAGTCGAGAAGCCCAGATAGTAATAGAGCACGATAGGAATACGGAATCGCTCCGGAAGTCGCATAACGTCTGACAGGACCGCCTTGGTCTCCTCCTGCGCCGTCGAAAGCGAATCGGCCAGATTCTCAATATCCTCCACGCGCCTCCACGGCTTTCGAAAGAGAGATTTACATTCATTGATCGTGACCCGGATAAGCCATCGACGAAGATGCTCCCAGTTTTCAAATTGCGCGTCGCTTTTGAGCAACTTAAGAAAGACGTCTTGAGCGACATCGTCGGCGTCAGCGCGATCACGCAGATACGTCAATGCGATCCGAAACACGACATCCCGGTGGTCTTCGACCGCCTGTCTAAAAGCTTGTTCTTCCATAATCACCTCCCGGTGACATTAATGGTTCTCGATGAGGCCCTCACCATAGATACGCTCTTGTCGGGCGAAATGTTTCAAATTCAAGCATGAAAAACCGACCAAAATAAACCTGTCCCTTGTTGGCAAAAGGAATCCCCTTCTGTGCGCGGGGGCGGATTCCCGGAACGGGCGGCCCGCTGTTTAAGTTTGCTGCTCTACAGTCCTGCACAAGACGGAAAGCACATTAAGTGCTTTCCTTTGCGTGCGGAACTCGCGACAAACTTTAACAGCGGGCCGCCCATTCCGGGAATCCGACGTGCTCGTCGGGGCAACGTTCCTCACCAAAAAAGACCCGCTCCCCTGTTGAACTGCCTCCCATTTCTTGGACATGAGAAATGGGAGGCTTTCTTTATGCGCGT
>UQQL01000070.1 GCA_900543275.1 uncultured Collinsella sp. | reverse complement strand
GTCGTCGGCAGCGTCAGATGTGTATAAGAGACAGGGGGTGGCTTACGCGATTGATGCGATGTAGTTGCACTTGGTCAGCGATGCCTTGGCACATTCTCGGCAGCTTACCCTAGAGCTTGTGGTGGCGCTCTTCCTTACGTTCCTCGGCTGCCTGCTCCTCCTGCTTAAAGGCGGGGTCGTCGGGGGTGACGAGCTCATCCTCGTGCGTGCGCTTGTTGTAATGGTGGCGCAGCACGGGCTCAAACAGATGTAGATGCTTGGCAAAGGCCGCCGAGCCAATGGCGAGCACGGTAAAGATGAGCACGCGCATGGGCACCTCGACCTGGTTGATCGCGGCGGCGCCGGCCGAAAGCATAATGCACCAGGCATAGATGAGCAGCACAGCCTGCTTTTGGTTGTAGCCCTCTTGGATCAGGCGGTGGTGGATGTGGCCCTTGTCGGCCTGCCCGATGCTAATGTGGGCGCGCTTGCGGCGCACGATGGCGCTAAACGTGTCGATGATGGGCACGCCGGCAACGATGAGCGGGATGATAAGCGAGGTGAGCGCGGCGGTGCGGCTCACGTTGAGTAGCGAGATGGAGCCCAGCGCAAAGCCCAGAAGCAGCGACCCCGAGTCGCCCAAGAAGATGCTTGCGGGGTTGAAGTTGTAGCGCAAAAAGGCCAGACAGGCGCCAAAGAGCGCAATGGAGAGCGCGGCGGCGTCGATGCGGCCCGAGAGAACGGCCATCGAAAACATGGTGAACGACGCGATGCCGCAGATGCCCGTGGCTAAGCCGTCGAGGCCGTCGATGAGGTTAATGATGTTCGTGAATGCCACCAGATAGATCACGGTGATGGGGTAGGCGAGCCATCCGAGCATGATTTCGCCAGGGGCAAACGGGTTGACGATGACGCCGATGCGCAGGCCACCCACGCAGGCGATGAGCGCAGCGAGGACCTGTCCGGCCAGCTTTTGCTTGGGCTTGAGCTGAATGACGTCGTCGATAGCGCCGGTCGCAAAGATGACGGTAAAGGAGAGCGCCAGCATGGGATAGCTAATGTGAAGGCGCGGGTGCGGCACCAGGACGGGCGGCCAGCCTAGGTGCCAGGTGCCTAGGATTTGCACAATACAGGCAACGACCAGGCCCAAAAACACCGCCGTTCCGCCCAAACGCGGGATGGGCTTGGTGTTGATGCGGCGCTTAGAAGGATAGTCGACGGCGTCGAGCTTAATTGCCAGGCGCTTGACCAGGGGCACCGTGAGGAAGGTCGTGATAAAGGCCGCCGCTGCCACGCATAGATACGGTATGTAGCTCGGGGATGAAGCCATGAATCTAAAAACCGCCAAGCGTCGAAGGAAAAGGTCAAAGGTTGCTAAGCGCAAAGGGCATAGCCGAACCATGATACTCGACCAAGGGGGGTGCATGGAATTGCACGCAGCGATAATCACGCGCTTACCAGATATTGGGATGTTGTCGATGGACTGTTGGGATGCCGGTGGGGATCCATATGGACTGTAATGGCGATTTTCGGCAAAAGAAAACCACCCCCCACGTTACGAAAATGAACCCACCTAAAACAGGTGGGTGCCCTCATCGACTGTTCCAGCGTCCTTAACAACGAAGGATACCTGTACTAGGTACGACTGTGTGGGCTCCCTAAATAAACGCGACGGTTCACCCAGTTGCTCCGCGGGGGGCGGAATACCTACATCATAAAGCGGCACTTTATCGATTCCAGTCTTGACATTACAAAAATCGTGTCGGACGATTACGGTGCCTTGGGCTCGAGCCGTCTGTGCGGTTGGTCCCTTTACGTTTGAGCTGCTGAATCGTTGTTTTGGAGCATGTTTTTATGCCGACGCCGTTGACCGAACTTTTTTCGCCCGCCTGCCATTTGTGTCCGCGCCGTTGCGGTGCGGTGCGCGACGAGGGTGCGCACGGCGTATGCGGTGCCGATGACACGCTCAAGGTGGCCCGCGCGGCGCTTCATATGTGGGAGGAGCCGCCTATCTCGGGCGAGGCCGGTTCGGGCACGATCTTCTTTAGCGGCTGCTCGCTCAAATGTATCTATTGCCAGAACCACGAGATCTCGACGGGCAATTTCGGGCTTGAGATTTCGCCCGAGCGCCTGGTCGAGATTATGCTGGAGCTGCAGGACCAAGGTGCCAATAACATCAATCTGGTGACGGCGACGCATTATGCTCACCTGCTGCCGGCCGCGATTGCCGCAGCTCGGGAGCGCGGACTGGTCATTCCAATCGTCTACAACACGAGCGGTTATGAGCGTGCGAGTGCCGTGGCGGCGCTCGGCGATTTGGTCGACGTGTGGCTTACCGACTTTAAGTATGCCAATGCGGCGCTTGCGCAGTCACTCTCTCATATTAAGGACTACCCGCGCGTGGCTGTGTCGGGTCTGGCCCAGATGGCGCGCGAAATTGAGCGCCGCGGGGGAGAGCTGGTAGACGGGGACGGGCTCATGAAGCGCGGCATAATCGTGCGTCATCTGGTGCTGCCGGGGCATGCGGACGATTCGTGCCGCGTGTTGGACCTGGTGTGGCAGACGGTGGGCGACGTGCCGATCTCGGTCATGAACCAGTACACGCCCAATGCCCTCATGCGCGAACAAGGCGGCGACCTGGCGCGCGCCGTGACGCGCGAGGAGTACGAGCAGGTGCTCGACCATGCCGACGACCTGGGCTTTACGACGATGTTTTGGCAAGAAGGCGGAGCGGTAGACGAGAGCTTCACCCCGGCGTTCGACACCACCGGCGTCCTCACCAGCGCAAAGTAGTGCGCTCGCCGATGATTTTTCTGGGACGGGGATTAAAAAATCATCGAGAGGATCGCCTGCTCGAAAAGTTGTCAAAATAGCCGCGTCCCAAAAAGACTGGGTATTGGGCGTTGACAGTTGGCGAGCCGTAGGTAAAATATCAACTTGTCCTGGGGACGTAGCTCAGTTGGGAGAGCGCTGCCGTCGCATGGCAGAGGCCGAGGGTTCGACTCCCTTCGTCTCCACCCTTGGATTTGATAAGCCGCTGACATTGTGTCGGCGGCTTTTTTTAAAAGAAAGGGCTGTACCATGGCCAAGCTTGAGTCCCAGCCACTGTCTGCCGAGGAACGCGCCGAGTTGGAAGAGCTCCGCGCCGAGAAAGCTCGTCGCGAGGCCCAGGAAGAGGCACGCCGCGAGCGTGAGGAGCTGGCCGCCCTGCGTGCCGAGCGTGCGAAGGCCGAGGAGGCCGCCGCGAACGTCGCCCCCGCGCCCAAGCCCGCCGCCGCGAAGCCCGCGCCCACCGCACCTAAACCTCAGCCTAAAAAGGTCGCTCGTTCCAAGTCCGTCGAGCCCAAGCCGAGCCGTGACGAGATGACCTTTGCCCAGCGCATGGTTACCTCCAAGGAGCCTACGGGCGAGAACGAGATCCCTGGCATGGCGCCGGCTCAAAAAATCATCATTGTCCTTGCCCTCATCGCGTTTGTCATCTTTATGGGCTACACGATCCTGACCAGCATGGGCCTGCTCTAGCCCATTCGCGCTGGGTGCCATGCCCGAACACTCTGCCCTTTTCCAACCCTCAACCTCTGCACAACGCATCCGAAAGGTCGCCCCATGGCTTTGACCGACATCTCGCATCCCACCGACATTGCAATGCTCACCGATCTGTACGAGCTCACTATGGCCCAGGGCCTGTGGGAGAGCGGCAAGGCCAATGAGCAGGGTTGTTTTACCGCGTTTTACCGCGACCATCCCTTTGGCAGCGCCTATGCCGTCATGTGCGGCACCGCCGAGCTGCCCGAGCTGGTCGAGAACCTGCGCTTTACGCCCGAGGATATCGACTACCTCGCCTCACTCCAGGCCCCGGCCGGCGGTGCGATGTTCAAGCCTGCATTCCTCGACTACCTGCGCGATTTTCATGCACATGTAAACATCGACGCCGTCCCCGAGGGCGAGCTCGTCTTTCCGCGCGAACCCATGGTTCGCGTCACCGGTCCCGCGCTGGAGTGCCAGCTGCTCGAAACGGCGCTGCTCAACATCGTCGGCTTCCAGACGCTTGTCGCCACCAAGACGGCGCGCGTGGTGCTGGCGGCGGACGGCCGTCCCGTTGCCGAGTTTGGCCTGCGCCGCGCCCAGGGTCCCGATGGCGGGCTGGCCGTCGCGCGCGCGAGCTATGTGGCCGGCTGCTCCTCTACGTCCAATGTGCTCGCCGGCCGCCGCTACGGTATTCCCGTCTTTGGCACGCATGCGCACAGCTGGGTGATGAGCTTCGATTCCGAGCTCGAGGCCTTCCGCGCCTTTGCCAAGTCGAGCCCCAAGAACTGTACGCTGCTCATCGACACCTATGACGTGCGCGAGGGCTGTGAACATGCCATTACGGTTGCCAAGGAGATGGAAGCGGTGGGCGAGCGCCTGTCGGCCATTCGCATCGACTCCGGCGACCTCGCCAAGCTCTCCAAGTATGTGCGCGGCCGTTTTGATGCCGAGGGCCTGCCCTATGTGGGGATCTCGGTTTCTAACGATTTGGATGAGTACACGATTCAGTCGCTGCTCGACCAGGGCGCGCCCATCGACAGTTTTGGCGTGGGTACCAAGCTTGCGACCTGCTATGACCAGCCGGCGCTGGGCGGCGTGTACAAGCTTTCCGCCCGCCGTGCGAGCGAGGCAGATCCATGGACGCCGGTGGTCAAGCTCTCTGAGCAGCCATACAAGCGCACGATCCCGGGTGTGCAACGCGTGCGCCGTTATTACGACGGCTTTGGCGGCCCGGTCTGCGACATGATCTACGACGAGGACCATCTGGCGGGGGAGGGCGCCGCGCGCGGCAATACCCTTGTGGCCGTGAACGATGCCGCCCTGGTGACCGACGTGTCCGAACTCGAGTATCGCGAGCTGCTGGTGCCGATCGTGCGCGATGGCAGTGCGGTGGCTCCGCGTGAGAGCATCCAGGACGCGCGCGAGCGCTGTGCTTGGGCGCTCGACCATCTGGACGCAGCTTTCAAGCGCTTCCTGTACCCGCAGACCTATGTGGTGGGTATGGAGCAGGGCCTGGCTCAGGTGCGCGACGAGCTCGTGCGTAAGAACATGGCCGCGGCCTCTGCCTTTCCCTGGGCTCACTAATTCCTTGGGCGGTAGGGGCGAGTCACGCTTCCCTGGCCGCCGGCTCGGCCGTTCGCTGAACAGTTGATTGGTTTGACGTATGACGACTTCTTATAAAACGATGGTGGTAAAGATCGGTTCGTCCACGGTGGTGGGCGCCGACGGCAAGGTCAACCGCGCCTTTATCGGCGGGCTTGCCGACCAGGCCGCAGCGCTGCGCGAGCTTGGCTGGCGCCTGATCGTGGTGAGCTCGGGCGCCATTGCCTGCGGCTATCCCGTGCTGGGCTTCGACCGTAAGCCGGTCGGCGACCTGCCGAGCCTGCAGGCCTGCGCCTCGGCCGGTCAGTGCATCATCTCGTCGGCCTACGACGAGGAGTTCCATGCGCGCGACCTGCTCACCTCGCTCGTGCTGCTCACGCGTCACGACACGGCGCGCCGCACGTCCTACCTGCACGCGCGCGACGCCCTGCTTCGCCTGGTGGAGCTCGGCGTGGTGCCGGTCGTCAACGAGAACGATACCGTCACCGTCGATGAGATCAAGTTTGGCGACAACGACACGCTGGCGGCGCTTGTGAGCTGCCTGGTTTCTGCCGATCTGTGCGTGACGCTCTCGGACATCGATGGCCTCTACACCGCCAATCCGCACGAGGATCCCACGGCCGAGTTCGTCCCGGTCGTGCATAAGATCGACGCCAAGATCATCGCCTCGGCGGGCGATTCTTCCACATCGGTGGGCACGGGCGGCATGATCACCAAGATCCGCGCGAGCCGCATTCTCATGACGGCGGGCATTCAGAGCGTGATTTGCTCGGGCGAGGAGCCCGATGCGCTCGTGCGTCTGGCCCGCGGCGAGAGCGTGGGTACGCTGTTCGATCCGCCGGCGGAGCGCCTGGACATCGCGCCCCGCAAGCTGTGGATCGCACTGGGTGACAAGGCACATGGCTCGGTGACGGTCGATGATGGTGCTGCGAAGGCGCTGGTTAGCCGTGGTTCTTCCTTGCTTGCGGTTGGTATTCGCGAGGTCGATGGCGCGTTTGCCGAGGGCGATGTGCTCGACGTGTGCGACCCGAGCGGCATGGTTGTCGCCCGTGGTATCGCCGAGGCCGATTCGGAAGTGCTGGAGCTTGCCGCCGGCCGCCGCCAGGACCAGATTGCCAGCAACCGCCTGCTCGCAGACCTGGCCGAGAAGCCCGCGATACACAGGGATAACTTGATCGTATTTGCATAAAGAAAGACAGCGCTGCGGATCGTTTCCCGCAGCGCTGTCTTTTTCGTGCCGGCACTTGGGGACGTTCCTTTTGTGCCGGCAGGCGGGGACACTCCTTTGCTAGAAGATCCGGCGCAGGTCTCCGCGGTTGAGGGCTTCGTTGAAGAGGTGCTTGAACACCACGCCGCCGTGTAGACCGTCGTGCTCGAACTCGTTGGTCACCCAGGCATGCGAGTTGCCCACGCGGCTGAGCGTATCGAGCTGCAGGCCCGAATCGACGTACATGTCGTCGAAATACACTGCGGCCTGCAGGGGCACCTCGTTGCACGCCAGTCGCTGCGGGTCGTAGATCTTGTCCCAGCTGGTGTCTTCCATCAGCAGATCCATCGCCGGCTTGAAGGGCTTAAGTTCGGGCATCTGCTCAAACATCCACGGGAACATGGCCTCGCCGGTAAACATGAGCGGGCGCGCTAGCGTGTCGAACTCGGCACGGTGTGCCTTCTCTTCTGCCGCGGCCCAGCGAATGGGCATGGTGTCGCCGTCGGCGTAGATGAACTCCTGAAGCGTCCAGTACAGCGGATTCGTGAGTGTGTTGGTGCGCTCGAAGGCGCGCATCAAAAAGCTGTCAGATACCGAGGCACCGCAGGTCAGCGTGCCGTCGCCGTCAACAAAAGCATGATCGATAATCCAATGCATGCGCTCAAAGCTCGGCTTCATGCCAAAGTCGCTGCCCATGAGCTGCAGGCGCTCGACCGTCATCGGCGAGCCGTCGGGCAGCACGGGCTTCTGAGCCTCGAGCGCATCGGCCAGGGCTGCCACGCGCTCGACGTCAGCGGGGTAGCGGTCGTAATACTGCTGCGTCTTGGCGGCCATGCGCGGGAAGGTGTGCGTGTAGACCTCGCTGGCGCTCGCCGGCACATGCGGAATGCCGCCGCAGGTAAAGCTTGCCGCCACGCCCTCGGGGAAGAGCGACAGGTAGCTCAGCGTCAAAAAACCGCCGTAGCTCTGCCCGAGTGTGACCCAGGGCTTGCCGCCAAAGCCCACCAGGCGCAGGTACTCAAAATCGCGCACGATGGAGCTGGCGAGGTGACGCTTGAGGAAGTCCGCCTGCGAGCGTGCAGTATCGGCGCCGGCGGCCGTTGCGCGATCACCCAGTGCCTTGATCGTGCGTCCGTCCACGCAGCTACTGCGTCCGGTGCCGCGCTGGTCGGGAAGGACCACGCGGAAGTGCTTGACGGCCTCCTCGATCCAGCCGTCGCTTGTGGGCGACAGCGGACGCGGGCTCTCGCCGCCGGGGCCGCCCTGCAAAAACAGGAGCAGTGGCAGATCGTCGTTGATGCGGTCGGGCGCGCAAACCACACGGTAGAAGAGCTTGATGCTCTCGGGCGCGCCGGCGATGGGCGCCGGCATAGCGCCGCGGCGCATGGTGCTGCCGACGGCCAGGAGCATCGGCTCCAGGCCGCGCCAGTCAAGGGGGACGTCGATGCTGTGGTCCTCGACGTAAAGGCCGGGGACGTGGTACGAAGTGATGAGGGCCATGTGAGTCTTCCGTTCGTTGCGGTGTTTCGGGTTGACCAATTCTACCGCCGCGGGCGAGGCCATGCGCAAATCGGCTACCATGGTTGCAAACTTCTAGGAGAAAGGGCCGCCCATGTCGGTCGATATAGCCACGTATGTCCACGATCTTGCCGTTGCCGCCAAGGCAGCGTCGGCCTCGCTTGCCACGGCGAGCGATGAACAGCGCCAGGAGGCCGTGCGCGCCATGGCCGCGGCGCTGCGCGACGGCGTCGACTCCATCGTCGCCGCCAACGAGCTCGATATGTCCGCTGCGCGCGATGCGGGTACCTCGGCCGGACTGCTCGATCGTCTGCTGCTGACGCCCGAGCGCGTCGAGGGCATGGCCGCCGGCCTGGAAAAGCTCGCCGAGCTGCCCGATCCCGTGGGCCGCGTGCTCGACCACCGCGTGCTTGCAAGCGGCGTGGACCTGACCCGTGTGAGTGTGCCGCTGGGCCTGGTCGCCATGGTTTACGAGGCGCGTCCCAACGTGACGGCCGACGCCGCAGGCATCTGCATCCGTACCGGCAACGCCTGCATTCTGCGCGGCGGCTCGCTGGCCTATCACTCGTGTGCCATGATTTCTGAGCTGCTGGCCGATGCGCTCGAGGCCAAGGGCTTCCCGCGCGAGGCCGTGTCGATGATCGAGTCCACCGACCGCGAGGCCACTGGCGAGCTCATGAAGCTCCGCGGTATTGTCGACGTACTCATTCCGCGCGGCGGTGCAGGCCTGATCCAGCGCTGCGTGCGCGAGTCGCTTGTGCCGGTGATCGAGACGGGCACGGGCAACTGTCACATCTACGTGCATGAGTCCGCCGACTTTGATAAGGCGCTCAACATTATCGTTAATGCCAAGACCCAGCGTGTAGGCGTGTGCAATGCCGCCGAGTCGCTGCTGGTCGACCGTGCCGTGGCCGATGCGTTTTTGCCCGCGGTCGTGGCCGTGCTGCATGACCACGGCGTGCTCATTCACGGCGACGAGGCCACGTGCGCCGCATGCGCCGACGCCGGGCTTGCCGAGGGCGATGACTACGTTGCCGCGACTGAGGAGGACTGGGGTCGCGAGTATCTGGCGCTCGAGATGAGCGTGAAAGTCGTGGCAAACGAGGACGACGCCATCGCACACATCAATCGCTACGGCACGATGCACTCCGAGGCCATCGTTGCAGAGGACACGGATGCTTGCGAGCGCTTCCTGGACGAGGTCGATGCCTCGGCCGTGTATGCCAACGCCAGCACGCGCTTTACCGACGGCGGCGAGTTTGGCCTGGGCGCCGAGATTGGCATCTCGACCCAAAAGCTCCACGCCCGCGGCCCCTTTGCCGCCGAGGCCCTCACCACCTACAAATACAAGCTCCGAGGCACCGGCCAGGTCCGCCCCTAACGCCCGCGCAAATAAAAACCACCACAAAGGTGCCTGTCCCCTTTGTGATGGTTTTGGAATTAAGCCTGAAAGGTGTCGCGGTCGGGGGCGAAGGACTGCATGGCCGCTATGGTGCGGTCAAAGAGCTCGGGGAGCTCCCAGCCCAACATCTCGGCGCCCTGCGAAATCACGTCGCGCGAGCAGCCGGCGGCAAAGCGCTTGTCCTTGAATTTCTTTTTGAGCGACTTGGTCGTAAAGTCCATGACGCTCTTGCTTGGGCGCATGATCACGGCAGCACCGATCAGGCCGGTGAGTTCGTCGCAGGCAAACAGAATCTTCTCCATCTGCAGCTTGGGCTTGGGCAGCGAGGTGTTGAAATCGGACGTGTGCGTCTGGATGGCGCGAATGAGCTCGGGAGACGCACCTTCGCCCTCAAGAATCTCGGCGGCATAGATGGTGTGGTTCATGGGGTCGTCCTCATGCTCCTCCCAATCTAGGTCGTGCAGCAGACCGACGATGCCCCAAAACTCCTCGTTCTCGGGGTCGAACTCGCGCGCAAAGTAGCGCATGGTGCCCTCGACCGTTTCGCCGTGGGTGATGTGGAACGGGTCCTTATTGTGCTCGTTGAGCAATTCGAACGCACGGTCGCGGGTGATTCCGGCGGAAAGTGGCTCTGCCATAAAAGACTCCTTGTGCTCGCAGGTATCGCTAAGAATGAATACTACTAGAACGACTAGAACGAAAAAACCACCACAAAAGTGCCTGTGAACTGCGCCCCGAAACTTGGACTGAATAAATAGCGACTACGCCGCA
>UQQL01000069.1 GCA_900543275.1 uncultured Collinsella sp. | reverse complement strand
CGGAGATGTGTATAAGAGACAGGTATTTGATATGCTCGGTATGATTATCCCTCACAAACAATCAGAGAAATCTCGACCGCAATCGGTCGACAGTAAAGCAAATGATAAAAACGCTTGCTACGTTTATGAGGCAGTCAATTAAAATCGAGATGCATTGACCATTCCCCAACGGGGTCATGCCGCAAATCCACATGAGCATCGAGGCTGGAAGCGGAAGCATGGAATTGGCCCCGATCTGTATGTAGATCGCTACGACGTTGACAAGCAACAGCATGCCAATCGGACCGAAGCCGGACCCAAAATAGGAAACAACGATTACGCAAGAAACCACGTATGCAAGGCAGGCAGCGGCAGCAAGAACAAGTCGATAGCAAAATACATGCAGGTTGAAATACTGCTGAGCATCCGAAACGATTGCGCAGTTAAGACAGTACAAAACGACACTCGTCAGGATAAACGCGCCCAAAAGGGCGAAAGAAGACAGCATCGCTCGCGCAACGATAGCGCACACACGCTTCCCTCCCCGAGCCTCCGACAACCCCCACGGTTCCTCGACAAAGCCCGAACTGACAAAGCGCGGCGCAATGCAAGCCGCGATGAACGGAAAGAACAATGCATGAGCCAACGGGGCTACGTTGAACAGCAGACCGCGAAAAACCTCTGCATTACCAAATAGAACGACATCCTCCGCCGATAGCCGAAGCGTCGGGTCTGGGAAAAAGCCCAAGAAGCTGTTCTCACGGAGGCTACAGAACCACATCGGGAAAGAATTAAGCTGCAATACCACCATGCACGCATAAATTACCAGGATTAAGGCGTACACCCATTTGCTCACATGCTTCAATTCTGACTGGAGAAGTCTTTTAATCTGACGAGCCATTGAGCACACCCCCAGCGCAAAAGCTCACGAGAGCGTAAATCAATACCGATAGACAGCTGGCTGCCACGCCATACCCCAGAAGCGTCAGCTGCCCCATATCGCTATACCCAAGGGCACATCCGACTCCAAGGTACGGCCCCGGAAGAAAGAAAATCCATCGCAAGGACGGTATGGGCGTCTGAAGGTAAGTTCCGTAGAGCGTCAAGCTCATGACAAATCCGATTATTACCACAGCCCCGCTCAATACAGCGCTGCTTGTAATCCGATAGATGGTCACCGTCTCCAACGCAACTGATATCACCAATACGGCGTTGATTATCATCGCAGGCAAAAATGCAGCCAGTATGTCGTGCGCACAGCTTTGCCCACCACGTATTATGGCTATTGCAAAAAGAAGAAGGCAAAGCGCGCTATACGCTGCGCCAATTATTAAAGCAGACGAAAATGCATGGGCTAGAGCCCCATAAAAGCGGTTGAGACCTCTTGCCGAAGAAATTCGGTGCCCCTCTTTATAGCCATGCTCCTGTAAAAGCACCAAACAAACGATGAGTGGAACGAACAGGGATGTACCGGCAAAAGCGCTGCGCGCAAGGGACTCATCAGGCGCAGAAGGATCGATTGCATTCCAGAGGAAACCAATATCCTCCCCACAAACGCCATAGCCAAAGGCGAGCAACGTTGTTCCGTTTTTTAGAAAGATGCCGAAGAGAAGGCCGAACGCCAACATAAGCGCAAGACCAAACTTCGCCGGAAATATCCTGTGCAAACGCATCATATCTGCCTTTATGGGATGGATCGCCCGCTTCATAGCGAGACCGCCTTCATCAAGCGCCTGTAATACTCTTTTAGGGACGACGCCTCATCCCTTATGACGTCCATCGATTCCTTTTTTAGCATTTCACCGTCATGAAGAAACAGGCAGCTTGTTGCAACCGATGCCAGCTCATCCAAGTCGTGGCTAGAGATAAGCATGGTTTTGCCCTGCTCCCGATTCAATCGACCGATAAGGGCCCATATACTCTCGATGCCCAACGGATCCAATCCATTTGCCGGCTCATCGAAAATTAGTACGTCGGTGTCGCCCAATAAAGCCGTAGCTATATCCAGTCGCCGTTTCATTCCCAGAGAAAAACTGCTCACGCTCTTTTTCTCATCGACGTCCAGCCCGACCAGGCCCAAGACGCGAGGAACCTCACGTTTCTCATCGAGCCCCCATTCCGCACATCGGATCCGAAGATTCTCAGCCGCACTGAGAGATTGGTATGCTCCGCAGGAATCTGGCACATAGCCGACACGCGTCCGCATCAAGCTCAGCTCTTTTTTCGACTTGCCTCCAAAGAGCTCCACGCTCCCCGACGATGGCTCACAGAGGCCCAGCACTATTTTAATAAGCGTGCTTTTGCCCGCCCCGTTTGCACCAACAAGGGCGCAAAGCTCAGACTGATCCACCTCGAAGGAAACGTCATGCAAAACGCGGCGCCTCCCATAGCGCTTTGACACCCTTGATAGCCTTATCGTCGATGCGTTCATTGGCCTCCCGTTCCGCTTGATAGCAAAACCGCTCATATCGTTCCTTCTTTACTTTATCGTTTTCCATAGTTGTTATTGTTTTTCGATAACTCATATTTGTCAAGATAATCTAAAAGAAAGAACCCGTGTTAGACACGGGTCCCTTCACGCTGATATTTCGTTTTAGTTGTTTGCCTTAAGCTACTCGTCGCTCAAATCGACAGCGAAGACTGATGTCGGAAGTGACGCCTCGTTGCCTCCGCCATCCCGCATCTGCCTCACGACATTTTTTGCGCGTTCGACAATAAGCTCCTCAAGCTCTTTCTCGCTCACGCGCCGAATAATATCTCCCGGTTGACAATCAAGTTCATCGCAGATATCGAGAAGCGTCTTAAGGCGAATAGCTTTAATTTTTCCGTTTCTAAGCTTTGAAATATTAGCCGGAGTATGCCCCGTGGCACGAATCAGATCAGCGCTGGTCTTTCCGGTCTTAAGCAGCTGTGTCTCAAGCTCAATGATGAGATAGCTCATGCTTCCTCCTACACAAGCTCGTCAGACTGCTCTTGGAGCAGCGAGGCATAACTCCAGATCGCCGAGATAAACAAGCAGACAACTGCGCCGATAAACGACCCCGCATCAAAGGTAGCGCCTTGGCAAATCTCAATAACGAAGGAATGAGGCACGATGTAAAGCTCCAGTCCGCCAATGGTGAGATTGACCGATTCATAGGCACCAACAAACGAAACCACGGCGTTAACAGCAAAGGCAAGTGCAAGAACACGGATAAGCCGCACATGCGCCTTGGTAAAGGGCGAGACGCCCCGAGAGATGTTATGGCTGATTCCGCACAGAACGACAAGCGAAACACCCACGACGAGTGCCAGGCACAGCCCGCTTGGGATAACGATGCTCCCGCCATCGAGAAGCGTCACGACACCGAAAGAATCGACAGAAACAACGTTTGCAACCGCATACCAGATCACGTAAACAGCCAACGCGGCAAAAGCGACGAGCATTCCCGCAAAAACGACCGCCATGCAAAAGCCAAGCTTCCTTACAGTCTCGCCCGCCTTGGCCATACGCTGAACGCTGTTGGACATACACTCACCCTCATCGAATCTATCGTTATTCGAATAGTTTATCGAACAACGATATGGATTGCATGCGGAAAGCCCCACCAGTGCGCATAGCCCATTCACTAATCAGAAGGGGTGAGAGTGGATTTTTGGACACGTATCGAACGAGAGTGGATAATCTCCCACTTTGAGGCCGCCACCGGGCCTAAAACGGGAGATTATCCACTCTCATAGTCATCAAGGCTCGCAAGCCCTTATTCAGCCGCCTCGCGCAGGGCCGACATCGTGGCCGCATATTGCTGCTGCAGCGCATGCATTCCCGCGCGAGCGCCGTCAACGGCATCGGCGCCGCGCAGTGCCTCGGTCACCACGACCGCTGGCTCGTACAGATTATCGAATCCCAGGTTCTGGCTCACGCCTTTGAGCGTATGCGCTGCCATAAACGCTGCCCTGGCGTCTCCTGCCGCCATGGCAGCCTCCAGCTTGTCCATGCTCTCGTCATCCAAAAACTTGAGGGCAAAGCGGGCAAGCATTTCCTCGCCCATCAGCCGAGCGCACGCATCGTCATAATTAGCGCCGATCTTCTCATACGCCTCACGCATGGAAATCATGGATTAAAAACTCCTTTGGTCAAACTAAATCGTGGGAAACGCGACGACGTCGGCGGGGCGTGCCAACGTCTCGGCAATTTGGTCTTGCACCTCGAGCAGGCAATCGAGCAGCAGCGGGTTAAAGGTGCCGCACTTACCGTCCAGGATCATCTGGATTGCCTCCTCGTGCGGGATAGCGTCCTTGTACACGCGCACACTCGTCAGTGCATCGTACACGTCGGCCACCGAAACCACCTGCGCGGCGATGGGGATATCGTCGCCCTTGAGGCCATCGGGATAACCCTTGCCGTCCCAGCGCTCGTGATGCCAACGCGCAATCTGGTACGCATATTCCATAAGCGCATTGCCGGCGTGATGGCTACCCAGCTCAAGCAGCATATCGGCGCCGATCGTGGTATGCGTCTTCATGATCTCGAACTCCTCGGGCGTAAGGCGTCCGGGCTTGTTGAGAATCGCATCGTCAATCGACATCTTGCCGATATCGTGCAGCGCCGAAGCCAGGGCGATCGTGGAGCGTTCCTCATTGTCGAGGAAGATCGTGCCGCTACGCTGGACCAGACAGCCAAGCAGCAGCTCGGTCAGCTTCTCGATGTTCGTAACGTGCCTGCCGCTCTCGCCGTTGCGAAGCTCCATGACGCCAGCCATGATGTCGATGAGCATGCGACTGTTCTTGACGCGCTCGTTGTACTGCTGGGACAGCAGGCTCGTCAGGCGGCGCTGTTTGGCGTACAGGCGGATGGTGTTGTTTACGCGGCGGCGCACGATACGGGAGTCAAACGGGCGGTTGATATAGTCTGAGGCGCCCAGCTCGTACGCGCGCAGAACCATATCATCGGAATCTTCACTCGAAATCATCATGACAGGCAGATTGTCGATGCCCGATCGGCGCGACAGATCGGCCAGCACCTCAAAGCCGCTTATGCCCGGCATGACAATATCCAGCAGCACGAGCGACAACTCATCGCCATAGCGGTCGACCATGTCGAGTGCCGTACGACCGTTGTCGGCCTCGAGGATGCAATACTCGTCCTTGAGCATCTCGTTGAGAATGACTCGGTTCATCTCGGAGTCATCGACAATAAGCACCAAAGGCTTTTCGCTTTGGAAAGCCTCGATGGAATCGGCGTCGGTCACGACCGTACCGGCTTTTGCCTTAGCGCGGCTCAATAACTGGACAGCGCGGCCAACGCCCTCATCGACCGTCTCGCCATGAATGCGAACACCACCAACACATGCCGTCAAGCTCACGTACTCATGGCCCGGAATAATCGTGGAACGAACGGCATCGGACACCTGATGCAGGCGACGGGTGAAGTCATCGGAGGGAATATTGGGCATGACAACCACAAACTTGTCGCAGCCATAGCGCACAAGCTCGTCAGTCGAACGGATTCCGCTGCGCATGGCTGTCGCCACAGCACCGAGCGCAAGGTCGCCGGCATGACGGCCACATGTATCGTTGAAGACCCTAAAATCATCAAGGTCGATCATCGCAACGCCGGCATTCATGCGGACGCTTCGGAGCTTTTCCTCGTAATATCGGCGATTGCGCACACTCGTCAGCACGTCGGTGTAGACAAGGTCCTCTTCTGCGGCCTCTTGCTCATCGATCGGACGCACCATCAGCAGGACATGAGGCTCGCCCTCGACCTTCAGAGGGCGCAGGCGAGCGCGGTACTCAGTACCATCATTGAGCAGCTGCTCCGACACCTCATCGGAGTCTGCCAAGGCCTCAAGACTCGACTGACGCAGACAAGGGCAGCGATCGCCGGCGAGCAAGCAGTTAGGCTCCCTCTTAATCTGATCGGCCGACAGCAAACGCACCACGGGGTAGGTCTTCGCGACACGGGCGACCTCAGCGGCAGCCTCCTCGTCGGTTAGATTGACCTCGTGATTATTGAGCATATGGGGCCCTTTCGATAGTTTCGCATGGTAGCGGTGGGTTCCAAATGCTACAAGGGTAACACCTTGTCGATGCAGGTAAGTACGTGAATGCTGTTACATTTTTATGAGTTGGCAGGCGGCGCGATTGAAGTCGCAGACGTGAGGTTTTGAGCACATTTGTTAACACGGCCGAAACGTTTGCGGGTGAAGCCTGCTTTGGCCATTGCGAGTGTTAGAGCCCCAGGATGCCACGGACAGCCCGGGCAGCCGCTGCCGGGCGATCGCGCAGACCGTTATGCGCACCCGGGATCGTCACGAGAGGGCAATCGAGATATTCGGCAGCCGCTCGCGTGCCAGCCTCGCGGGGCGTGCCAATCGAGAGCTCGCCCAGGAGCACGGCGGCCACCGTTTTTGACGCGCGAACGCTATTCCAATCGGGAACGCGGGTCATAGTAATCCCGTATTCGTTCGCCATGAAACTGCGGCCGTTGCGCAGGGCATACTTGGCTTCTGCCTCGGTTAACTTGGGGGCCTCAGGGTCCGAATCGCCGATGGCGCCCAGGAAGGCCCGTAATGCCCTGGAGACCTTTCCCGCGGCGATCATCTCGAGCAAAACTGGGGCCGCGCCCAGGCCGGCACCATCATCCGTCACGGCGGGTTCATGCAGAATCGCACGCGAGATTATGGCGGGGTTTGCACGGAGAAGCTCCAGGGTCACCAGCGTACCGGCACTGTGCGCGAGCACGTTTGCCGGAGCGCCGATATGCTCAATAACGGCCTGCAGGTCGGCGGCTTGGGCGGCGAGGTCGTAGCGTCCGTCTGCAGCGTCGCCGCTCTCGCCGCAACCGCGGCGATCGTAGGCAATGACGCGGTAGTCACAGGCGAGCTCGCGGGCGATGGCGTCAAAGAAGACGCCGTCGACGCAGGCGCCGTGCACGCACACCAAGGCGGGCGTATCGGACGATACAACCGGGCCGGCATACTCGCGACAGGCGATCGTGGTGCCCGCATTCTCAACCGTAAAATCCATGTTGTGTTCCCATCGTCAATGCCCATCCAGTTGCCCGTCAGTACGGTTGGATAGACCCGCATTGCTTTACGCTTTGTTAACAGATTAACTGTACCCGACCTGAGGCTTTTCATGGCACGGCATAATGAGCGACGTGCAAAAACGAAACTTGTAAAGCAAGAGCCCGCACCTTGCTTCGGAGCCGATGCTATGCTTAGGCACAATTGTCTTGAGGAGCATATGTCTATGTCTACGTTTTTGAATGCCAGCCCCATCTTTGGGCCCGTTCGCAGCCGTCGCCTTGGTCTCTCGCTCGGCGTCAACATGATGCCGGCCAGCGGCAAAATCTGCACGTTCGACTGCATTTACTGCGAAAACGGCCTCAATGCCGAGCGCCCCTGCCACGAGCCGTATAACACGGCTGCCGTGGTGCTCGACGCGCTCGAGGCAAAGCTGCGCGAGATGGCAGCCGAGGGCGAGCTCCCCGATGTGATCACCTTCGCAGGCAACGGCGAGCCCACCGCCGCGCCGGAGTTTCCGCAGGCCATCGCCGGCGCCGTCGCGCTGCGCGACGAGCTTGCCCCAAACTCCAAGATCGCCGTGCTCTCCAACGGCACACGCGCCGACCGTCCCCAGGTACACGATGCGCTCATGATGGTCGACGACAACATTCTTAAGCTCGATACCGTCGACCCGGCGTTTATCCAGCTGCTCGACCAGCCTGTTGGCCCCTACGACGTCGAGCACCAGATTGAGACGTTCGAAAGCTTTGACGGTCACGTTATTATCCAGACGATCTTTTTGACCGGTGAGTATCAGGGCAAGCCCATCGACAACACCGGCGAGGAGTACGTTGCCCCCTGGCTCGTGGCGCTTGAGCGCATTCGCCCGCAAGAAGCGACCATCTACACGGTGGCGCGCGAGACACCGGTCGCCGGCCTTGCTAAAGCGGCGCCCGAGGTGCTCGACGCCATTGCCGCGCGCGTCCAAGCCCTCGGCATTCCCTGCCAGGTGAGCTACTAGCGCGCAGCTGCCCTGTGAGTGGGCTATACTAGCTGCGAATGAAAGGAAGTTAGCCATGTTTGACAATGGACCCGTGCCCGGCCGCAACGGCGCTTGCTGGTGCGGCAGCGGCAAGAAATACAAGAAATGCCATAGCGCCTTTGATGAGCGCCTCGAGCGCTTGTGGGAAGAGGGCTGGGAGGTTCTGCCCCGCACGCTCTACAAGACACCCGCCGACATCGAGGGCATCAAGCGCTCGGCCGCCATCAACGTGGGCGTGCTCGACTACGTAGGCGAGCACATCGCCGCGGGCATGACCACCAACCAGATCGACCAGATGATCTACGACTACACCATCGAACACGGTGGCACGCCGGCTGACCTCAACTATGAGGGCTACCCCAAGAGCGTGTGCACCTCGATCAACGACGTGGTCTGTCACGGCATCCCCTGCGATACGGACGTGCTGCACGAGGGCGACATCATCAACGTCGATTGTTCCACGATCTTGGACGGCTACTTTAGCGATTCGAGCCGCATGTTCTGCATCGGCAAGGTCTCTGCCGAGCGCCAGCGTCTGGTCGACGTCACTCGCGCCAGCGTGGAAGCGGGTCTAGCCGCCGTCAAGCCATGGCTACCGCTGTCCGTGATGGCCGAGGCCGTGCAAAAGACGGTCGAGGACGCCGGTTTTAGCGTGGTGCGCGAGTACGGCGGACACGGCATTGGCAAGGAGTTCCACGAGGACCCGTTTGTAGGCTTTACCACCGAGGCGCCCGATGTGGACACCATCATGGCTCCGGGCATGGTCTTTACCATCGAGCCCATGGTCAATGCCGGAGCGCCCGACATCAAGATTAGCAAGGGCGACGGCTGGTGTGTGCGCACCAAGGACGGCAGCGATTCGGCCCAGTGCGAGGTACAGCTCGTAGTGACCGAGGACGGCTACGAGCTGCTGAGCTGGTAGCCGTGGATGCGCCGGATGCTGACGGGCACGCTCGTCTAGCATCCGGCGTTTTTGTTTGAACGTTTTGCCTGATAAAACCCGCCAAAATAAACCTGTCCCTTTTTGGCGGGTCAAGCGGAAAGGACTACTTGTGAACATCTTGGTTTTGCTGCCCGTCAACGACCACCATCGCGCAATTCTTGAGTCGAGCGCTCCGGGCGAGGACTTTATCTACACGAGCGCCGACGCTATCACGCGCGAACAAGTCGCCAACGCCGACGTGATCTTGGGCAACATAGACCCTGCCCTACTTACCGCGTGCGAGCACCTCCAGCTGCTGCAACTACAGACCGCGGGCTATGACGATTACTTGGCCGCCGGCACCGTGCCAGCCGACGCCAAACTGTCTTGCTCGGTGGGCGCCTACGGCCAGGCCGTGAGCGAGCACATGTTTGCCATGGTCCTTTCCATGATGAAGCGCCTGCCCGGCTATCACGACTTGCAGCGCGAACATCGCTGGGAGGATTTGGGGCCAGTTACCTCGCTCAAAAACGCCAACGTGCTGGTGCTGGGCGCGGGCGATATCGGCGGTCACTTTGCCACGCTCTGCCGCGGCATGGGCGCGCACGTCCGCGGCATCAAGCGCCATCCACTCGTCTACCCCATTGTGTTTGAGGACATGGACGGCATGGACGCCCTACCTGAGCGCCTGGCAGAGGCCGACATCGTCGCATCCTTTATGCCGAGCACGCCCGAGACCCGCGGTCTGGCGAACGCCGAGTTCTTTGCCGCGATGAAACCAGGTGCCTTCTTTGCCAACGGCGGCCGCGGCGACCTTGTGGTCACCGATGACTTGGTTGCCGTTCTGGAGTCGGGACATCTCGCCGGCGCCGCGGTCGACGTCACCGACCCCGAACCGCTGCCCGCGACAAGCCCCCTGTGGGATGCGCCCAACATGCTCATCACGCCGCACGTCTCCGGCTGGTTCCACCTGGCAGCCACGCTCAACAACGTCGTCGACATCGCCGCGGAGAATCTGCGTCACCTGCAGGCCGGCGAGACCCTGCGCTGCTGGATCGAACATTAGGGTTCCGCCGTTCTAACGAACGGCGGACCGGTCGACGCTGCGCGCCGCCCAGAGC